>NZ_JBEXJF010000003.1:0-428142 GCF_040608935.1 Nocardioides sp. NPDC004968
CATCGACGCTCAGCCCGTACGATAGTCCGCTAGCATGCCGTGAACGGTCGCCGGGCCGCCCGCGCCGCCGGTCGCTTCGGCAGCGCAAGCGGCAGCGCAAGCGGTAGCGCAGCCTGCCCCTCCGCCGCCTCCCGTGCCTGCTCCGCAGCCCGCGGCGACGGCTCGCTGGAGGGTCACGTTCGACACCGGTCAGAGCTTCGTGGTCGAGGGTCTCGCCATCGTCGGTCGCGGCCCCGAGCCGCGTCCGGGCGAGGAGGTCGCCCACCGGGTAGCCCTCTCCTCGAGCGACATGTCCCTGTCCAAGACCCACGCTCAGTTCCAGATCGCGGCCGACGGCACCCTCGTGGTCATGGACCGCGGCTCCACCAACGGCACCACCCTGATCCGCCAGGGTGCCGCACGAGCCCTCGGCGCCCGCCGCCCCGCGGCTCTCGTCGACGGCGACAAGGTCAAGTTCGGCGACCGCACCATGGATGTGGTTCGCGAGGCCTGACCGCCGAAAGGTCACCCGCGCCGGCCGAGACGTCACACCGTTGACGTCTCGGCCGACGCGCGTGACGCCTCGGCGAGGTCAGTCGACGGAGTCGAAGGTCTCCGGGCGGTGCTCGACGCCGAAGCGGTCGGTGGGCCAGAAGACGACGGCGACGCGGCCGACGACGTCGGAGACGGGTACGAAGGCGTTCGAGCAGGCCTCGTCCCCTGACTCCTGGCGTTCGGGGCTGCACAGATGGAAGGACGAGTCGGCGGAGTTGGCGCGGTTGTCACCCATCACGAAGATCCGGCCCTCGGGGACGACTGCCTTCCAGCCTCGGCAGCCGCCCTTGACGTACGACCCGTTGTCCTGCGCCATCGGGCCGTCGCAGGTGTCGGCAGGAGCGATGAAGGACGACGCGTCCAAGGGCGTGCCATTGACGACGACGCGGCCCGACTCGCAGCACTCCACGGTGTCGCCCGCGACGCCGATGACCCGCTTCACCAGGTGGTCGCCGGTCGGGTAGAGCCCGATCTTGGCGAGCACGGCCCTGAAGCCGGTAGGGGCAGGTGCGATCTGGTTGGCGGAGAGCCAGCCGCCGGGATCGGTGAAGACGACGACGTCGCCTCGCTCGGGCGTGCCGCCCATCCAGTAGGACGGCTTCTCCACCAGGACGCGGTCGTTGACATCCAGCCCGGGCTGCATCGACTCGGAGGGGATGTAGAACGCCTGGGCGAGGAACGTCTTGATGATGACGGCGAGCAGGATCGCGGTCACCGCGATGATCAGGATCTCGACGAGCGACCCCAGAACTCCCCTCTGCCGTCGGCCTGACCCCACCGACGCCTCCCGCTCTGCCCCCATGATGAGACCCTATCCAGACGCCGGGTCGGACCCGGGCGCTATCCAGAATTCACGGGCGCGCGGCGCCGCTCCTGCCCTAGGGTTCCTCACTCATCCGGACCCGAGAGGGCGTCATGACCGACACACTGGAATCCCCGACCCACGAGCGTGCCAAGAAGGGCGCGTGGGCGATCTGGACCGTCCTGGCCCTGGCCGTGATCGTCGCCATCGTGGCAGGTGTCCTCGGCTATCTGGGCATCTCGCGGGCGACCAGCCAGGCGGGACCCAGCGCGCGGACGGTGACGCTCGCCGAGGCTCTTCCGGAGACCTTCGACCTCGCGGCCAACCTGTCATTCGAACGCGATGCGATGGCGGCCGGCGTACCTCCGGTCGTGCTCCGGCCGATACAGCAGATGACCGATGAGTCGGCGCAGGCGTGGCGCGCTCGCGCGCAGGAGATCGACGGCGGCGACAAGGAACTCGACGCGACGCTCACCCGGATCGCCGAAGGCGTCGACGGCATCGACGAGCTGCGTACGCAGATGCAGGACGATCGCGCCAAGGGGACGGAGGGATATACAGCCCTGACCAACGACCTGTTCAGCATCGCGGGCGATCTGCCGAACCCGGGCGATGGCCAGGTCGCCTCGTCGATCGAGGCGATCGGCCACATGCCCGAGGCATGGGAGGCGCTGGGCCAGGAGCGCGCGATCATGATGGCTGTACTCGGCAGGTCACAGCCGCCCGGCAAGAAGCAGATCAGCGACAACGAGATCATGGCGCTCACCGAGGCGGAGGCCGGACTGCGGCGCTCGCTCGCCGCCTTCTATGAGGGGTCGTCGGCGGACCAGCGTCGGGCGCTCGACGGGCTGACCAACGGCACGGCCTCGGAGGGCGTCACCGGCGTGCCGGCCCACCAGGCCGTCAATGAGGTCATCGCCGGTGGCGGCACCGCACTGACCCTGGAGTCGTACGTCGCGTCCAGCAACGACTTCGTGCGCGGTCTGCAGGAGGTGCTCGTCGCCTCCGCCCAGGAGATCGCCAAGGAGATGCGGGCCGACCGCGACGACGCAACCCGCACCGCGCTCGCCGCGGTGGTTCTCACGCTCGCGGTCGTGAGCGTCCTCGTCGTCATTCTGATCGTGCTCGTGGTCCTGCTGGTGGTTCTGGTCTCCCGGCGCCGATCCACGAACACGCGTGGAGTCCGTGGATAGGGTCGGAGCGTGTCCGACCTCGACCAACGGCTCAACGCTCTCGAAGCGGATCTCAAGACTCGGGGAAGCGTGCTGGTCGCCTTCTCCGGCGGCGCCGACAGCGCCTTCCTCCTGGGGGCCGCGGCCAGAGCTCTGGGCAGCGACAACGTCGCCGCCGCGACCGGCTATTCGCACAGTCTTCCGATCGCCGAGAGGGACCCGGCCGCCGAGTTCGCGAAGGGCCTCGGCGTACGCCTGATCACCCCGCAGACCCACGAGATGGAGCGGGAGGGCTACCGGGCCAACGGCACCGACCGTTGCTTCTTCTGCAAGGCGGAGCTGCTCGACATCCTCGTGCCGCTGGCCCGTGAGCTGGGCCTGGCCCACGTGGCCACCGGCACCAACGCCGACGACGCGATCGAGGGTCTCAACGGCCTCCGGCCCGGCATTCGTGCGGCCGCCGAGCGTGGTGCGATCACCCCGCTCAGGGACGCGGGGCTGACCAAGGCGCAGATCCGCGAGGCCTCGCGCCGCTGGGAGCTGCCGACCTGGGACAAGCCGGCCGCGGCCTGCCTCTCCAGCCGGATCGCCTATGGCCTCGAGGTCACCCCGAGGCGCCTCGCGCGCGTGGAGAGAGCAGAGCAGGGCATACGCAGCGTCCTAGCCGCCCGCGGACACGACGCCGCCAGGGTGGACCTGCGCGTGCGTGACCATGGGGAGAAGGCCACCGTGGAGCTGTCAGCTACCCTCCTGCCTCTCGACCCCCACCATGCCGACGAGGTGCTCAAGACAGTGACCGAAGCAGGATTCCCCGCCGCGGAGATCGACCCACGGGGCTTCCGCTCCGGATCGATGAACCAGAAGGCGGCGAAGTGAGCGAGCGTCAGCGAGTGAACCACGAGCACAACACGCCGTCGCCTTCGTATTCTGGCGTTTGCGCTACGGAGGCGGCGGCGTGAGGGAGTTCTGGGACACGATCACCGCGACCCAGACCGTCCCCGAAGCGCCTTGGCTGATCGGCGCCGGGCTCGTCGCGCTGGTGCTGGTCGTGTGGCGTGGGAGCTGGCGCACCGTACGTCTCGGCGTCACCGTCGTCCACGAGGCCGGTCACGCAGTGGTCGCGGTCCTGGTGGGAAGACGCCTGGCCGGGATCAAGCTCCACTCCGACACCTCGGGCGTGACCCTCTCGCGCGGCAAGCCGTCCGGGCCGGGGATGGTGGCGATGCTCGCCGCCGGCTATCTCGCCCCGGCGCTCCTGGGCCTGCTGAGCGCGACCATGCTCGCCGCGGGGCACGCCCTGGGGCTGCTGTGGCTCCTGGTGGCGGCGATGCTCGTGCTGCTGCTGTGGGTACGCAACGGCTACGGCCTCGTCGTCCTGCTGGTCCTCGGCGCCGCCCTGGGCGCGATCAGCTGGTACGCCGACGGCCGCATCCAGACCATCGTCGCCACGCTGGTCACCTGGCTGCTCCTGCTCGCCTCACCGAGGCCGCTCCTGGAGCTCCTCGGCCGCGGCGAGCGAGGTCGCCGCGGCTCCGACCCCGACCAGCTCGCCGGTCTGACCGGCATCCCGTCGGTGCTCTGGATCCTCGTCCTCCTGGCGGTGAACGTCGCCGGCCTCGTGGTCGGCGTGCAGACCCTGATCCCCGACCTGAGCTGGATCTAGCGGACCTAGAGCTCGAACTCGTCGGCGATCTGGCGCAGCGCGGGGGAGACCTTCTTGGCCAGCTCGCGCGTGGGCGGGCGGCCCTGGGCGTAGCCGTCGCGGATGTCGTCGAGGAGCTTGATCACGTTCTCGACGATCAGCTCCATCTCCTCGGGCTTGCGGCGCTTGGCGGCACGCTGGCGCCCGGCGACGGACGGGGAGCGCTCCAGAATGGTCACCGAGAGCGCCTGCTCACCGCGGCGCCCCTGGGCGATGCCGAACTCCACCCGGGTGCCGGCCTTCAAGGTCTTGGCAGCGCCCTCGGGGAGCGCGTCGGCGTGGACGTACACGTCCGGACCGTCGTCCTGCGACAGAAACCCGAAGCCCTTGGTGGCGTCGAACCACTTGACCTTGCCAGTAGGCACGGCAGCTTGCCCCTTCCTCGCGCATCAGCGCTATGAACGTACGTCGCCCGGCGACTGTGACGGCCGACGCGGGAGAGCCTAGTCCTCAGCGCCCAGGGACGCGTGAGGTATTCCCCTCTCCGGCGTCGACGGCATCCACGGATGGCTCGCCATGTCGTCCCTCGTGCGGGTGGGGCCTATACTCCGCCTACCCCTCCATAGATTTGCAAATGATTTCGTACACCATTGGTAATCGAGACCACTTATGACGTAAGTTTGCGTCGCCAAAGACTGCAGACAGGTACGCCCGGGTGCCAGCAGACTTCGCGGCGGGGGACTGGGGTATGCGCCACAGACGGTGCATGCCTCTCGGGAATGATGTGACATGGCCACGAGAGGGAGTAATGGCCGAGCCATACGCAAGCACAACCCACCGTCCGGAACGTAAGCCCTGGCAGGGAATTCGAGCGCGCCTCATCTTCGTGCTGCTCATCCCGACCATCGCGGCGATGGTGTTCGGCGGGTTGAGCATTTCGCGCGCCCTCTCAGCCCAGGCGGAAGCACGCCAGGCCGAGACTGTCGCCCAGGCACTGCCTGACACCTACCAACTCGCGATCAACATCCTGTTCGAGCGTGACGGTGCGCTCGCGGGTGTTCCCGAGGTCGTCATGCGGCCTCTGCAGCAGAAGACCGACGAGTCGATCGAGGCTTGGAGCGCCAAGGCGAAGGAGATCGACGCCGGCGACGACAAGGACCTCGAGAACAGCATCGTCGAGATCCAGCAGGCGCTGAACGGCATCGACGACCTGCGGGCGCAGATCCAGGAGCGGGACACCGCGGTCGAGGCCCAGCTGGCCTACACGACCGTGATGAACAACCTCTTCGGGATCTCGGCGCAGATGCCCACGCTGGAGAACGACGAGGTCTTCTCCAAGATCTCGGCGATCAGCAACGTACGTCCCGCCTCGGAGGCGATGGGCGTCGAGCGCATGATCATGATGCAGGCGCTGGGCGCCAAGGCGGCGAAGGAGAAGGACGGCGCGGTCAACCCCGACGTTCTCACCGACGAACAGTTCGCAGAGCTCGCCCGCGCCGAGGCCAAGTGGCGTCTGTCCACGGCTGACTACTACGCCAAGACGTCCGACAACATCCGGCAGCAGCTCGACGAGCTGACCAACGAGACCACCGACCAGGGCTCGGTCGGGGCGCCTGCCCACCGGGTCGTCAACCAGGTGATCTCCAGCGGCAGCATGGACCGGGTCAAGATGACCCCGGACCAGTACACCCAGGCCAGCACGGAGTTCATCCGTGGCCTGCAGAAGATGATCGTCCAGACCGCGCAGGAGATCAGCGACGACGTCGAGCAGATCAAGAGCGACGCGACCCGCGACGCCATCGTCATCGGTCTCCTCGTTCTCGGTGTTCTGATCTTCGCCCTCGCCGTCGGTCTGGTCGCGGCCCGCTCGATCCTGTCGCCGCTGAGCCAGCTGCGTCGTCTGGCCTACAACCTGGCCAACCACGACCTGCCCGAGCGAGTCGCCTACATGAACCAGGCCGAAGGCCCGGTGGATACACATGTGGAGCCTCTGGACATCGCGCGTCGAGACGAGATCGGTGACGTCGCGGACGCGTTCGACGCGGTCCACGTCGAGGCGATCCGGCTGGCGGGCGAGCAGGCCGAGCTGCGTACGAACGTCGACAAGATGTTCATGAACCTCTCGCGCCGTTCGCAGAGCCTCGTCGAGCGTCAGCTCCAGCTCATCGACCAGCTCGAGGCCAATGAGCAGGACCCCGACGACCTCGCGAACCTGTTCCGCCTGGATCACCTCGCCACCCGAATGCGCCGCAACGACGAGTCCCTCCTGGTTCTCGCCGGTGGCGAGATCGGCCACGCGGCTCGTGGTCCGGTCCCGGTCCTCGACGTGCTCCGTGCCGCCGCCTCCGAGATCGAGCAGTTCGCCCGGGTCGACATCGACTCCGACGAGAACGCCGAGTTCGAAGGCGCGATCGCGGGTGACCTCGTGCACCTGCTCGCGGAGCTGATCGAGAACGCCACCAACTTCTCCCCGCCCGACACCGCGGTCACGATCCGCACCTTCCGCGCCGGCCCCGCCGCGCCGCTGCTGGTCGAGATCGAGGACCTCGGAATCGGCATGACGCCGGAGGAGCTCGACGCGGCCAACATGAAGCTGCGCCGTGCGACGGGCCTCGACGCCGACGTCGCCCGGATGATGGGTCTGGTCGTGGTCGCGCGCCTGGCGGCGCGTCACGGTCTCTACATCGAGCTCGTTCCCAACCGCCCCCGCGGTGTGGTCGCGCGCGTCGAGATGCCGGTCACCACGATCGTCGGCGCTCACGCCGAGGCCCCGTCGGGCCAGCAGCAGGGCTTCGACGCCTACGCCTTCCAGCAGGGCGGCTACGGCCAGCAGGCCGGCGCCTACCCGGGCACCGGCGAGCTTCCCTACGAGATGCAGTACGGGATGCCCGCCTACGACGCCCAGCCGTACGCAGGTGGCAACCCCTACGACGTGCCGGTCGGCGCCCTTCCGGCCCCCGAGGCGCCCGCGGCTTCCGCCGCAGCACCCCCGGCCCTGCCGAGCCGTACGCCCGGTGCGTCCAACCACCCCAACCTGTCCAACGGCGGTGCGCCGGCCTTCCAGCAGCAGGGTGCCAACGGTCACTCGGGCCAGCACAACGGCTTCGGTCAGAGCGGCCCGCAGACGGGCCAGCTGCCCGCATACGGTGGTGTCCCGCCGATGCCGGGCGACCCGGGGTTCGAGGGTCCGGGTGCGCGTACGGGCAGCTTCCCGGCGCAGCCGCAGCAGTTCAGCGGTGGCCAGCCGCAGTACGGGGGAGACCCGTTCGGCGGCGACCCGTTCGGCGCCAACCAGCCGCCGGCCCCGCAGCAGAGCCCCAGCGGCCAGCAGCAGAACTTCCTGTCCAACATGCTGCCGGTTCGCAAGGCCGAGGACCTGGCCGCGCGCTTCCCCGACGGTCGCTTCGACCCGAGCACCGAGACCGGCGAGCTGCCGCGTCGCGACCCGGGCATGCAGGGCGGCAGCCCGTTCGGCACCGACACGGGCGCGTTCCGTACCTTCGAGCGCCCCAACGAGCGCACGGCGCCGCGTACGCCGCCGCCGGGCTTCGGTCCCGACGACGACCCGTTCGGTCCGGCCGGTGACGCGATCGCCCCGAGCCCGATGGGCCCGATGGCTCCGGAGCCGACCAACTCGCCGAACCCGCTCGACTCGACCACCGAGGTTCCGATCCTCGACGACGAGGGCAGCTCGATCTTCGACGACCTGCAGTCCGAGTGGTTCACCCGTCGTCGCCCGCTCGGCGCGCGCCGGGCGATGGAGACCAAGGGCGACCCGCTCAGCGACCCGATCGCCCCGGCCGCCAAGGCCGGTCCGGGACCCAAGCCCGACGTTCCCCGTCCGGCGCCCGCCCCCGCGAGCGAGCCGGTCGACGAACCGGTCGCTCAGGACGACGAGCCGACCACGCCGACGAGCTGGTCCTCGCCGGGCGACGAGGGCTGGCGCCGGGCGCAGGAGCTGGAGCAGCTGCAGGAGCAGGAGCCGGCGACGATCACCCAGGGTGGCCTCCCCGTCCGTGTCCCGGGTCAGAACCTGATCCCAGGTGCTGCCCCGGCGGTCACACCACCGTCATCAGGTCCGCGTAACATGGACGCGCGCCGCACCCGTGGCATGTCCAGCTTCCAGAAGGGCGTCAGCCGCGCCCGCAACAACCCCGCTGATGCGGAAAGCAACCCCGAAGGTGAGGAGCAGCAGTGACAACGGCCCCCGCAGGACTGGACTGGCTTGTCGACAGCCTGACCCAGCGCACCCCTGACATCGCTCACGCGATCTTGGTGTCGGCTGATGGCATGCCGATGGCCAGCTCCGTCGACTTCCCCCCGGACCGGGCCGACCAGCTCTCGGCGATCGCCTCCGGTCTCACCAGTCTTACCCAAGGAGCAGCTCGGTGCTTCGCGGCGGGTAATGTCCAGCAGATGGTCATCGAGATGGACGGTGGCTATCTGGTCCTCATGGCGGTTGGTGAGGGTTCCAGCCTTGCTGCCCTCGCCGCCCCCGACTGCGATCTGGGACAGGTTGGCTACCAGATGCAGCTGTTGATCTCGCGTGTTGCCACCGCCCTCACCCCCGATACCAGAACCGGCGCCTGATCAGTGCCCCGACCCTAGGACCGAGATCGTGAGCAACCACGCATCCGAACCGCCGCCGCTGGTCAGGCCTTATGCCCTGACCCGTGGCCGCACGCAACCCAAGCGCGTCTTCCCGATGGAAGCACTGGTGATCACTGACCGTTACGTGATCGACGGCTACGTCCGGTCGCCCGAGGAGCGGACGATCGCAGAGCTCTGCCGCGAGAGCCGTTCCGTCGCTGAGGTCGCGGCGCTCATCCGGGTGCCCCTGGGTGTCGCCCGAGTCCTGATCGGTGACCTTGCGGAGCGCGGCGTGGTGCAGGTGCACGCCAGCAAGGTCCCGGACGCCCCGGACACCGCTCTCCTCGAGCGCGTGCTGTCCGGCCTGAGGAAGCTTTGACAGGAGTAATGCAGTGACCACCGACTCCAAGCAGGCGACGATGTCTGCGAAGATCGTCATCGCCGGCGGGTTCGGCGTTGGTAAGACGACCTTCGTGGGCTCCGTCTCGGAGATCGTCCCCCTGACGACCGAGGCCGTGATGACGCAGGCGACCGCCGGCGTCGACGACCTCTCCGCAGTGCCCAACAAGAAGACGACCACGGTCGCCATGGACTTCGGTCGAGTCTCCCTCGACTCCGACCTGATCCTGTACCTGTTCGGCACCCCCGGTCAGAACCGCTTCTGGTTCATGTGGGACGACCTGACCCAGGGCGCCATCGGCGCCGTGGTGCTCATCGACACCCGTCGCCTCGCCGACTCCTTCGGCGCGATCGACTACTTCGAGTCCCGCAACGTGCCGTTCGTCGTGGCCCACAACGTCTTCGGCGCCAACCAGGCCTACAAGCCGGAGCAGATCCGCGAGGCCCTGGCTCTGCGCCCGGACATCCCGATCGTCACCTGTGATGCTCGCGACCGTCAGTCGACCAAGGCGACGCTGATCTCGCTCGTCGAGTACGTCCTCTCCATGGTCTCCACGCGCGCTCTTCAGTAGCCAAGCGTCACCAACACCCGCCGTAGCCACGCTCCGGCGGGTGTTGGCCATTTCAAGGGCTGTCGTGACTGTGCAGTAGAGGCGTACGTCTGGGAGGATCACGCGTTGTGCGGAAGTTCAGGTTGTGGTGGCGCAAGGTGACCCCGAAGTGGCACCTGAGGCGCATGTGGGTGAAGATGTGGTCCGTGATCACGACCCCGTACGCCGATGCGACGGCCGTCGCTGCCGTCGACGAGGCCCGCGCCGCGCTCCTGTCCGACGTGCCAGCCGGTGACGTCGGAGAACATCTCGGCCATGTGGTCGAGAAGGGTGCCGGCCCGGGCGTAGTGACCCACCTGTTCGCCTGCACCCGCAAGGGCTACGTCGGGTGGCACTGGTCGGTCACGCTCGTCACCGTGCCCTCGCTCGACGGCCCGGGATTCGGTGTCGATGCTCCGGTGACCATCAACGAGGTCGTCCTCGTTCCCGGTGACGCCGCGATCGTCGCGCCGGCCTGGGTGCCCTACCGCGAACGGATCAAGCCGGGCGACCTCTCGCCCGGTGATCTGCTCCCGGTCGAGGACGACGACGCGCGGCTGGTCCCGACGTACGCCTTCGGTGACGACCCGCTCGACGCCGACGAGAAGGCTCAGGTGCGCGAGGTCGCCAAGGACCTCGGCCTCGGCCGTGTCCGGACGCTGTCCGTCTCCGGCTTCGACGCCGCCGCCGAGCGGTGGTACGCCGGTGACGGCGGCCCCGAGGCGCCGCTCGCGCAGGCAGCCCCCGACCAGTGCCACAGCTGTGGCTTCCTGGTCCGGCTGACCGGCCACCTGGCCACGAGCTTCGGTGTCTGCGCCAACGGCGACGCCAACGACGACGGCAAGGTGGTCAGCCTCAACCACGGGTGTGGTGCGCACTCGGAGGTGCGGCTGGCGAAGAAGCACGAGCCGCAGCCGCTGCCGGACCCGGTCTTCGACACGATCAGCGACGACGCCGAGGCCTTCTAGCCGAGCGGTTCTAGGCGAGGCCCTCGGCGCGCAGCCGGCGGGCCTTGCGGCGCCGGGTCAGCTCGATGCCGATCGCGCCGATGCCGAAGGCGGCCAGGCAGGTCCAGATCCACCAGGTCCAGCCGCGGTCGTTGAGCAGGCCCCAGAAGGGGAGCAGGGCGACGAACCCGACCAGCCAGCCGAGGGTGGCGAGCTCGAAGGCGCGGATGCCATCCTGGTCGACGAGCTCGATCTTCGGCTCGGGAGCGGCCTGGACCGGCTCCTCGACAGGCGGCTCGTCGTAGCCGTAGTCCTGGGGGTAGCCGCCGTCCTCGGTGTAATAGTCGCCGCCGTCGTACCCTTCGTACTGCTGCTCCGGGTAGGTGCCGGAATAGTCGTCGTCGGGGTACTGGTCGCTCATGCCTCCCAACCTTAGTGGCCCTTGGGTGGGCGATAGTCTGGGGCTGTCGAGCATTTCTCGGCATGGCCCCGACGACCTGGGAGGTCCCTGATGGCTTCGCTCCGCTGCCCCTGTGGCACCAACTTCCGCACGGAGACCGACGACGAGCTGGTCGAGAAGGTGCAGGAGCACCTCGCGGAGGCTCACCCCGGCCGTACGTACAGCCGCGACGACATCCTGATGCTCGCCGCGATGTCCTGACTCTGTGACGGCGCCCTCACCCGGGCGCCGTCTCTTGGCGGAATAGTTAGCGCCGGTAAGCAGTTATGCTTGCCGACATGCCTACCGCACAGCCAGCCTCCGCGCCCGACGCGGCCTCCGACATCCCCGAGGTCGCCTCGGTGCTGCGCACCTCCGTCATGCGGATGCGCCGCCGACTGGCCAACGAGCGCCACCCCGACAACGACCTCTCCCTGGGGTCGATGGCGGTGCTCGGGGCGTTGTACGCCAACGACGAGATGACCCTCGGCGCTCTCGCCGGGCGCGAGCGCGTCCAGCCGCCGAGCATGACCAGGATGGTCAACTTCCTCGAGGAGGGCGGCTACGTCGTCCGCCGCCAGGGTGAGACCGACCGCCGCCAGGTGCTGGTCTCGATCACCGACGAGGGCCGCCGGACCGTACGCAAGGACCGGCTCAGCCGGGACGCCTGGCTCGCCCAGCAGCTCGTCGACCTCGATGCGGACGAGCTCGCCGCCCTCCGCACAGCCGCTTCGATCATGGAGAGAATAGCCACCAGTTGAGCCCTACGTTCCGTTCCCTGCGCAGCCACAACTACCGCCTCTACCTAGCCGGCAGTGTCGTCTCCAACGTCGGCACCTGGATGCAACGCATCGCCCAGGACTGGTTGGTCCTGAGCCTCGGCGGCGGGGGAGCGGCACTCGGTATCACCACGGGCCTGCAGTTCCTGCCCATCCTCCTGCTCAGCCCCTACGCCGGGGTCATCGCCGACCGCTTCCCGAAGCGCCGCCTGCTGCAGGTGGCCCAGGGCTGGATGGCGCTGATGTCGTTGCTCCTCGGTGTGCTGGCGGTGAGCGGCCACGCCGAGGTGTGGATGGTCTACGTGATCGCGTTCCTCTTCGGCACCGGCGCCGCCTTCGACGGCCCCGGCCGGCAGTCGTTCGTCTCGGAGATGGTCCACCCCGACGACCTCACCAACGCCGTCGGCCTCAACTCGGCCTCGTTCAACCTCGCCCGTCTGATCGGACCGGCGCTGGCAGGGCTCCTCATCGGCTCTCTGGGGAGCGGCCCCGAGGCGACCGGCTGGGTGATCCTCATCAACGCCGTCTCCTACCTCGCCGTGATCGGCCAGCTGCAGCGGATGAACACCGCCGAGCTGCACTCGCCCGACCCCGTCGCCCGGCGGAGCGGGATGCTGCGCGAGGGCATCGGCTACATCCGTACGCAGCCCAAGATGCTGATGGTCCTGGTGATCATCTTCTTCGTCGGCACCTTCGGGGCGAACTTCCCGATCACCTCGGCGCTGATGGCGACCGAGGAGTTCGGCAAGGGCGCCAGCGAGTACGGCCTGCTCGGCACCGTCCTGGCCATCGGCTCGCTCTCCGGCGCCCTGCTCGGCGCCCGCCGCACCCGGATCCCGCTCAAGCTGATCGTGCTGGCGGCGACCGGGTTCGGCCTCACCGTCATCGTGTCCGGGCTGATGCCGACGTACGCCCTCTTCGCCCTGATCTCGCCGGTGCTCGGCTTCTTCACGATCACGACCCTCAACGCCTGCAACGCCACCATGCAGACCGAGGCGGCCCCGGAGTTCCGCGGCCGGGTGATGGCGATCTACATGACGGTTCTGATGGGCGGCACCCCGCTGGGTGCCCCGCTCATCGGCTTCGTCGGCGAGCACTTCGGCGCTCGCACGACCCTGTACGCGAGTGGCGCTCTGGTGCTGTTGGGTACGCTTGCGGGGGTGCTGGTCCTCGCCGCACTCAGAGGTGGTATCCGGGCCGTTTTGACCCCCTCTCAAGCCGCCGGGTAGCCTCTGAAGCGTGTCTGGGACAACCAGGCCGTCGCGCGTGCCCGGAACAAGCTCGAGAGATAGGTCTCGGACCCGGGTTCGGCGCCCTCAGTACGGGGATTCGGTTCGAAAGATCCGCCAACGTGTGCGTTGAGGTAAGGGCGACACGCCCGACCTCGGGGGCGAGGCGGGACCAGTTGGTATCGCACCACCTGGACGCACAACATTGGATCCTTCGCGGCAGAGCGCCGCGTAGTGAGAGCAGAAAAGAAGGGGAACCACCGAGGTGCCCACAATCAACCAGCTGGTCCGCAAGGGCCGCGAGGACAAGGCGACGAAGTCGAAGACGCCTGCCCTCAAGGGATCGCCGCAGCGCCGTGGCGTCTGCACGCGCGTCTACACCACCACCCCGAAGAAGCCGAACTCCGCCCTCCGGAAGGTCGCCCGTGTGCGCCTCTCCTCCGGCGTCGAGGTCACCGCTTACATCCCGGGTGTGGGTCACAACCTTCAGGAGCACTCCATCGTGCTCGTCCGCGGCGGTCGTGTGAAGGACCTCCCCGGTGTGCGCTACAAGATCATCCGCGGCACGCTTGACACCCAGGGTGTCAAGAACCGCAAGCAGGCCCGTTCGCGCTACGGCGCGAAGAAGGAGAAGTGACATGCCTCGTAAGGGTCCCGCTCCCAAGCGTCCGCTCGTCGTCGACCCCGTCTACGGCTCGCAGCTCGTAACCCAGCTCGTCAGCAAGGTCCTCCAGGACGGCAAGAAGCAGGTCGCCCAGCGCATCGTCTACACCGCGCTCGAGGGCTGCCGTGAGAAGACCGGCACCGACCCCGTGGTCACGCTCAAGCGCGCCATGGACAACGTGAAGCCGGCGATCGAGGTCAAGTCCCGCCGTGTCGGTGGCGCGACCTACCAGGTTCCGATCGAGGTCAAGGGCACGCGTGGCACCACGCTCGCGCTGCGCTGGCTCGTCGGTTACGCCCAGGACCGTCGTGAGAAGACGATGGCCGAGCGCCTCATGAACGAGATCCTCGACGCGAGCAACGGCCTCGGTGCCGCTGTGAAGAAGCGTGAGGACACCCACAAGATGGCCGAGTCCAACAAGGCCTTCGCGCACTACCGCTGGTGACGTACGGCGGGGTGTCTGCCGCACAATGTGGGCACCCCGCCCATCCAGACCGAAGACAATCTCTTTAAGGAACGCTGAAGACAGTGGCCGTCGACATCACCACGGACCTCAATGTGGTCCGCAACATCGGCATCATGGCGCACATCGATGCCGGTAAGACCACCACCACCGAGCGCATCCTGTTCTACACCGGTATCTCGTACAAGATCGGTGAGGTCCACGACGGCGCTGCCACGATGGACTGGATGGAGCAGGAGCAGGAGCGCGGCATCACGATCACGTCCGCCGCGACGACCTGCTGGTGGAAGGACCACCAGATCAACATCATCGACACCCCCGGGCACGTCGACTTCACCGTTGAGGTCGAGCGCTCGCTGCGCGTCCTCGACGGCGCCGTCGCCGTCTTCGACGGTGTCGCCGGTGTCGAGCCGCAGTCGCAGACCGTGTGGCGTCAGGCGAACAAGTACGCCGTCCCGCGGATGTGCTTCGTCAACAAGCTCGACCGCACCGGTGCCGACTTCTACATGGTCGTCGACTCCATCGTCGACAAGCTGCACGCCACCCCGCTGGTGCTGCAGCTGCCGATCGGCGCCGAGTCCGACTTCATCGGCGTCGTCGACCTGGTCGAGATGCACGCCAAGGTCTGGCGCGGCGAGACCGCGATGGGCGAGGACTACGTGATCGAGGAGATCCCGGCCGACCTCGCCGACAAGGCTGCGGAATACCGCGAGAAGCTGGTCGAGACCCTCGCCGAGGCCGACGACGACATCATGGAGGTCTACCTCGAGGAGGGCGACGTCTTCGACGTGCCCACCCTGAAGGCCGCCATCCGTCGCGCGACTCTGGCCGACAAGCTCAACCCGATCCTCACCGGCACCGCGTTCAAGAACAAGGGCGTCCAGCCCCTGCTCGACGCGGTCGTCGACTACCTGCCCTCCCCGCTCGACGTCGAGTCGATCATCGGCCACGACGTCAAGGACGAGGAGGTCGAGGTCTCCCGGAAGCCTTCCGACGACGAGCCGTTCTCCGGCCTGGTCTTCAAGATCGCCTCCGACCCGCACCTGGGCAAGCTGTTCTACCTGCGTGTCTACTCCGGCAAGGTCGAGGCGGGTGCGACCGTGGTCAACCCGATCAACGGCCGCAAGGAGCGCATCGGCAAGATCTACCAGATGCACGCGAACAAGCGTGAGGAGATCAACTCGGTGGGCGCCGGCCAGATCGTCGCGGTCATGGGTCTGAAGGAGTCGAAGACGGGTCACACCCTGTGCGACCCGACCCACCCGGTGGTGCTCGAGTCGATGAGCTTCCCGGCCCCGGTGATCGAGGTCGCCATCGAGCCGAAGACCAAGAGCGACCAGCAGAAGCTCGGCACCGCGATCCAGCGCCTCACCGAGGAGGACCCGACCTTCACGGTCAAGTCCGACGAGCAGACCGGCCAGACGATCATCGCCGGTATGGGCGAGCTCCACCTGGAGGTCTTCGTCGACCGGATGAAGCGCGAGTTCAAGGTCGAGGCCACCGTCGGCAAGCCGCAGGTCGCCTACCGCGAGACGCTTCGCAAGAAGGTCGCGAACCACAGCTACACCCACAAGAAGCAGACCGGTGGTTCGGGTCAGTTCGCCAAGGTCGTCATCTCCGTCGAGCCCAACATCGACGAGGAGACCGGCCTCGGTGCGGGCTACGAGTTCGCCAACAACGTCACCGGTGGTCGCGTGCCGAAGGAGTACATCCCTTCGGTCGACCAGGGTGCTCAGGACGCCATGGAGTTCGGCATCCTCGCCGGCTTCCCCATGGTCGATGTGAAGGTCTCGCTCGAGGACGGCGCCTACCACGACGTCGACTCCTCCGAGCTCGCCTTCAAGATCGCCGGCAACCAGGCGTTCAAGGAGGCCGCGCGGATGGCGAAGGCCGTCCTGCTGGAGCCGATGTTCGCGGTAGAGGTGACGACCCCCGACACCTACCTCGGCACCGTCATCGGCGACATCAACTCCCGCCGCGGCCAGGTGTCGTCGCAGGAGGAGCGCCACGGCGACATGGTCGTCCAGGCTCTCGTCCCGCTTTCAGAGATGTTCGGGTACGTCGGTGACCTGCGGTCCAAGACCAGCGGTCAGGCGTCGTACTCGATGGAGTTCGACTCGTACGCCGAGGTTCCCACGAACGTCGCCGACGAGATCATCAAGAAGGCCCGTGGCGAGTGACCTTCGGGTCGCCCGTCCAGGGACTTCGGCAGCAACACCTTTCAGTACGAGTCAGTAAGAAAATCACACCAGGAGGAGCCCACAGTGGCTAAGGCGAAGTTCGAGCGGACGAAGCCGCACGTCAACATCGGCACCATCGGTCACATCGACCACGGTAAGACCACCCTTACCGCGGCGATCTCGAAGGTGCTGCACGCGAAGTACCCGGACCTGAACCCGGAGTTCGCGTTCGAGGACATCGACAAGGCCCCCGAGGAGCGCCAGCGGGGTATCACGATCTCGATCGCGCACATCGAGTACCAGACCGAGGTGCGCCACTACGCGCACGTCGACTGCCCCGGTCACGCGGACTACATCAAGAACATGATCACCGGTGCCGCGCAGATGGACGGCGCGATCCTCGTGGTCGCCGCCACCGACGGCCCGATGCCGCAGACCAAGGAGCACGTGCTCCTGGCCCGCCAGGTCGGCGTGCCGTCGATCGTCGTCGCGCTCAACAAGTGCGACATGGTCGACGACGAGGAGCTCATCGAGCTCGTCGAGATGGAGGTGCGCGAGCTCCTCAGCGAGTACGAGTTCCCGGGTGACGACCTGCCGGTCGTCCGCGTTGCCGCTTACCCCGCCCTGCAGGGCGAGCAGAAGTGGATGGACTCCGTCGCCGAGCTCATGCAGGCCGTCGACGACTACATCCCGACCCCGGCTCGCGAGACCGAGAAGCCGTTCCTGATGCCCGTTGAGGACGTCTTCACGATCACCGGTCGTGGCACCGTCATCACCGGTCGTATCGAGCGCGGCATCGTCAAGGTCGGTGAGGAGGTCGAGATCGTCGGCATCCGCGAGACCTCGCAGAAGTCGACCGTCACCGGCGTCGAGATGTTCCGCAAGCTGCTCGACGAGGGCCAGGCCGGCGAGAACGTCGGGCTGCTGCTCCGTGGCACCAAGCGCGAGGACGTCGAGCGCGGCATGGTTGTCATCAAGCCGGGCACCACGACCCCCCACACCAACTTCGAGGGCTCTGTCTACATCCTCTCGAAGGAGGAGGGTGGCCGTCACACCCCGTTCTTCAACAACTACCGTCCGCAGTTCTACTTCCGGACCACGGACGTGACCGGCGTTGTGACCCTCCCCGAGGGCACCGAGATGGTCATGCCGGGTGACAACACCGAGATGTCGGTCGAGCTCATCCAGCCCATCGCGATGGACGAGGGTCTGAAGTTCGCTATCCGTGAGGGCGGTCGCACCGTCGGCGCGGGTCGGGTCACGAAGATCATCAAGTGATCGTCTGATCCACAGTGAAGGGCCCCCGGAGCCGCAAGGCGAAGGGGGTCCTTTGCTGTGGTCAAGCGATCGAACGCGCGCTGACTCGGCGCGCCACGAGACCAAGGCAAGAGAAGTGACAGACCCAGACAACGGCGTACGACCCGCACGCCCCCACCAAAAGCTCCTGGACGACGGCCGCACAGTCCGCGAGGTCCTCACCTACACCCGACGCGGCAGCCGCTTGGACCCCAAGCAGCAGCGCGCCTGGGACGCGTACGCGGCGGAGTGGGTGATCCCGGACGAGGCGGTCGACGAGCCCGGGTTCTCGTTGGAGAGCTGGTTCGGTCGCAAGTCGCCCCTGATCGTCGACATCGGCGGTGGCGTGGGAGAGGCGACGGCGGTGCTGGCGGCCAACCGTCCCGAGGCCAACATCCTGGCGCTGGAGGTGTGGCGCCCCGGGGTCGCGGAGAGCCTCGCCCGGGTGGGCGCCGCGGGCGCGACGAACGTACGGTTCTGCAGCGTCGACGCGCTCTGGACGCTCGAGAACCTGGTCGAGCCGGGGTCGGTCAGCGAGATCTGGACGTTCTTCCCCGACCCGTGGCACAAGACCCGCCACCACAAGCGGCGCCTGGTGACGCCCACCAACGCGCGGATGATCGCGGAGCGGCTGGCGCCCGGCGGGATCTGGCGGCTGGCGACCGACTGGGTCGAGTACGCCGAGCAGATGGTCGAGGTCCTCGACGCCGAGCCGCTGCTGAGCGGTGGTGTCGTCGAGCGTTGGGGCGAGCGCCCGGTGACCAAGTTCGAGCGCAAGGGACTGGCCAAGGACCGGGTCATCACCGACCTGCTCTACCGACGTTGACCCGAACTACCCGTGTCGTGACTGATCTGTAGGCGCGGAACCGCGAAGATCAGCGGCATGAAGTTGTACGCCGACAGGCCCCCACGCCTCGCCGCCCAGCTGTTCGCCGACCTGCTGACGGTGGCGTGGATCGCCGGCTGGGTCCTTCTCGGCAGATTCGTTCACGAGATGGTCTCGGCGCTCGCCGTACCCGGCGAGAAGATGGACGACGCCGGCACCTCGCTCTCCGTGAAGCTGCTCGAGGCGGCCGGGAAGGTCGATGACCTGCCGCTGGTCAAGGACGGCATCGCCGTCCCGTTCGAGGGCGCCGCGAAGGCCGCCGACCAGCTCCGTGCGGCCGGGGAGGCGCAGGTCGAGGCCGTCTCCAGCATCGCGATCGGGCTGGCGATCGCGGTCGTGCTCATCCCGGTGCTGATGTGGCTGATGATCTACGTGCCTCTTCGGTGGCGGTACATCCGCAACGCGACCTCGACCCAGCGGTTCCTGGAGGCCGGCACCGCCGCCGATCTGGTGGCGCTGCGCGCGATGGCGACCCAGCCGCTGTACAAGCTGGTCAAGATCAGCGACGACCCGGTCAGGGCCTGGCGGGACGGCGACGCCGATGTGGTGGCGAGGCTGGCCGAGCTGGAGCTGAAGGCGGTCGGGCTCAGCGCCAAGCGCCTCAAGACGTCCTAGCGCGCGGTGAGCCGCGACCGGAGCTCCTCGTCGCGGGCGAGCCGGGCCGCGTCCCGATCGCGGCGGGTGGCGAGCACGGCAGCCAGATAGGCCTCTGGCGGGGTGCCCGGAGGTGGGCCAGGGGCGACGTACGTCTGCATGTGGGTCGCCAGACGCTCGGCGAGGGCGTGGCGGCGGACCGGGTCGGTGTAGGTGCCGACCTCGCCGGAGAGGAACCGTCGCACCGCCAGGGACAGGCCGACCGGGATGGTGGCAACGTCCGCCCTGGAGGCCCAGGCCGCGAGCCCCGGAGGCATCTGGATCGGAGCCGGGGGATGCAGCGGCACCCGCACGCGGATGGCGTACGTCCCGGCCGCGATGTCGCCCAGCCGCTTGCCGCGCGGGTGGATCATCGCGGTGAGGAATGCGGCGGCGCCGCTGGTGGCGTAGATCTCGACGACGCCGATCAGGGCGCGTACGAACGCATGGTGGAAGCTGATCGCCCCGCCGTCGTCGCGCACCGTACGGAGGCCGAGCGCGAGCTTGCCGAGCGAGCGGCCGCGGGTGAGCGTCTCGATGGCCGTCGGGAAGACCACGAGGACCGAAGCGGTGGCGGCGATGTAGGCGGCCCAGGCCAGGGCCTCGTCGGTCGCAGGAGCGGCGGTCATGAAGACGAACAGCGTCACGATCAGCAGCGCCATCACCACGATCACGTCGATGAGGCCCGACAGCAGCTTCATCCCCAGCCCGGCGGCCGGCAGATCGAGGGCGACCGCGTCCCCGGTGATCAGGTCGTCGTCGGTGAGCAGTTCCCGTTCTTGGGGGCGCTGCTCCTGGGGGCGTCGCTCGGGCGATTGCGGCGCGGAGGTCATGGCGGTCAGCGTACGCTGCGGGCGTGGATCTCGACGCGTATCTGGCCGCTACTGCCGCCGACCGGACCAGGCTCGAGCAGCTGCTGGCCGAGCGCCGGCTGAGCGGCGCGCAGGCCGACGAGCTGGTCGAGCTCTATCAGCGGGTGAGCACCCAGCTCTCGGTCGTACGAAGCAATGCCCCCGACCCGACGGCCGTCCAGCATCTCTCGGTGCTGCTGGCCGCTGCCCGCAACCGCACCACCGGCACCCGGACGAGCACCTGGTCGGGTTTCCTGCGGTTCTTCACGCATCGGTTCCCGGCCGCGCTCTACCGGCTGCGCTGGTGGTGGCTGGGGATGATGGCAGCCAACATCGTCGTCACCGGGGTGATGATCTGGTGGCTGCTGCGCCACCCGGAGGTCGAGCAGTCGTTGCTCGGACCGGAGCAGGTCAAGCAGCTGGTCGAGCACGACATCGAGGGCTACTACAGCGAGCACGCCGCCTCGTCGTTCGCCACCCAGGTCTGGGTCAACAACGTCTGGGTCTCGTTCATCTGCATCGCCCTGGGTGTGCTCGGGCTGCCGGTGATCTACTCGATGTTCCAGAACATCTCCAACCTGGCGATCCTCGGCACCCTGATGCACCGCCACGACCGCGGTGGCCTCTTCTGGGGCCTGATCCTTCCTCACGGGTTGCTGGAGCTGACCGCGGTCTTCGTCGCCGGCGCCGTCGGCCTGCGGATCTTCTGGTCCTGGATCGACCCCGGCTCGCTGACCCGCGGGCAGTCGATGGCCCGTGAGGGCCGCACCGCCGCCGGCATCGCCCTCGGTCTCATCGTCGTGCTCCTGATCTCCGGCATCATCGAAGCCTTCGTCACCCCCTCGCCCCTACCCACCTGGGCCCGCGTCGGCATCGGCATCCTCGCCGAGCTCGCCTTCTTCGCGTACGTCTTCATCGTCGGCCGTGCCGCCGCCTCCCACGGCGAGACTGGCGACATCGACGACCGCCTGCTCGAGGACCGCGTCGCCACCCAGGCTTAGAGCTGACCGGTGGCCTTGAGCTGCAGGTAGTGGTCGGCGAGAGCGGGCGGGAGGGACTCGGCGTCGGCGTCGACGACGTCGACGCCGAGGGTGCGGAGCATGGCGGCGGTGTGGTCGCGTCGGCGGAGGGTCTGTTCGGCGGCGGCCGCGGCGTACACGTCCTCGAGGGTGTCGCGGGAGGCGGCGGTGGCCTCGAGCTCGGGGTCGCGGACGGAAGCGATGACGACGCGGTGGTGCTGGGTCAGGACCGGAAGGACGGGGAGGAGCGACTCCTCGATCGCGTGCGGGTCGAGGGGAGTCAGCAGCACCACGAGGGCGCGGTGGCGGCCGAGGCCGGCGACCGCGCCGGCGAGGTTGGACCAGTCGGCCTCGGCGATGACCGGCTCGAGGTCGGCCATCGTCTCCTGCAGCCGCTGGGTGACGTCGCGCTGGCCGGCGAGCCGGACCCGGGAGCGTACGCGCAGGTCGCCGGCGATGAAGTCGATCCGATCGCCTGCCCGCGAGGCGATGGCGGCGAGCAGGAGCCCGGCATCCATCGCGGAGTCGAGCCGTGGCACTCCGCCGCCGGCGCCCTCGATCCGGCCGGCTGAGGTGCGGGAGGTGTCGAGCACCAGCACCACGCGCCGGTCCCGCTCCGGCTGCCAGGTGCGGACCACGACGGTGCGGGAGCGGGCGGTGGTGCGCCAGTCGATGGAGCGTACGTCGTCGCCGCGGACGTACTCCCGCAGCGAGTCGAACTCCGTCCCCTGCCCGCGCACACGGACCGCGGCCCGACCGTCGAGCTCGCGCAGACGCTGAAGCCGCGAGGGCAGGTGCTTGCGCGACTCGAAGGCGGGCAGCACCCGCACCGAGCCCTCCACCGGGAACGTGCGCTGCCGGGCGCCCAGACCCAGGGGCCCGTACGCCCTCACCGTCACGCCCAACGCCCGCAGATCTCCGCGGCGCCGCGGCTGCAGCGGCGTACGCAGCCGGGTGCTGTCGCCGCGACCGAGCCGGATCCGATGCCGGTTGTGACCGGCGCCGGCGGTGGGCTGCCAGGCATCGCGCACCAGCGCCCGGACGCCGCGGGCGGGGGAGCGGACCATCAGCTCCGACGTCGTCGACTCGCCCAGCCTGATCCCGCCGAGCGGGACCCTGCTGATCTCCAGGGTCGCCGGCTTGGGCGCCAGGAGCACGTCGAGGAGGACCAGCACCACCACGAGCAGGATCCACACCGCCGCCGTGCTCGCGGCCGGGCGTAGCACGACCGGGACGATGCCGGCCAGCATGAGCAGTGGGACGCGCCAGGTGATCGCCATCAGGGCCGCCTCGACACGGAAGAACTGACGTCTCGCGCCCAGAAACTGACGTCTCGCGCCCAGAAACTGACCTCTCGGCGCCAGAAACTGACTTCTCGGCGAGTCATCGGGGGACTGGGACGGCGCCGATGGCGGAGCTCAGGACCTGGGAGACCTGGACGCCCTCGAGCTCGGCCTCGGGGCGCAGGGCCAGGCGGTGGGCGAGGGTCGCGTGGGCGAGCGACTTCACGTCGTCGGGAGTCACGAAGTCGCGGCCCGCGAGCCAGGCCCAGGCACGCGCGGAGCGGAGCAGCGCGGTGGCGCCTCGCGGGGAGACCCCGGCCGACAGCGACGGGGACTCGCGCGTCGCCCGGGCGATGTCGACGATGTAGCCGGTGACCTCGGGGGAGACCTGGACCGTCGAGACGTGCTGCCGGGCGGCCTCGATGTCGGCGCCCGAGGCGACCGCGGTGACCCCGGCACCGGCGACGTCGCGCGGGTCGAAGCCGGAGGCGTGCCGGTTGAGGATCTGCACCTCGTCGGAACGCGAGGGCACCGGGAGGACGACCTTCAGCAGGAACCGGTCCAGCTGGGCCTCGGGGAGCGGGTAGACGCCCTCGTACTCGATCGGGTTCTGGGTCGCGGCCACCAGGAACGGGCGCGGCAGCGGGCGGGTGACCCCGTCGACGGAGACCTGGCCCTCCTCCATCGCCTCGAGCAGCGCCGACTGTGTCTTCGGCGGGGTGCGGTTGATCTCGTCGGCCAGGAGCAGGTTGGTGAAGACCGGCCCCTCGCGGAAGGTGAGCTCGCCGTGGGACGACTCGACCACCATCGACCCGGTGATGTCGCCGGGCATCAGATCGGGGGTGAACTGCACCCGCCGGGTCTCGACCGAGAGCGCCGCTGACAGCGACCGCACCAACAGAGTCTTGGCGGTGCCGGGTACGCCCTCCATGAGCACGTGGCCGCCGCACACCAGCGCGACCAGCAGCCCGGAGACCGCGGCGTCCTGCCCGACGACCGCCTTGGCGACCTCGGCCCGGACCGCGGTGAGCCGCTCCCGCGCGCCGTCGGGCGACACGTTGGCGATGGTCTCGGATTGGGTCATGGGTGTCGTACCTCTTCCTCAAGGGCCGCCAGCGCGTTGGCCAGCGTGATCAGGTCTTGGTCGTTCTCGATCGGGGCATCGGTGAGCAGCGCGGAGACCTCGAGATCGGATCGCTCAGTGCGCTGGACGACGGCGCGTACGACGGCCTCCGGGGTGGCATCGCGCCCCAGCCGAAGTCGCCGGGCGAGGCGGGTGCGGGCGGCCTGCCGCAGCGTCGATGCGGCGTGCGTGCGGTCACCGGAACGGCGGTAGAGCCGGCCCAGGCTGCGCGTCGTCTCCCCGGCCCGGACGTGGACCGGCAGCGGCTCGACCGCCAGCGGACCCAGCCGCCGCCCGCGCGCGATGGCGAAGGCGACGACCGCGAGCAGCAGGAGCCACAGGGCCGGATTGATCCAGCGTGGCAGCAACGAGCTGGGGGAGTGGGCCTCGTCGGGCGCGAGGTCCTCGAAGGAGGGGACGTACCAGACCAGATGATCGCTCTGGCCCATCAGCCGCAGCGCCACCGCCGCGTTGTCCGCTCGCAGGATCTGGTCGTTGGTCAGCACCTGCGGCGCACCCCAGACGGTGAGCCCCTCCGCGGGCGCCAGCACCGCGCCGCCCTCGTGCGGGAAGCAGGAGCCGGCGTCGTACGCGGTGACCGCATCGGCCTGGATGCTGAGCCCGTCCCAGCGCGGGTCGTCGCAGCCCGCCTCGACCTTCTCGGGCGTCTGGGCGACCGCATAGGGGATGCCGAGCATCGCCGACACGTAGGGGGCGGGCTCGGCCAGGATCAGGTCGGCGGCATCGTCGGTGCGCTCGCGCAGCCGGGCTGCGGTGTCCTCGCCGAGAGCGTCGGTGCCGGTCACGAAGACCGTCGTGTCCCGCCCGATCTCGGTGCTCTCCAGGCGCTTCGAGGAGCGGACGATCTCGACCTCGACACCGTGGTCCTCGAGCACCTCGACCAGCGCCCGGGTGCCGTCGGGGTCGGGGCTCTCGGGGTCATACGCGGCAAAGGACTCTCCGCCCTTCGGCGTCGCGATGTAGGCCAGCACGACCGCGATCACGAAGGCCAGCGCGACGATCAGAAGCGGCCGGTTCCGTCGGAACCAGCCCAATCGTCCGGCGGTCGAGCCCGGGCTCGCCGGGGCCTGCGTACTCATCGCGCCACCGCCAGCTCCTGCTCGAGAGCGAGTACGCCCTCGGCCTGCTCACGCGTGGCGGGATGGTCGCCGTAGAGCACCTCGTTGAACAGCTCCGCGGCCTGCCCGGCGCGGCCCTCGAGCGACATCTCCCGCTCCAGGCTCGCCGCGACCTCGGCAGCGGTCAGCCCAGGGTCCTCCGCGAGCCGGCCGCGCTCGACCTGTCGTCTGGCCAGTGCCCGGAACCCGTCGATCACCGCAGCGCCGTGGTCCCCCGAGGCGTACGCAGCCTCGGCCCGCGCCCGGAGCGCGGCCGCGGAGAGCGATGCGTCGGTGAGGACGTCGCCGTTGCGGTCGCGGGCGACCCGGGGGCTGCGCCGGGCCCGCGAGACCAGCAGGCCGATCCCGACCAGGAGCGCCGCGAAGACGACCATCGCGGCGACGGTCTGGGCCCAGGGCACGTCGCCGACCGACGGCAGGCCGTCGGACAGGGTGCGCTCGATCCAGCGCAGGATCCGCTCGATGAGGTCGAGGTCGTGGTACTCCGGCCCGGCCAGCTCGCGCCGGAGCCAGGAGCGACCCTCCTCGGGCGTCGGCGTCAGAGGAGGGTTCTGTTGGAGGAGGATCATCTGCTCAGCAGCCCGGCCTGCTCCATCAGCTCGACCTCGTAGGACTCCTTGCGGATGCGCTGGTCGAGATACTGCAGGTTGGTCACCGCGCCACTGAACGGGGTCACGATCGCTGCGGAGACCACGGTGGAGACGGCGCTGCCGGCGATGGTCGCGAGGAAGTAGAGGTCGGGCTGGACGATGCCCACGACGCTGGCGACCAGGCTGATCGGGAAGGCGACGATCTGGGAGGCGAAGCCGACGATGATGGCGGCCAGCAGCCAGATCCCGAAGAGCCGCCAGAACTGTCTCGCCGACAGCTGCCAGGCCCGCCCGATGGCACCGAAGACGCCGGTGCGCTCGAGCATCAGTGCCGGCACCGCGAGCAGGTAGAGCCGCACCGTCATGAAGAGGGCGGCCACGATCAGCAGCAGGAACATCAGGATGCCGACCAGGATGGCGGGGACGGGACTGTCGACGACGAGCGCGAGCATCACCACGGGAGTCGTCGCGACCGCCAGGAGCAGGGTGAAGGCCACCCCGCTCAGCAGTGCCAGCCCGATCAGCCGCCAGCGGCTGCCGTGGGTCGCCGCCCACGCCTGGCCGAGGGTGAGCTTGCGGCCGATCGCGGCGGCATGGGCGACGTGGGAGATCATCCCGGCCACCAGGATCGCGCCGATCGCCTGCAGGATCGAGCCGAGGAAGAAGGAGCCGAAGGCCACCAGCATGCCGATCACCTCGGAGCCGCCGGGCGAGTAGGCGGGGTCCTCGATGCTGGCCCCGAACCACTCCAGGCTGTCGCCGGTGAAGGTCATCGCCGCGGTCACGCCCAGCGGGATGGCCATCGCGACCGCCGCCACGAGGACCGAGGCGCCGACCGTGGCGCCGGGGTTGAAGCGTACGAGCCGGAAGGCGCCGTCGAGCATGTCGCCGAGGCCCAGTGGGCGCAGCGGGATCGCTCCCGGCTTGTGGGCGGGTGGCAGCGGTTGGGCCCACCCCGGTTGCACCGGTTGGGCGTGCACCGGTTGGGCCTGCACCGGCTGGCCGGGCGGGGGTGGGGTCGACGGGTTCGCCGCGCCCTGCTGAGGTTGCTCACCCGGTGGGGGTGGCCACACTCCTGACATCTGGATGCTCCTCGTCGCGACGACCGGCGAACTCGCTCGGTTGGGGGCATCCTCTCAGAGCGACCCAGACGACATCGTTGATTTGGAGCCACCTGCGTACGCGTGACAAGATTCTCTGGTTGCTCCAGTGAACTGTTCGCTGGGGTGCGCACACCTTGACTACTGAATCGCGTCACCTGAGCAGGCTGATCAGCCTGTCCGGATGTGGTCTGTGGTCGCCGTGTGCCCATCCCGAAGGCGTGGTTCCAGTGAAGCTGATGGTGAAAGTCCCGTCGAGAAGTCCGGCGACGCTTGTTGGAAAATAAGCGACACGCCCGACCGCGGGGGTCGGAGCCAGAGGTGAGCAACCGGGCCGACTCAGCCGGAGGAAGCCTGTAGCACGCGGCACGCTGACCAAGAAGGACGAGAGAGACAGATGGCGGGACAGAAGATCCGCATCAGGCTCAAGGCCTATGACCACGAGGTGATCGACACCTCGGCGCGAAAGATCGTGGACACGGTCACCCGTACGGGTGCCAAGGTCGCCGGCCCGGTGCCGCTGCCGACCGAGAAGAACGTGTACTGCGTCATCCGCTCGCCCCACAAGTACAAGGACTCGCGCGAGCACTTCGAGATGCGCACCCACAAGCGCCTCATCGACATCATCGACCCGACCCCGAAGACTGTTGACTCCCTCATGCGGCTCGACCTGCCTGCTGGTGTCGACATCGAGATCAAGCTCTGAGGTTGACGACATGACGATCGAACGCAACGTGAAGGGTCTCCTGGGCACCAAGCTCGGCATGACCCAGCTGTGGGACGAGAACAACGTCGTCGTCCCCGTGACCGTCATCGCGGCGAACACCAACGTCGTGACCCAGGTCCGCACCCCCGAGGCTGACGGCTACAACGCCGTGCAGATCGGCTACGGCGAGATCGACGGCCGCAAGGTGAACAAGCCGGGCGCCGGCCAGTTCGAGAAGGCCGGCACCACGCCGCGCCGCCACCTGGCCGAGATCCGCACCGCCGACGCCGCGACGTACTCCGCCGGCCAGGAGCTCCCCGTCGACACCTTCGCCATCGGCGAGGAGATCGACGTGACGGGCACCTCGAAGGGCAAGGGTTTCGCTGGTGTCATGAAGCGTCACGGCTTCCACGGTGTCGGTGCCTCCCACGGTGCCCACCGCAACCACCGCAAGCCGGGATCGATCGGCGCTTGCGCCACCCCGGGTCGCGTGTTCAAGGGCGTCCGCATGGCCGGTCACATGGGTACTGACACCGTCACCACCCAGAACCTGACCGTGCACGCCGTCGACACCGAGAAGGGCCTCATCCTGGTCAAGGGCGCCATTCCTGGCCCCAAGGGTGGCCTCGTGGTCCTCCGCTCGGCTGCTAAGAAGCTGGAGGCCTGATCATGGCTATCAAGACTGTCAAGGTCGACTTCCCGGCTGAGATCTTCGATGTTGAGGTCAACATCCCGCTGATCCACCAGGTCGTCGTCGCGCAGCAGGCCGCTGCGCGCCAGGGCACGCACTCCACCAAGACCCGCGGCGAGGTCCGCGGCGGTGGACGCAAGCCCTACAAGCAGAAGGGCACCGGTCGCGCCCGTCAGGGTTCGACCCGCGCGCCGCAGTTCGCCGGTGGTGGCACCGTCCACGGCCCGCAGCCGCGTGACTACAGCCAGCGCACCCCCAAGAAGATGAAGGCTGCCGCCCTCCGCGGTGCCCTCTCCGACCGGGCTCGTGCCGGCCAGATCCACGTGGCCGAGTTCACCCTCGAGGCGCCCTCCACCAAGACCGCGCTGACCGCCCTCAAGGCGATCTCGGACGTCAAGCGTTACCTCGTCGTCCTGGACCGCTCCGAGTCCGTCGCCGCACTGAGCCTGCGCAACGCCCCTGAGGTGCACCTGCTCTGGGCCGACCAGCTCAACACCTACGACGTCCTCGTCTCCGACGACGTTGTCTTCTCCAAGCCGGCCTTCGAGGTCTTCATCTCGGACAAGCCGGTCGTCGCCGCCAAGGAGACCGTCACCATCGGTGAGGTCGAGAAGGACGCGATCAAGGAGGCTGCCGTCGAGCCCGCCAAGGAGATCGACCTCCCCGAGGGCGCTGTCGCGCCGCTCGAGGACGGCTCGGCCCCCGAGGGCTTCGACATCAAGGGCAACGTCAAGGGCAAGGACAAGAAGTTCCACGCCCCGGGCGGCCGTTGGTACGAGTCCACCAAGGCGGAGTTCTACTTCAAGTCCGCCGAGGACGCTATCGCGGCTGGTTTCGTTGAGGCCGGCAAGAAGAAGGAGGCCGACAAGTGAGCACGCTGCACTACGACCCCCGCGACATCCTGATCGCGCCGGTGGTCTCCGAGAAGAGCTACGGCCTCCTCGACCAGAACAAGTACACCTTCATCGTTCGCCCCGACGCGAACAAGACCGAGATCAAGATCGCGGTCGAGAAGGTGTTCGACGTCAAGGTGACCTCGGTCAACACGATCAACCGCAAGGGCAAGGCCCGTCGTACTCGTTACGGCCTGGGCAAGCGCCCCGACACCAAGCGCGCGATCGTCTCCCTGGCTGAGGGCGACCGCATCGACATCTTCGGCGCGTGAGAAGGACTGACTGAACATGGCTATTCGTAAGTACAAGCCGACTACCCCGGGCCGTCGTGGCTCGTCGGTGGCCGACTTCGCCGAGATCACTCGGACCACGCCGGAGAAGTCCCTGACGGTTCCGCTGCCCAAGAACGGTGGCCGCAACAACCAGGGTCGGATCACCACCCGGCACAAGGGTGGCGGTCACAAGCGTGCGTACCGGATCATCGACTTCCGTCGCTACGACAAGGACGGCGTGCCGGCCAAGGTCGCTCACATCGAGTACGACCCGAACCGCACCGCCCGCATCGCCCTGCTGCACTACTTCGACGGCGAGAAGCGCTACATCCTCGCGCCCGTCGGCGTCAGCCAGGGCACCGTCGTGGAGTCCGGTCCCACCGCCGACATCAAGCCCGGCAACAACCTCCCGCTGCGCAACATCCCGGTTGGTACCACCATCCACAATGTTGAGCTGCGTCCCGGTGGCGGCGCGAAGATCGCCCGCTCCGCCGGCATGAGCGCCCAGCTGGTCGCTCGTGAGGGCTCCAAGGCCACGCTCCGCATGCCTTCGGGTGAGATGCGCTTCGTCGACGTGCGCTGCCGCGCCACCGTCGGCCAGGTCGGCAACGCCGAGCAGTCCAACATCAACTGGGGTAAGGCCGGCCGTATGCGGTGGAAGGGCGTTCGCCCGACCGTCCGCGGTGTCGTCATGAACCCGGTCGACCACCCGCACGGTGGTGGTGAGGGTAAGACCTCCGGTGGCCGTCACCCGGTCAGCCCCTGGGGTAAGCCCGAGGGCCGTACGCGTAAGCGCAAGGCCTCTGACTCGCAGATCATCCGCCGCCGTAAGAGCGGGAAGGGTAGGAAGTAAGCAATGCCTCGCAGCCTGAAGAAGGGCCCCTTCATCGACGATCACCTTCAGAAGAAGGTCGACGCCGAGAACGAGAAGGGGACTCACAACGTGATCAAGACCTGGTCGCGCCGCTCGATGATCGTGCCCGAGATGATCGGTCACACCATCGCGGTGCACGACGGTCGCAAGCACGTCCCGGTCTTCGTGTCCGACTCGATGGTCGGTCACAAGCTGGGCGAGTTCGCCCCGACCCGCACGTTCAAGGGTCACATCAAGGACGACCGGAAGGGACGCCGTCGATGACCACCACCGAACGGCAGCGCATCAGCGCCCGCCGCGACTCCCTGCTCGGCGACCAGCCGGGTGCCTTCGCGAGTGCCCGCTTCGTGCGGATCACCCCGCTGAAGGCACGCCGCGTCGTCGACCTGGTCCGCGGCCTGCCCGTCGACGAGGCTCTGTCCCTGCTGCAGTTCGCGCCGCAGGCAGCCTCCGAGACTGTTTACAAGGTTCTCGAGAGCGCCATCGCCAACGCGGTGTCGACCGAGGGTCTGGACCGTGACGACCTCGTCGTCTCGGTCGCCATGGTCGACGAAGGTCCGACCATGAAGCGCTGGCGTCCCCGCGCCCAGGGTCGTGCGACCCGCATCAACAAGCGGACCTCGCACATCACCCTGGTCGTGCAGCCGGCCGACGTCGTCGAGAAGGGCGGTAAGAAGTAATGGGTCAGAAGATCAACCCGAACGGCTTCCGCCTGGGCATCTCGACCGACCACAAGTCGCGTTGGTACGCCGACAAGCAGTACAAGGAGTACGTCGGCGAGGACGTCAAGATCCGCAAGCTGCTCAGCAAGGGCATGGAGCGGGCCGGCATCTCCAAGGTCGAGATCGAGCGCACCCGTGACCGCGTCCGTGTGGACATCCACACCGCGCGTCCCGGCATCGTCATCGGTCGCCGCGGCGCCGAGGCCGACCGCCTCCGTACCGAGCTGGAGAAGCTCACCGGCAAGCAGGTCCAGCTGAACATCCTCGAGGTCAAGAACCCCGAGGTCGACGCTCAGCTGGTCGCCCAGGGTGTCGCCGAGCAGCTCAGCGGTCGCGTGCAGTTCCGTCGCGCGATGCGTAAGGCCATGCAGACCACCATGCGCTCCGGTGCCAAGGGCATCCGGATCCAGTGCTCGGGTCGTCTGAACGGTGCTGAGATGTCGCGTACCGAGTTCTACCGCGAGGGTCGCGTGCCGCTGCACACCCTTCGCGCGGACATCGACTACGGCTTCTACGAGGCCCGTACGACCTTCGGCCGCATCGGCGTGAAGGTCTGGATCTACAAGGGCGAGGTCTCCGGATCGCGCGCCGAGCGTCAGGCCGCCCAGGCCGCCCGTGCGGGCGTCCCGGGTCGCGGTGGCAACGACCGTCGCGGTGGCCGCGGCGACCGTCCGTCGCGTGGCTCCCGTGGTGACCGCCCGAACCGCGCTGACCGCGCGGCGAAGACTGAGGCGCCGGCTGCCGCTGAGGCTCCCGCCGCCGAGACCACGTCCCAGGAGGGCTGACCCATGCTGATGCCCCGTCGCGTCAAGCACCGCAAGCAGCACCACCCGAAGCGCACTGGCGTGGCCAAGGGTGGCACGAAGCTGGCCTTCGGTGAATACGGCATCCAGGCGATCGAGGGTCACTACGTGACCAACCGCCAGATCGAGGCAGCGCGTATCGCGATGACTCGTCACATCAAGCGAGGCGGCAAGGTGTGGATCAACATCTACCCCGACGTCCCGCTGACCAAGAAGCCCGCCGAGACCCGCATGGGTTCCGGTAAGGGTTCCCCCGAGTGGTGGGTTGCCAACGTCAAGCCGGGCCGCGTCATGTTCGAGCTCTCCGGTGTCGACGAGACCACGGCCCGCGAGGCGATGCGCCGCGCGATCCACAAGCTGCCCATGAAGTGCCGTTTCATCACGCGAGAGGCTGGTGAGTTCTGATGGCTAACTCCCTGCAGGCGTTCGAGCTGGACGAGCTCACCGACGTCGACCTCGAGGCGAAGCTGCGCGAGGCGAAGGAGGAGCTGTTCAACCTCCGGTTCCAGGCGGCCACCGGCCAGCTGGAGAGCCACGGTCGGCTCCGCACCGTCAAGAAGGACATCGCCCGGATCTACACCGTGGTGCGTGAGCGCGAGCTCGGCATCCGCGTGGCCCCGGGTGCCGAGACCACTGAGGAGGCCTGAGATGGCTACTGAGTCCACCCAGGACACCACCGAGCGCAACACGCGCAAGGTGCGCGAGGGCCTCGTCGTCAGCGACAAGATGGACAAGACCATCGTCGTCGAGGTCGAGGACCGCGTGAAGCACCCGCTCTACGGCAAGGTCATGCGCCGTAGCAGCAAGCTCAAGGCTCACGACGAGCAGAACACCGCCGGCATCGGCGACCGCGTCCTGGTCATGGAGACCCGGCCGCTGTCCGCCACCAAGCGGTGGCGCCTCGTCGAGGTCGTCGAGCGCGCCAAGTGATTCTCGTCTCGTAAGAGACGGATCCGGCAGGCGGCAAACGTCGCCAAATTGACCAAAGGGCGCAGGTCCAGCGACCATTGTTCGCTGGGCCTGTGCCCATCAAATCCCATTACGTTCGGCAAGGCTCGACCGCCCTGGATGCGGTTGAGAACCAGCTCGACAAGGAGAAGTAATGATCCAGCAGGAGTCGCGACTCAAGGTCGCCGACAACACTGGTGCGAAGGAGATCCTTTGCATTCGTGTGCTCGGTGGTTCCGGTCGTCGCTACGCCGGCATCGGCGACACCATCGTCGCCACCGTCAAGGACGCTATCCCCGGTGGCAACGTGAAGAAGGGTGACGTCGTCAAGGCCGTCATCGTGCGCACCGTCAAGGAGCGCCGCCGCGCTGACGGCTCGTACATCCGCTTCGACGAGAACGCCGCCGTCATTCTCAAGAACGACGGCGAGCCGCGAGGCACCCGCATCTTCGGCCCGGTCGGCCGCGAGCTGCGCGACAAGAAGTTCATGAAGATCATCTCGCTTGCGCCGGAGGTGCTGTGATGGGTCGCTCGCACATCAAGAAGGGCGACACCGTCAAGGTGATCGCTGGTAAGGACAAGGGCGGCTCCGGCAAGGTGATCGCTGTCCTCACCCAGGAGGACCGTGTGATCGTCGAGGGCATCAACCTCGTCAAGAAGCACACCAAGGTCCAGGACCAGGGCGGCCGCGCCGGCACCACCGGCGGCATCGTGAACACCGAGGCCCCGATCCACGTTTCCAACGTCCAGCTGCTCGAGGGTGGCGAGCCGGTTCGCGTCGGCTACCGCCGTGAGACGGTCCAGAAGCGTCGCCCCGACGGGTCGACGTACGCCGCCGAGCGCAGCGTTCGCATCTCGCGCAAGACCGGTAAGGACATCTGATCATGACCGACACCGCTGTGGCCCCGCGCCTCAAGACGAAGTACCGCGAGGAGATCGCCCCGGCCCTACAGGCCGAGTTCGAGATCCCGAATGTCATGCAGATCCCCGGTCTGACCAAGATCGTCGTCAACATGGGTGTGGGCGAGGCTGCTCGCGACTCCAAGCTGATCGAGGGCGCTGTCAACGACCTGACCGCGATCACCGGCCAGAAGCCGCTGATCAACAAGGCGAAGAAGTCCATCGCGCAGTTCAAGCTGCGTGAGGGCATGCCGATCGGTGCGCACGTCACGCTGCGCGGCGACCGCATGTGGGAGTTCCTCGACCGCCTGCTCTCGCTCGCGCTGCCCCGCATCAGGGACTTCCGCGGCCTGAACGGCAAGCAGTTCGACGGCAACGGCAACTACACCTTCGGTCTCACCGAGCAGGTCATGTTCCACGAGATCAACCAGGACAAGATCGACCGCTCGCGGGGCATGGACATCACCCTCGTGACGACTGCCACCAACGACGACCAGGGTCGCGCGCTGCTCAAGGCGCTCGGCTTCCCGTTCAAGGAGAACTGAGATGGCGAAGACCGCTCTCAAGGTGAAGGCCGCCCGCAAGCCGAAGTTTGCGGTTCGCGGTTACACCCGCTGCCAGCGCTGCGGCCGCCCGAAGGCTGTGTTCCGCAAGTTCGGCCTGTGCCGAATCTGCCTGCGCGAGATGGCCCACCGGGGCGAGCTGCCCGGCGTCACCAAGTCCTCCTGGTGAGCGATCACCGTTCCAACCACTGACGTTGAAGGTCCTCATGACTTTGTGTCGTGAGGAAACCACTACGAGAAAGGGCCGTTCGGCCAATGACGATGACTGACCCGATCGCAGACATGCTCACTCGTCTGCGTAACGCCAACCAGGCGTACCACGATGCGGTTTCGATGCCGTACAGCAAGCTGAAGCAGGGCGTCGCTGAGATCCTCCAGCAGGAGGGCTACATCACCAAGTACGAGGTGCTGGAGCCCACCGAGGGCCAGGTCGGCAAGACCCTGTCGATCACCCTCAAGTACGGCCGCAACCGTGAGCGCTCGATTGCCGGCGTACGCCGCATCAGCAAGCCCGGTCTGCGTGTCTACGCGAAGCACACCGGTCTCCCGAAGGTGCTCGGCGGCCTCGGCGTCGCGATCATCTCGACGAGCCAGGGTCTGCTGACCGACCGCCAGGCGAACAAGAAGGGCGTAGGTGGGGAAGTCCTCGCCTACGTCTGGTAATCAGGGAAGGGAGAGAAGAGAAATGTCGCGTATTGGCAAGCTCCCCGTCCCGGTTCCGGCCGGCGTGGACGTCACCATCGACGGCCAGGTCGTGGGCGTCAAGGGTCCCAAGGGCTCCCTGTCGCACACCGTGGCCGCCCCGATCACCGTCGAGAAGGGCCAGGACGACGAGGGCCGTGGCGTCCTCGACGTCAAGCGCCCCGACGACAGCCGGGACAACAAGGCCCTCCACGGCCTGTCCCGCACGCTGATCAACAACATGGTCCTGGGTGTCACCGAGGGCTACGAGAAGAAGCTCGAGATCGTCGGCGTGGGTTACCGCGTGCTGTCGAAGGGCCCGACCAAGCTGGAGTTCCAGCTGGGTTACTCCCACTCGATCGTCTTCGACGCGCCCGAGGGCATCACCTTCACCACCGACGGTCCGACCAAGCTCGGTGTCGTCGGCATCGACAAGCAGCTCGTCGGTGAGGTTGCGGCCAACATTCGCAAGCTGCGCAAGCCGGAGCCCTACAAGGGCAAGGGCGTTCGTTACGCCGGCGAGAACATCCGCCGCAAGGTCGGAAAGGCTGGTAAGTGATGGCCATCTCGCTGTCGAACAACAAGCACACCGCTTCCCGTGTCCGCTCGCGCCTGCGTCGTCAGGCCCGCGGTCGCAAGAAGATCGAGGGTACGCCGGAGCGCCCGCGCCTCGTCGTGACCCGGTCGGCCAAGCACATCACCGCCCAGATCGTCGACGACCTGGCCGGCAAGACGCTTGCCTCGGCTTCGACCATCGAGGGCGACCTGCGGTCGGCCTCCGGTGACAAGACCGCCAAGGCCAAGCAGGTCGGCGAGTTGGTTGCGTCGCGTGCCAAGGCCGCTGGGGTGGAGACCGTCGTCTTCGACCGTGCCGGCAACAAGTACCACGGCCGTGTCGCCGCGCTCGCCGATGGCGCGCGCGGGGCCGGTCTGACCTTCTGATCGCAACGATCGAACGAGAGAAGAGGAAAGTCTGATGAGCGGAGCCCAGCGCGGACAGCGTGGTGGCGAGCGCCGAGGTCGCGACGACCGTCGCAACCAGAGCGCCGACAAGACCGCCTACATCGAGAAGGTCGTCGCGATCAACCGAGTTGCCAAGGTCGTGAAGGGTGGTCGTCGCTTCAGCTTCACCGCCCTTGTGATCGTCGGTGACGGTGAAGGTCTGGTCGGCGTCGGCTACGGTAAGGCGAAGGAAGTTCCCGCGGCGATCGCCAAGGGTGTCGAGGAAGCGAAGAAGCACTTCTTCCGCGTTCCCCGCATCCAGGGCACGATCCCGCACCCGGTGCAGGGTGAGAAGGCCGCTGGTGTGGTCCTTCTTCGTCCGGCCGCCCCTGGTACCGGTGTCATCGCCGGTGGTCCGGTGCGCGCCGTCCTGGAGTGCGCCGGCATCCACGACGTGCTGAGCAAGTCGCTCGGTTCGTCCAACCAGATCAACATCGTCCACGCGACGGTGGAGGCCCTCAGGATGCTCGAGACGCCTGAGGCTGTCGCCGCCCGCCGTGGTCTCCCGGTCGAGGACGTCGCCCCCGACGCGCTGCTCAAGGCGCAGGCCGAGGCTACGGCTCCCGCCGTGGAGGTGTCGGCCTGATGGCGCAGCTGAAGGTCCAGCAGAAGAAGGGCCTCGTTGGTCTGAAGCAGAACCAGCGAGACACCCTGCGTACGCTCGGTCTCAAGCGGATCGGCGACGTGGTCGTCAAGGAGGACCGCCCGGAGATCCGCGGCATGGTCCAGACCGTCCGTCACCTGGTGACGGTCGAGGAGGTCGACTGATATGGCACTCAAGGTGCACAACCTGGCGCCGGCTCCCGGTGCCAAGAAGGCCAAGACCCGTGTGGGTCGTGGTGAGGCGTCCAAGGGTAAGACGGCCGGCCGTGGTACCAAGGGCACGAAGGCCCGTTACCAGGTCCCCGCTTACTTCGAGGGTGGCCAGACCCCGATGCACATGCGACTCCCCAAGCTGAAGGGTTTCAAGAACCCCTTCAAGGTGGAGTTCCAGGTCGTCAACCTCGACAAGCTCAACGAGCTTTTCCCCGAGGGTGGCGTCGTCACCCCCGAGACCCTGATCGAGAAGGGTGCTGTCCGCAAGGGCCACCCGGTCAAGGTCCTGGGCCAGGGTGACCTGACCGTCAAGGTCGAGATCAGCGCCAACGCCTTCTCCGGCACTGCCAAGGAGAAGATCGAGGCCGCTGGCGGAACTGTCACGGTTCTCTGACAGTTCTACTAACGTAGAGCCTGTCACGTGGGAGCGCGGCCGGGTCGCCCCTTCGGGGTCCCGACCGCGCTCCCGCTGTTTCAGCCCTACGTGCAAGAACTGCCGTGGGGGCTGTTAGGCTGCCACGGGTTTTCGCATCGGCGCAGGCCCTGCGACCCCTGATTGTCGAAAGAGGAACCATTCGTGCTTGGCGCGTTCGCATCAGCGTTCCGTACTCCGGACCTGCGCAAGAAGCTGCTCTTCGTTCTCTTCATCGTCGTGATCTTCAGGGCTGGGTCCCAGATCCCGGCTCCTGGCGTTCACGTCGCGAACGTCCAGCAGTGTCTTGACGCAGCTCAGACCGGTGACAGCGCCGGCCTCTACAACCTGGTCAATCTCTTCTCCGGTGGCGCACTGCTGCAGTTGACGATCTTCGCGCTCGGCATCATGCCGTACATCACCGCGAGCATCATCCTGCAGCTTCTCGTCGTGGTGATCCCTCGCCTCGAGCGCCTCAAGAAGGAGGGCCAGGCGGGGCAGACGAAGATCACGCAGTACACCCGCTACCTGACCCTCGGTCTCGCGGTCCTGCAGGCCACCGGCATCGTCGCCCTGGCCCGTTCCGGCGACCTGCTCCAGGGCTGCACCCAGCCGCTGCTGCACGACGACGGCACCGCCACCTTCCTGGTCATGGTCATCACCATGACCGCCGGCACCGCGGTCATCATGTGGCTCGGTGAGCTCATCACCGAGCGCGGCATCGGCAACGGTATGTCGATCCTCATCTTCACCCAGGTCGTCGCCACCTTCCCGGCCACCATGTGGGCGGTCAAGAACGACAAGGGCTGGTGGACCTTCGCGATCGTGATCGTCATCGGTCTGGCGATCATGGCGGCGGTCATCTTCATCGAGCAGGCCCAGCGCCGGATCCCGGTCCAGTACGCGCGCCGCATGGTCGGTCGCAAGATGTTCGGCGGCTCCTCGACCTACATCCCGCTCAAGGTGAACCAGGCCGGTGTCATCCCGGTTATCTTCGCCTCGTCGCTGCTCTACCTGCCGGCGATGGCGGCGCAGTTCAACCAGAACGCGCAGAACCCGCCGGTGTGGGTCGACTGGATCAACAACTACTTCGTCCAGGGCGACCACCCGATCTACATGGCGACGTACTTCGCGCTGATCATCTTCTTCACCTACTTCTACGTGTCGATCACCTTCAACCCGCCGGAGGTCGCCGACAACATGAAGAAGTACGGCGGCTTCATTCCAGGAATTCGGGCCGGGAAGCCGACCGAGGACTACCTGTCCTACGTTCTGTCCCGTATCACACTGCCGGGCTCGCTCTACCTCGGTCTGGTTGCGCTCATCCCGCTGATTGCGCTGGCGCTCATCAACGCGAACCAGAACTTCCCGTTCGGCGGCACCTCGATCCTCATCATGGTCGGCGTCGCCCTCGACACGGTGAAGCAGATCGAGAGCCAGCTCCAGCAGCGCAACTATGAAGGGTTCCTCCGATGAGACTGATCATCATGGGCCCGCCTGGAGCCGGTAAGGGCACCCAGGCGAAGTTCATCGCCGAGCACTTCGAGATCCCGGCGATCTCGACCGGCGACATCTTCCGCGCCAACGTCTCCCAGGGCACGCCCTTGGGTGTCGAGGCGGCGTCCTACATGGACAAGGGAGAGTACGTCCCGGACACGATCACGAACCTGATGGTCCGCAACCGCATCGACGAGCCCGACGCAGCCCAGGGATTCCTGCTCGACGGCTACCCGCGCACGCTCGCGCAGGTCGAGGAGCTCGACGGGATGATCAAGTACACCGGCCACGCGCTGGACGCGGTGGTCGTGCTGACGGTCGACAAGGACGAGATCGTGCAGCGGCTGCTTCAGCGTGCCGAGCTCGAGGGTCGCGCCGACGACACCGAGGACGTCATCCGCCGCCGCCAGGAGGTCTACCTCGAGGAGACCGCGCCGCTGATCGAGGTCTACAAGGGCCGCGGCCTGGTCCACGAGATCGACGGCATGGGCGACGTCGACGACGTCACCAAGCGGATCTTCGACGAGCTCGACATCGTCACCGAGTCCTGAGACAAACATCTTGCACGCAACGGGGGAGCAGTGGGCTTCTTGAACAAGGTCCAGATCAAGACCCCTGAGCAGATCGAGAAGATGCGTAAGGCCGGCCTCGTGGTCGGCGAGACGCTCGAGGTGCTCCGGGTCGCCGCGCGGCCCGGAGTCACCCTTCTCGAGCTCGACGCCATCGCCGAGGACTCGATCCGGTCCCGGGGTGGCGTCCCGTCGTTCAAGGGCTACCACGGCTTCCCGGGCTCGATCTGTGCCTCGGTCGACGAGGTCGTGGTCCACGGCATCCCGGGCTCCCGGGTGCTCGCCGAGGGCGACATCATCTCCATCGACTGCGGCGCGATCGTCGAGGGCTGGCACGGCGACGCCGCGATCACGGTGGCCATGGGCTCGGTGCCTGAGAAGGTCTCCGAGCTGATGCGCGTCACCGAGGAGTCCATGTGGCACGGCATCGCCGCTGCCCGCCTCGGCGGACGGGTCACCGACATCTCGCACGCCATCGAGACCTACGTCGACTCCCAGGGCGACTACGGCATCCTCGAGGACTTCAGCGGCCACGGCATCGGCACCGAGATGCACATGGAGCCGTCGGTGTTCAACTACGGCAAGCCCGGCAAGGGCGCCAAGCTGCAGCGTGGCATCGCGCTCGCCGTCGAGCCGATGCTCACCCTCGGTGGCCCCGCGGTCACCACCCTGGACGACGACTGGACCGTCGTCACCGACGACGGCTCCTGGGCGGCCCACTTCGAGCACACCTTCGCGCTCACCTCCGACGGCGCCTGGGTGCTCACCGCGCTCGACGGCGGCGAGGAGATGCTCGGCAAGCTCGGGGTGCCCTGGGGCGGTCACTGAGCCGCGGCATGACCGGGGTCGTGCGCTTCGCGGCAGTGGCCGAGATCGACGCCGATCTCGGGCTGCTCTCCACCGCGGAGCGGGCGCGTCATGAGCGGCTGGTCGCCGACGCCGACAAGCAGGCGTACGCCGCCGCGCACATCCTTGTCCGCGAGTGCGCAGCGGAGCTGCTGGGCACCGCGCGCGACGAGATCGTGATCGAGCAGCGCTGTGCTCGCTGCGGCAGCACCGAGCACGGAGCCCCGTCGGTGTCCGGTGCCGCAGCCGTCCGGGTGAGCCTCAGCCACACCCGGGGCCAGGTCGCCGCGGTTGCGGCTGGCCGACGCTGCGGCATCGACGTTGAGAAGGTCTCGCGCGGGCCCGACCGGGCGCTCTCGCCGCGCGAGGCGGCCTGGGTGGCGGGGCAGGAGGACGCTGCGTACGCGTTCACGCGGTTGTGGGTGCGCAAGGAGGCGCTGGTCAAGGCCGGCCACGGAAGCATGGCGGCGGCGCAGCGCCTCGACGTCCTCGCCGGCGACGTCCCGGCGGGCCAGGTCGGGAAGGTCCGGCTCACCCAGTGGGAGGGCTCAGGATTCCTCGGCGCGGTCGCGATCTGTGCCGACATGTGGACCGAAAACTGATAGGAAACTGAAGGATCCCCGCTCATCAACGCGTTTGACTAGCGGATATGCGACATCACCTGTCAGTTGACAGAGAAAGGGACCTCGGCATCTCGCGTGAGGCCCCGACTGTGAGTAACTTGGTCAGCCCGCGGGGACAGAGAGAGCCCCGTACTCGGGAGGAAGAACCGGATGAGTACGCAGTTGCGACCACCCACGGCGGCGCGACCCAATCCATCAGCACGGACGCGGAGCGCGATCATCGACCGCCTCAGTCCTGAGGACATCGACATGTTCTGGGACCAGATCGCCACCTCGCTCCCGCTCGTCGAGGAGACGGGCGCCGGCGCCGAGGACCATGAGGTGATCGTCACCTTCTGCTGGCGCGATGCCGAGGCCGAGGAGGTGCTCCTCTTCGCCAACAGGCTGACCGACGAGCGTCATCTCACCGAGACGATGCTCGAGCGGAAGGCAGGCACCGACCTGTGGCACGCCTCGTTCCTGATGAAGGGCGACTGGCGGGCGTCGTACTCCTTCCTGTGCAAGCACCCCGGCGAGCCGGCCCCGTGGGAGAGCGAGGGTCAGGTCGAGCTGCGTGCCGTGCTGCACCGCGGCTACCTCGACCCGCTCAACCCCGACTGGTGCCACAACAGGCAGGGCATCAAGCAGTCGGTCGTCTCCCTGCCCGATGCTCCGCTGCAGCCGTGGCTGTTCCGCCGCGACGACGTCGTCGCCGGCACGGTGACCCTGGAAGTGGGTCCTGACGGCCGCGACGTCTGGCTCTACGACCCCGCCGGCGCCGGTCTCAACGTCGACCTGCCACTCGTGGTCGCCCTCGACGGTGAGATCTGGACCGACCACCACTCGCTGCCGACCACGCTCGACAACCTGATCGCCGACGGCCACCTCCGCCACGTACGCTGCGTCCTGCCCGCCTCCGGTGGCCGCGACAAGCGGTGGGAGGAGCTCGCCGGCGGCGAGGGTGCCGACTACATCGTCAACCAGCTGCTGCCGTGGGTGCGCGAGCGTCGCGCGGTCTCTGAGGAGACGTACGTCCTGGGTCAGAGCCTCGGCGGCGTCACCGCGCTGCGCGCCGGCCTGACCTATCCCGAGCACATCCACGGTGTCGCCAGCCAGTCGGCCTCGCTGTGGCTCGACGACCTCGCGGACGCTGTCACGGCGGAGGCGAAGACGCGTGTCCACCTGGCGCACGGCACTCAGGAGTGGGTCCTCGACGAGCTCCACCACGACCTCGTCGACCGTCTCCGCGCGGCTGGGATCGACGTCACCTCCGCCGAGCACAACGGCGGCCACGACTACGCCTGGTGGCGCTCGGCCGTCGCCGACGGCCTGCGCGCGCTGCTGCCGCCGGAATAAGCGACGCCCCGGGGCGGGTTGAGACTTCACGTGAAGCTGAGCGTTCTCGATCTCGTCCCGGTCCGCAAGGACCAGTCCTCCGCAGATGCCCTGGCCGCGACGCTGTCGTTGGCGAAGGTGGCCGACGAGCTCGGGTACGAGCGCTACTGGCTCGCCGAGCACCACAACATGCCGGCGGTCGGGTCGACCAACCCGCCGGTGCTGATCTCGCTGGTGGCCGGCGTCACCGAGCGGATCCGGGTCGGGTCCGGGGGAGTGATGCTGCCCAACCACGCACCGCTGGTGGTGGCCGAGCAGTTCTCGCTGCTCGAGGCGGCGTTCCCGGGGCGGATCGACCTCGGCATCGGCCGCGCCCCGGGGACCGACCCGGTGACCTCCTGGGCGCTGCGTCACGGCGCCGGCGGGGTGAGCGACGACGCGGTCAACCGCTTCCCGGAGTACCTCGACAACATCGTCGCGATGATGGCGCCGGAGGGCGTCGGCCTGATGGCCGGCGGCCGCCAGCACGTCCTGCACGCGACCCCGTCGGCCGCGTCGGTCGCCGAGCTCTGGCTGCTCGGCTCCTCCGACTACTCCGCGCGTCTGGCCGCCGAGAAGGGTCTGCCCTACGTCTTCGCCCACCACTTCGCGGGCAACGGCACCGACACCAAGGCGATGATCGAGCTCTACCGCTCGACCTTCCAGCCCTCCGAGCTCCTCAGCGAGCCGAAGACGTTCCTGACCGTGAACGCGAGCGTGGCCGAGACCTCGGAGGAGGCCGACCGCCGGGCGCTGCCCCAGCTGCTGACCATGCTCAAGCTGCGCACCGGCCAGCCGCTGACCGCGCAGCCCAGCATCGACGAGGCCGAGAAGACGGAGATCCCCGAAGCCCACCAGGGGTTGATCGACACGATGCGTGGCCGTTGGATCATCGGCTCCGCCGCGTACGCGAAGGCCCGCCTGGCCGGGATGGCCGAGGAGTACGGCGTGGACGAGGTCATGGTGAACCCGGTCGGCTCGGCGTACGAGGGCACGGACCCGCGCACCGCGCCGGCCCGTGAGGAGACGCTGCGCCTGTTGGCCAGCTGAGTTGGGCGGCCGCGTAGGATCGGGCCACCTCGTCGGGCGGCGACGGCGCGCCTGAGCCACTTGGGACGAGGGACCTAGGACACTGTCTGCTTCTGGGTGCGTAACTCTGCGCTCGCGCACCGGTTGTGCCAGTCTGATCACCGCTCTGTTTCGTTCTCCACATTTGAAAGTGCCGCCTCATGACACGCTGGAGCCTGCGCTGGTTGAAGCGCCGGGGGCCCCAGACTGCGACGCTCGCTGAGCAGTCAGATCCGGGTCTTGCTCGCTCATTCCCTCCGACCGGGGGTCAGGCCGCGCCTTTTCCGCCGGTGCCATCGAACCCCGCCATGCCACAGCTCTCCTCCACGCCACCTCCCCTCCAGGAGGAAGAGGACGAGGCCTGGCCCGAGATCATGGAGCAGTTCGGGCTCCACCTGATCAGCCTCGCCGAGCAGATGCGGATCTCTCTCGACGGCCTCGAGGCCGACGAGGACGACCCCGATCGGTTGAAGAAGCTCTATGAGGTCGACCACGCCGTCACCCGCATGCGGCGCGCGAGCCGCGACCTGCGTACGCTCGCCGGCCGCGCAGAGGACGAGATGGGTGGCATCGACACCTCGCTGCTGGACATCATCCGGATGGCGCTGTCGGGCATCGAGCGCTACAACCAGGTCTCGATCGGCCGGGTGAGTGACCTCGCCGTCATCGGCTACGCCGCCGACGATGTCTCCTGCCTGATCGCCGCGCTGCTGGACAACGCGACCAAGTACTCCCCGGGTGCGGTGACGGTCAACGTCCACCTGGCCGACGCCGGCGACGTGCTGTTCCGCATCGAGGACACCGGCATCGGCATCCCGGAGCGGTCGGTGGGCCGCCTCAACGCGCTGCTCGCGGGCCCGATCGTGGAGCTGGTCAGCAAGTCCGGGAGCCACACCGGCTTCCCGGTGGTGCACCGGATCGCCCGCAAGTACGACATCGACGTACGCCTCGCGACCCGCCCCGCGCCCGGCAACGGGATGATCGCGATGGTGACGGTCCCGGCCCAGCTCCTGTGCGAGGTGCCGGTCGTCCCGCTCGAGCCGGCCGAGCTGCCGAGGGCCTCGAGCGCGAGCAGCGTCGCGGTCCTGCCTCCCGCCCCGCGGCGGCGTGGACCCCAGTCCGTGCCGCAGCCGGCCGCCCAGCCCGTGCGGCGCGAGATGCGACCGTCCTCGCTCGAGTCGCTGCGCCGGCCGATGCCACCGGCCGAACAGGTTGCGCCACAGACCGGGCAACAGCCCGCGCTGCAACAGCCTGTGCAGCAGCCTGGGCAGCAGCCGGCGGCCCAATTCGCGCCGGCGCCCAGCGAGCAGCCGTCGCCGGATCTCGCCACCGACACCATGAAGACGTCGATCCCGCTTCCCGGCGAGACGGAAGGGACGGATGAGACGAATGAGGCCTCCGTGTCCGCTGAGCAGAGCAGCCCAGTAGAGTCAGGCGCGCTCCCGCGCCGGGAGCCGGTCAGCCTGCGCAGCACGCCGACCGTGCCCGAAGCAGCCGCTGGACCGCAGATGGAAGAGTCCTCGCCCGAGGACCAGTCGGCGGCCCGGTACTCCTTCGCCGACGATCTCGACGCGTTCTCCCTTGGTAGCTAAGACCCAGCAGTGAAAGGAACCCTTTCGTAATGGAAAGCCCGGTCGTCCCCCGCGACCCCAAGGAATTCAGCTGGCTGATCGACAACTTTGCCAGCTCCACCCCCGGTGTGACCCATGCGCTCATCGTCTCCTCCGACGGACTCCCGCTGATCGGTGCCGGCGGCATGTCCGCCAACGTCGCCGACCCGCTCGCCGCGATGACGGCGGGAGTGATCAGTCTCGGCAACAACATCGCGCGCGAGGTGGGAGAGCCCGGCTGTGACCAGGTGATGCTGAAGTTCCACACCGGACACTTCCTCTTCATGGGCATCGGAGACCTCGCGGGCTTCGCCGTCCTTGTCGGCGCCGGTGCCAACCTGGGCGTCGTCGCCCACAAGATGGCCCAGATGGTCGACGCCGTCGGCCACGTACTCACTCCCCAGATGCGCGACGAGCTGCGCCAGATGACGGTCAGCTCGATGGCGGGGGAGCGGGCGTGAGCCAGCAGAACCCTTGGGTACGTCCCTACGTGCTCACCGGCGGCCGCACCAAGACCAACCACCAGCTGTATGTGCACACGCTGGTCTCCTCGGCGCACTTCGACGCGCGCGCGGCGGCGAAGCTGACGCCCGAGTCGCGGAGGCTCTACGACCGCGTACGCCTCGGGCCACAGTCGGTCGCGGAGCTGTCCGCACATTGCGGGATCTCGCTCGGGGTGACGCGCGTGCTGCTCGAGGATCTTGCCTCGACCGAGCACCTGCAGATCAATGAGGGGGCTTACGACTCCCCGTTCGACCACCGTCTGTTGAAGAGAGTTATCGATGGCCTTTCCGAGCTCGGCTGACCGCCCGGCACTGACCGTCACCTCTGCAAAGCTCGTGATCGCGGGAGGGTTCGGCGTCGGGAAGTCGACCCTGGTCGCCTCGGTCTCAGAGATCCCGCCGGTCAACACCGAGGCGTGGATGACGCAGGCCGGTGAGTCGGTGGACCCGCTCTCGGACGCGAGCGCCAAGACGACCACCACGGTCGCGATGGACTTCGGCCGGGTCACCCTCGCCCCCGACCTGCTGCTCTACCTGTTCGGCACCCCTGGCCAGCCCCGGTTCTGGCCGATGTGGGACGACCTGTGCCGCGGTGCCAGCGGTGCCGTCGTACTCGTCGACACCCGCCAGCTCGACGCTTCCTTCCCCGCGGTCAACTACTTCGAGAACGACACCGACGTCCCGTTCATCGTGGCGGTCAACCTGTTCGACGGGAAGCTGACCCACTCTCTGGAGAAGGTGCGCGACGCGCTCTGCCTCGACGAGCGGACGCCACTGGTGACCGTGGACGCCCGCGACCGCAGGTCGACGGCCAAGACGTTGGTCGCCTGCCTGTCGCACACGATGAAAACCACCCCCACACGCGCCTGAGCCCGGAGGCGTCCCAACTCCGAAGGAGTTTCATTGCGCAAGATCCTGATCGTCGGCGCCGGACAGGCGGGCATGCAGCTCGCTCTCAGCCTCCAGGCCGAGGGCTACGAGGTGACGGTCATGTCCGCGCGCACGCCCGATGAGCTGCGCGACGGCTGGCCGACGTCGACGCAGGTCATGTTCGACCCTGCGCTGCAGTACGAGCGCGTCTACGACCTCAACCTGTGGGAGGACGAGGCGCCCCATATCCCCGCGGTCGGCATCTCGGTCAGCCCGGAGCCAGGGGTCCGCGCGCTCAAGTTCGACGGGCCCTGGGAGCCGTACGCCATGTCCGTCGACCAGCGCCTGAAGATGTCCTCCTGGCTGGAGCTGTTCGAGGACCGGGGTGGCCGGATCATCTACCACCCGGTGATGACCTCCGACCTCGCCGGCCTGGCCTCGATGTACGAGCTGACCCTGATCGCGGCCGGCAAGGGCGAGATCGTCGATCTGTTCGACCGCGACCCGGTCCGCTCCAAGTACGACACCCCCGGCCGTGCGCTCTCGGCGATCTACCTCCACGGCATGGTCGAGCCCGACGACTTCCCGGCCGGGAGCATGCGGATCAACGTCGCGCCCGGGGTGGGGGAGCTGTTCGTGATCAGCGCCCTGACCCAGTTCGGGCCGAGCCGGGTCGCGTTCGTCGAGGCGATCCCCGACGGTCCCTTCGACTGCTTCTGGGACCGCCCCCGCCCCGACGAGCACCTGCGCCGGCTGCAGCACGTGATGCTGGAGCACATGCCGTGGGAGGGCGAGCTGATGCTGGACTGCGAGCCCACCGACGCCCGCGCCTCGCTCTCGGGCGCCTTCACCGGCACGATCCGCAAGCCGTACGCCGAGGTCGCGGACGGCACGTTCGTCTTCGGCATGGGCGACGTCGTCGTGGTCAACGACCCGATCGCGGGGCAGGGCTCCAACAACGCCGCCCACTGTGCCGGGATCTACACCCAGGCGATCCTGGAGCGCGGTGACCGGCCGTTCGACCCCGAATGGATGCAGGCGACCTTCGAGACCTTCTGGGAGACCCGTGCCCAGCACTCGACCGGCCTGACCGACGCGCTGCTCAACCCGCTTCCCGACCACGTGCAGCAGGTGCTCGGCGCGGCCACGCAGCACCAGGCGGTGGCGGACCGGTTCACCCGGCTCTTCCCGCACCCCGAGGATCTCGGACCGTTCCTCGGCGACCCGGAGGCGGCGCTCGCGTACGTAGCAGAGGTCGCTCAGGCGGACGCGGCCACCCGGGCTTGACGATTAGGGCATTGCTGTTCTAGGGGTCTAGGCTTGGTAGTCGGTCCAACGTGGGTCTGTCTCGTCGTGCCTCGCGGCTGCCCGGTCAGCGCGCTTCTGTGCGCTCGCGGGTGAGACATGCAGATGGCTTCACGAGGTCCACTCCGAGTTCTCGGAGAGGTTCCCGGACCGCCCGCGGGTCATCCGATCCGTGGTTTGAACGGTAGATGACCGACCAACAGATTGCAGAGGGCATGCCGAAGAAAGAAGGCGTGATCGAGATCGAGGGCACCGTAGTGGAGGCCCTCCCCAACGCCATGTTCCGTGTGGAGCTGAGCAACGGACACAAGGTTCTCGCCCACATCAGCGGCAAGATGCGACAGCACTACATCCGGATCCTTCCTGAGGACCGCGTGGTGGTGGAGCTGTCTCCCTACGACCTGACGCGCGGTCGGATCGTCTACCGGTACAAGTAACCAGCCGACGATCAAGAAAGGGCTGACATGAAGGTCAACCCGAGCGTGAAGAAGATCTGTGACAAGTGCAAGGTGATCCGTCGCCACGGCCGCGTCATGGTTATCTGCGAGAACCCGCGCCACAAGCAGCGCCAGGGCTGAGCCCAGTTCGCAGCAACAACTGAATATTCGCATCGAGTCGCTAGGACGCTGAACCAGATTTCTGGAGTCCGAAGTCACCTCCGGAGCAGAGGCCGGAGCCCGAGGGTGCCACCCCGGGGCGCGACCCGACCGACACCTCTGTCGAAACGTAAGGAACACAATGGCACGCCTCCAAGGTGTTGACCTTCCGCGCGACAAGCGCGTGGAGATCGCTCTCACCTACATCTACGGCATCGGCCGTACCACCTCGCAGAAGCTCCTCGAGGCCACCGGCGTCAACCCGAACACCCGGGTGCACGCTCTGGCTGAGGACGAGCTGGTCAAGCTCCGTGACGAGATCGAAGCCCAGGGCATCCAGACCGAGGGTGACCTCCGTCGTGAGGTCCAGGCTGACATCCGTCGCAAGATCGAGATCGGCAGCTACCAGGGTCGCCGCCACCGTCAGGGCCTTCCGGTCCGCGGTCAGCGCACCAAGACCAACGCGCGCACCCGCAAGGGCCCGAAGCGCACCGTCGCCGGCAAGAAGAAGGCCAAGTGATCCGACGCCTGTACCGGATTTTTCCGGGCAGCGTTGATCCGGCTTTCGCCTCGATCTCACAGACCAGCCAACACAGGAGTTAATGCATGCCTCCGAAGACCCGACAGGGTGCGACGAAGGTTCGTCGCAAGGAGAAGAAGAACGTCGCTCAGGGCGAGGCCCACATCAAGAGCACGTTCAACAACACGATCGTCACGATCACCGACCCGACCGGTGCGGTGATCTCGTGGGCCTCGGCCGGCACCGTCGGTTTCAAGGGCTCGCGTAAGTCCACCCCGTTCGCCGCTCAGATGGCCGCCGAGGCCGCTGGCCGTCGCGCGATGGACCACGGCATGAAGAAGATCGACGTCTTCGTGAAGGGCCCGGGCTCGGGCCGCGAGACCGCGATCCGCTCCCTGGGTGCGATCGGCCTCGAGGTCGGCACCATCCAGGACGTCACGCCGGCTCCGCACAACGGTTGCCGTCCGCCCAAGCGCCGCCGCGTTTGATCCCCACCGAGACATAGAAGGAGACTGAAGAGTAATGGCCCGTTACACCGGACCCATGACCCGCAAGTCGCGCCGTCTCGGTGTCGACCTTGTCGGCAACGACGCGGCGTTCGAGAAGCGCCCCTACCCTCCCGGCCAGCACGGCCGCGGCCGCATCAAGGAGAGCGAGTACCTCCTCCAGCTTCGTGAGAAGCAGAAGGCTCGCTTCACCTACGGCGTGATGGAGAAGCAGTTCGCTTCCTACTACGCCGAGGCCCACCGTCGCGGTGGCAAGACCGGCGACAACCTCCTGGTGCTCCTCGAGGGCCGCCTGGACAACGTCGTCTACCGTGCCGGCTTCGCCCGCACCCGCCGCCAGGCCCGCCAGCTGGTCGTTCACGGCCACTTCCTGGTCAACGGCAAGAAGGTCAACGTGCCTTCGTTCCAGGTCTCGGCTCACGACGTCATCGACGTTCGCGAGAAGTCGCTGGAGATGACCCCGTTCATCGTGGCTCGCGAGACCCACGGCGAGCGCGTCGTCCCGGCCTGGCTCGAGGCTGTCCCGAACCGGATGCGCATCCTGGTTCACCAGCTCCCCGTCCGGGCTCAGATCGACGTCCCGGTCCAGGAGCAGCTGATCGTCGAGTACTACTCGAAGCTCTGATCAGACCCACGCAGTAACCACGGTGAGTCCCCGGCGTTCAAACTTCATAGAAGACGTACGCCGGGGCCTTGCCGCCCCCACAGCCTTCCGTCATCACCCCTTGAAGTTCGGGTCCGTCAAATAGCGGTCGGCCCGGAAAGGACAAATCAGTGCTTATCGCACAGCGCCCCACCCTGTCGGAAGAGTCCGTCGAGGAGTTCCGCTCCCGCTTCGTGATCGAGCCCCTCGAGCCGGGCTTCGGTTACACGCTGGGCAACTCTCTTCGCCGCACCCTGCTCTCCTCGATCCCCGGTGCTTCGGTCACCTCGATCAAGATCGACGGCGTCCTCCACGAGTTCTCGACCATCGAGGGCGTCAAGGAAGATGTCACCGAGATCATCCTCAACCTCAAGGGTCTGGTCGTCTCCTCGGAGCACGACGAGCCCGTCACCATGTACCTGCGCAAGTCCGGTGCCGGTGACGTCACCGCCGCCGACATCGCGCCGCCGGCCGGTGTCGAGGTGCACAACCCCGACCTGAAGATCGCGACGCTGTCCGACAAGGGCAAGATCGAGCTCGAGCTCGTCGTCGAGCGTGGCCGTGGCTACGTCTCCGCCGTCCAGAACAAGGGCGCCGAGAACGAGATCGGCCGCATCCCGGTCGACTCGATCTACTCGCCGGTCCTCAAGGTCAGCTACAAGGTCGAGGCCACCCGTGTCGAGCAGCGCACGGACTTCGACAAGCTCGTCATCGACGTCGAGACCAAGCCGTCGATCGCTCCCCGCGACGCGATCGCCTCGGCCGGTAAGACCCTGGTCGAGCTCTTCGGTCTGGCCCGCGAGCTGAACGTCGACGCCGAGGGCATCGACATCGGCCCGTCGCCGGTCGACGAGCAGCTCGCCGCCGACCTCGCCCTCCCGGTCGAGGACCTGCAGCTGACCGTTCGTTCCTACAACTGCCTCAAGCGTGAGGGCATCCACACCGTGGGTGAGCTCATCTCGCGCTCGGAGCAGGACCTGCTCGACATCCGCAACTTCGGCGCCAAGTCGATCGACGAGGTCAAGCTGAAGCTGCACGAGATGGGCCTGTCCCTCAAGGACAGCGCTCCGGGCTTCGACCCGTCCGCCGCCCTCGCCGCCTACGGCGACGATGACGACGACGCGTTCGTCGAGGACGAGCAGTACTGAGTTTCCACCAAACCGCCCCGTGAGGGGCGTCTACCCCGGTACCTGATACGGCCGGAGAGAAGGAGCAGGCACGATGCCTACCCCGAAGAAGGGTGCCCGTTTCGGCGGTTCGCCCGCGCACCAGAAGCTGATCCTCTCGAACCTCGCCACCGCGCTGTTCGAGAACGGCCGCATCACCACCACCGAGGCCAAGGCTCGGCACCTCCGCCCCGTCGCGGAGAAGCTGATCACCAAGGCCAAGAAGGGTGACCTGCACAACCGTCGCGAGGTCCTCAAGACCATCCGCGACAAGTCCGTCGTGCACACCCTCTTCACCGAGATCGCCGAGCAGTTCGCGGAGCGTCCGGGTGGCTACACCCGGATCACCAAGATCGGTCCCCGCAAGGGCGACAACGCTCCGATGGCTGTGATCGAGCTCGTCAACGAGGCCTACGAGCCGAAGACCAAGGCTGCTCCGGCTGCCGCGGCTCCGGTTGAGGAGACCGCCGCCGACGAGACCGAGGTCGTCGCGACCGAGGCTGCTGCCGAGGAGGCTCCCGCTGAGGAGACCACCACGGACGAGGCCAAGGCCTGATCTGGTTCTGAACTGTGGCCCGTCACCCGCGAGGGTGACGGGCCACTGTCATTTCCCGGCAACCTGCTCGGATCGGGCCAGCAGCCAGCAGATGACTCCGCCGACCACCATGACCACGGTCGTCGCGACGGTCGAGAGGGTCGAGAGCAGCTGCGCGGCGGCGATGTTGTCGAGCGACATGGCCGGCGCCAGCGCGAGCGACAGCGGCACCTGCACCACGATGAGCAGCACGTAGGTGATGGGCAGTCCGAACAGCCAACGGTGACCGGCCCAGGCAGCACACCCCCAGCCGGCCAGCACCAGCATGAGGAACAGTGGTGCGAGAAAGCCGATGACGGCTGGGTTGTAGAAGTCCAGCAGTCGGATGAGGCCGTACCAGAACACCGTGCTCAACAGCCAGGAGAGCATCGGCAGCACGATGCCGAGGAGCCGGCCCGTCGGGGTGCGGGCGATGTACGCCGCGCCGCCCGCCACCACTGCGTACAGCAGCGCGTTGAGCACGATGGTCACGATGTTGGAGATGGACATGCTGGCGATCGTGCCGCCGAGGAGGTACGTCAGGGCGAAGCCGATCAGGGCGATCGCGATCTGCAGGATCAGCACGGCGACGATCACGGCGATGGTGGCGCCCATGGTCGATCGAGGGGCGGGCCCGGTGGTGTGGGTCGGTGGCAGCGGCGTCGGGGGAGGCGGGGGAGGAGGCGGCGCGGCGTGGCTCATGGCAGGCAGCCTGCCGGACTCGCTGTGTACCTGACCACCCCTTTCGGACCGGAGTTGTCAGAGACCGGCTGTCAGAGGCTGGCGAGGAAGGTGATGCCGTCGATGCTGCCGGGCTCGGCGCCCGTGCGGGCGATGTCGTGGACAGCGTGCTGGATGGCCTCGTTGGCGGGCGTCGGGATGCCGTGGAGGCGACCGAGCAGCACGATCTCGCCGGAGAGGTAGTCGATCTCGACGCCGGTGCCGCGGGTGAGGCTCTGCCAGGTCGAGCTGTTGTTGGCGCCGCCGCGTCCGGTGATGTGGCCGGCTCGCCGCGTACGGTCCTGGTCGGCGGTCACGACGCTGATGCCGGCGGCAGCGAGGGCGGCCTCCGCCTCGGCCAGGCAGCGGGCGTAGATCTCCTCGTCACTGGGGCCGGGTGCGATCGCGGCGTTGATGCCGTTGCCGAGGTTGTTGAGGAGCTTGCGGTGCTTCCAGGCCATGATGTCGGCGCGCGGCTCGCTCAGGAACCCCGCCTTGACCAGGTCGTTCGCGATCGCGGTGGCGGTCTCGTCGACGCCGGTGGGGTAGCGGCCGATGTCGAGGATGCCGGGCTTGTTGCCGGAGTCTTGGACGACCGCCCCCGGGGTCAGGAAGGTGGCGGGGAGGATGACATGGATGGCGTACGTCCGGGCGAAGTGCCGCAGGATCCGCGGCTCGTTCGCGACGCCGTTCTGCAGGGAGACGACCGGGGTGCCCGGCGGGGCGTACGCCGCAAGGTCCTCGAGTGCGGCCTCTGTCTGCTGCCCCTTGACGCCGAGGAGCACGACGGTGTCCTCGGTCCAGGCCAGCTGGCTCGCGTCCTCGACGGCGGGGACGTCGAGCAGCAGCACGCCGTCAGGGGTGTCGAGGCTGAGGCCTGCGTCCTGGATCGCGCGGAGGTGCTCGCCGCGGGCCACCAGGGTGACCTCGAGCCCTGCCCTGTGCAGCAGGCCGCCCACGACGCCGCCGACCGCTCCTGCTCCGAAGATCACGTAGCGCATGCGTCGAGTCTGGCAAACGACGTGGTCGCTGCGAGAATGGGCCCGTGCGCATCAGGATCGACCTCGCCTACGACGGCACCATGTTCCACGGCTGGGCGACCCAGCCGGGGCTGCGTACGGTCCAGGGAGAGCTCCAAGCCGCGCTGGCGACCGCGTTGCGGGTGCCGGCGACGGGGGAGCGGTCCCAGGTGTGGGTGACGGTCGCCGGGCGTACGGACTCGGGTGTGCACGCCCGCGGACAGGTCGCCCACTTCGACATCGACGCCGAGGTGCTCGAGTCCTCGCGGGGACGGTCGGAGCAGTCGCCGCTCGACTCGCTGGTGCGGCGCTTGAACGGGATCCTCCCCGCCGACCTGCGCGTTCGTGCCGCGGTCGAGGCACCGGTGGGCTTCAACGCCCGGTTCTCGGCGTTGTGGCGACGCTACGTCTACCGGATCGTGGACGACCCGGCGTACGTCGACCCGCTGCAGCGCGGGCACGTGCTCTACCGGACGCGGCCGCTCGACCTGTCGCTGATGAACGTCGCCTCCGCCGACCTCGTCGGGCTCAACGACTTCGCCTCCTTCTGCAAGCCGCGGGAGGGCGCGACCACGATCCGCGATCTGCGCCAGCTCACCTGGGACCGGCGCCCCGACGGGATCATCGAGGCGACCGTGCTCGCCGACGCCTTCTGCCACTCCATGGTGCGCTCGCTGGTCGGGTGCCTGATGGTGATCGGGGAGGGACGCAAGGACGTCAGCTGGGCCAAGGAGGCGCTGGCCTCGCGCTCGCGGTCCTCGTCGATCCCGATCGCGCCGGCCAACGGTCTGACCCTCGAAGAGGTCGCCTACCCGCCCAACGAGATGCTGGCGGCCCAGCACGAACGCACCATGAATCGCAGAGAGGCGAGCGAGCTTGACCGGGACCGATGACGAGCACTACTTCTCCGCCGACCCGTCGGTGCCCTTCGAGCGGATCCCCGTCTCGACGACCGTGTGGGACATGGACCTGTCGTTGGTCTCCGGGTCGGGCGTCTTCGCCAAGGGACGCCTCGACATCGGCACCTCGGTGCTGTTCAAGGAGACCGAGCCGCCCTCGCTGAAGCCTGGCGCGCGGGTCCTCGACCTCGGCTGCGGCTACGGCATGATCGGGCTCGCGCTGGGTCTCGCGGTGCCGGAGGCGTACGTCACCGGGGTCGACGTCAACGAGCGTGCGGTCCTGCTGGCCAACGAGAACGCGGCGAAGCTGGGTCTGGGTGACCGGTATCGCGCCGCGGCGCCCGCCGAGATCGATCCGGAGACGACGTACGACGAGATCTGGAGCAACCCGCCGATCCGGATCGGCAAGCCGGCCCTCCACGAACTCCTGCTCACCTGGCTCCCGCGTCTCGCCCCCGACGGCCGAGCGGTCATGGTCGTCGGCAAGAACCTCGGCGGGGACTCGCTGCAGCGCTGGATCACCGACCAGGGCTATCCCACCACCCGCATCGGCAGTGCCAAGGGCTTCCGCGTCCTGGAGACCCGCCGCTCCTGAACGGTCCAGATGCCGGTTTCCGCCGTCTCGCGCGTCTCGCGGCCGGGCGCGCGGGGTGCGCTGCCAGACTCCGTCCATGACCAGTCCCGCGATGACGACCCCCGCGCTGACGAACCGCCAGCGCCTGGCCCGCTCCTACAAGGCCTGGGGCGTCGCCGCGCTGTTGAGCCTGGTGACGGTGCTGCCTGTCTACCTTTTCGTCACGAGCTCCGGGATCGAGCTGTCGCGGCTGATGAGCGTGCCGGTGATGGTCGGCGTTGGGCTGATCGGGCCGGTGGTCGGGGCGTACCTGAGCATGCGCTCCGGGCTCGGTCGGTTCTGCACCGGGGCCGCGTTCGTGATCATCGCGACCCCGATGACGAGCCTGCCGCTGCTGGCGATCCCGGCGTACGTCCTGGCGCCCTGGATCGCCGTTGCGATCAGTGAGGAGCCGGCCCCTCAGCGCTGGAACGGCTGAGAGATCAGGCGGGACCGGATCCTCAGCCAGCTGGACCGGGTCGGCGGCGCCAAGGGGTTCCGCGTCCTCGAGACCCGCCGCGACTGACGACCTCCAGAATTGGAGTGTCAAACGTTCGCGGGTCCTGGAGACTCTCGTCCATGGGGCTGATCTTCGACGAGGTCGCGGGGGAACTACCTCTGGTGGAGCGCGTGTGGGCGGCACGATTCGACGCCGAGGTCAGCTTTGCGTCGGTGGCGAAGGCGTCCACGATGCTCTCGTTCGCGGGCAACGATGCAGGCTGGTCGATGTATGTGCACGGTCCGGAGACCAAGGCCTCGAACCTGACCTGTCCGAAGGGCTGGGAGTTCTTCGGCGTCGAGCTCAAGGTCGGTGCCCATCTTCCGCTGTTCCCGTCGGCCGCTGTCGCCGATCTGCGTGACGCCCAGCTGCCGACCGTGGCAGGGGGCCGGATCCTTCTGGACAACCGGGACTGGGAGATGCCGACCGCGGACAACGTCGACGTGTTCGTCGCGCGGCTGGTGCGCGCCGGCCTGCTGGTCACCGACCCGCTGGTCGAGGAGATCCACCAGGACCGACGGCCGCGCGGTGTCTCGGAGCGGACCGCCCAGGTCCGGTTCCGACGCGCCGTAGGCATATCGCGACGCAAGGTCGCCAGCATCGAGCGTGCGCGGTCCACCGCGCAGTTCCTCATGACAGGTGGATCGACCGCTGAGGCGATCTCGGTCGGCGGCTACTACGACCAGCCGCAGCTCACGCGGGCGATGCGGTGGGCAACCGGCCACACTCCGAGCCAGCTGAGATCCGATCCCAGGTTCCTCGCGTTCTGAGCCGTGGGCCCGGTTCGGTTCGATACAAGACCGGCAGGTCACCGGAGTGTTTGGGTCTGCTCATGCGAAAACTGATCGAGTACACCCATGTCTCCCTCGACGGCAGGTTCGACGGTGACGACTTCTGGGCAGGGCAGATGAAGATCGTGCCGAGCGACGGCCAGATCGACTACGCGGTCCGGTTGCTGGACGGCGCGGCCGGCATGGTGCTCGGCCGCGTGACCTACGAAGGGTTCGCCGCATCGTGGCCCTCCAGGAGCGGCGAGCTGGCCGACAGGTTCAACTCGCTGCCGAAGTACGTCGCGTCCAGGACGCTCACCGAGACCACCTGGAACGCCGAGGTGCTTCCCGGTGACGCCATCGAGGCCGTCACCGCCCTCAAGGAGTCGGGGGAGGGCTCGCTGGTGAAGTACGGCAACGGTCCCCTGAGCCGGGCACTCATCGAGGCCGGTCTGCTGGACGAGCTTCACGTTAGCCTCTCGCCGTTCGTTGCGGGCTCCGGTGAGTCGCTGCTGGCGGGCATCGCCACCACCGACATGAATCTGCAGAACGTCACCGACCTCGGGAACGGTGCGGTGGTGCTCACCTACGCGCTGGGTCGGTAGCGGCAGCTCGGATGTCCTAGTCGGCGCGTCATGACGAGCCGACTCGGCGAGATTCTTCGTCAGGATGCGCCGACTCGGCGGGTTGGCGGGTCAGGCGGGGACGGGGTCCTTGGCCAGGCGGACGGGGAGGCGGTCGAGGCTGTAGACGACGGAGAGGTCGCGCCAGCCGAGGTCGCCGGGGTCGTCGGTGGCCATGGCCAGGTCGGGGAAGCGGCGGGCCAGGCCGGTGAGGGCGGCGCGGAGCTCCATGCGGGCCAGTTCGGCGCCGACGCAGCGGTGCATGCCGTGGCCGAAGGCGAAGTGCATGGTGTCGGCGTTGCGGAGGTCGAACTGCTCCGGGTTGGGCACCACCGCGGGGTCGCGGTTGGCGCCGGTGAGGCTGACCAGGACGACGGCGCCCTTCTTGATGGGCAGGCCGAAGAGGTCGTGGTCCTCGCGGGCGAACCGCGGGAACGCGAGCTGCACCGGGCACAGGTAGCGGAGCAGCTCGTCGACGACCTTGTCGACCTCGGCCTTCTCGCCGGAGCGCAGGATCTCGTACGCCTCCGGGTTCTGCATCAGGACGTAGGCGCCCATGGAGAGCATCGAGGCGGAGGTCTCGTAGCCGCCGAGGAAGACGCCGTCGGCGAGACCGCCGAGCTCGACGTCGTCGTACTCCGAGCCCTTGTTGCGGATGATCTCGCCGATCATGCCGTCGCCGGGGTTGGCGCGCTGCTGGCGGACCTGCTCGATGAGGAACGTCCTGGTCTCGGTGGCGGCACCGAAAGCGCCCGCACCGCCCTCGGACAGGTCGAAACGGGCCATGCCGAGCTTGTGGAACTCGTCGCGTACGTCCTCGGGCATGCCCAGCAGCTCACAGATCACCCGGAACGGGATCTCGAAGCCGAAGTGGTGGACCAGGTCGACCTCGGGGCCGTGGGCCTCCATGCCGTCGAGGGCGTCGGTGACGATCCGGTCGATCATCTCGTTGAGGCGGCCGAGGCGGCGCATGGTGAACTCCGGGGTCAGCAGCCCGCGGAGCTTGGTGTGGTCGGGCGGGTCGGTCATGCCGAGGCCACCGATGCCCTCGGCGTCGGTGCGCTTGCGGGTGCCGAGCAGGTGACGCATGTCGTTGGAGTAGGCGTTCTTGTCGGCCAGGACGTGCTTGGACTCGGCGTGCCCGGTGACCAGCACGATGTCGAGGCCGAGCACCGAGCCGAGCTTGGTGACCGGCGCCTGCTCGCGGCTCTCGGCGAGCAGCGGCACCGGGTCGACGCCGTCACGGCGCAGCGGGAAGGTCAGGTGCTCGGGGATCTTGCGCAGCGTGGTGATGTCGGGAATCGGCGACTCCTTGCCCCGCATCGCGAACTGCAGGGCAAGCTTGCGGACACGCTCGGTCAGCGGGCGCGTCATCGCCCGTCGAAAGGAACCCACCTGGGCAGCAATCGGCATGCGGCCAGTCTGTCTCATCGTCAAACCAGGGTCATCAGGAATACCCCTGGTTTGACCGTGTGTCTTGGATCACCCCTCAGGGTCGGCCCGGAATCAGCTCGGGATCACCGTGGAGCACGGTCCGGAACAGCGCACACGTCTCCTCGATCGCGAGCTGTGCGGCCTGCGAGTGATGGCCCATGGCGAAGAAGCCGTGGATGAGACCGTCGCAGTGGTGGTAGGTCGTCGGGACCCCGAAGCTCTCCAGCGCCTTGGCGTACGCGATGCCCTCGTCGCGCAGCGGGTCGAACTCCGCGGTCACGACGACAGCCGGTGCCAGGCCCTCCAGGTTGCCCTTGATCGGGCTCAGCCGCGGGTCGGCGCGATCGGCGTCGCCCACGTAGTGGTCGGAGAACCACTTCATCGTCGGCAGCTCGAGGAAGTAACCGTGGCCGTTCTCCGCATAGGACGGGTAGCCGCTGGTCATGTCGGTCGCCGGATAGATCAGCAGCTGTCCGGCGAGCTCGCGCCCCTCGTCGCGGAAGACCTGGGCGACCGCCGCCGACAGGTTGCCGCCAGCACTGTCTCCGGCGACCGCGACCCGGCCGTCACCGCCGAGCGTCGCCGCGTTGTCGCTGACCCAGCGAGCGGCGGCCAGCGCGTCGTCGCAGGCAGCGGGGAACGGGTTCTCGGGGGCGAGCCGGTAGTCGACCGCAACGACCACGGCGTCGCAGATGGTGGCGAGATTGCGGGCCTGGTCCTCGTGGGTGTCGAGGTCGCCGACCACCCAGCCGCCGCCGTGGAACATCACGATCGTGGGCAGCGGGCCCTGCGTGGTGGGCCGGTAGATGCGTACGTCCAGGTCGCCGGCCGGCCCTGGGATCACCGCGCTCTCCACCGATCCGACTGGTGGAAGTGGGATGCCCTCGCCCAACGCACGGTAGAGCGCTCGTGCAGTCGGCGGGTCGAAAGACTCCAGGGGCTGGCCCTTCGCGAAGAGGGTGAGCAGGTCAGCGATCTGGCTGTCGAGCGGAGGCATGGCGACAGTCATATCGCTATTCGCCAAAATGTGTCGAGCGTCACGTTCTACTGATGGGACCGTTCGACCCAGAAACGTCTGCCAGGCCGATGCGAATAACCATTCGACACGGGTGCCAGACTGGACGGTTGTGGGACATGTGGACGTTGCTGGAGTGAGTTTCCAGCTGCCTGACGGACGAGTGCTGCTCGATGACGTCTCCTTCCGGGTGGGCGAGGGCGCCAAGGTCGCGCTGGTCGGCGCCAACGGCGCCGGGAAGACGACGCTGCTGAGGATCGTCACCGGCGAGCTGACCCCGACGACGGGATCCGTCGTGCGCTCGGGCGGCCTCGGGGTGATGCGGCAGATGGTCGGCAAGGGCTCCTCGACCGTCGGCGAGCTGCTGCTCTCGGTGGCGCCCGCGCGGGTGCGCGAGGCGACGGCCGCCGTGGAGGCGTGCGAGCTGGAGCTGATGTCGTCGGAGGACGAGCGGCTGCAGATGCGCTACGCGACCGCGCTGGCCGAGTACGCCGACGCCGGCGGCTACGACATCGAGGTCGTCTGGGACGTGTGCACCATGGCCGGACTCGGGGTGCCCTACGACCGCGCCCGCTACCGCTCCCTGGACACCCTGTCCGGCGGCGAGCAGAAGCGGCTGGTGCTCGAATTCCTGCTGCGCGGCCCCGACGAGGTGCTGTTGCTCGACGAGCCGGACAACTTCCTCGACGTGCCCGGCAAGATCTGGCTGGAGCAGCGCATCCGGGAGTCTCCGAAGACGATCCTCTACGTCAGTCACGACCGTGAGTTGCTGGACAACACCGCGACCAGGGTGGTCACGGTCGAGCTCGGCGCGTCCGGCGCCGGCAACAGCGCGTGGACGCATCCTGGTGGGTTCGCCTCCTACCACGAGGCCCGCAAAGACCGGTTCCTGCGGTTCGAGGAGCTGCGCCGTCGCTGGGACGAGGAGCACGCCAAGATCAAGGCGCTGGTCCTGCGGCTGAAGGTCAAGTCGGAGTACAACGACGGGATGTCCAGCCAGTACAGGGCGGCCCAGACCCGGCTCCGGAAGTTCGAGGAGGCCGGGCCGCCCGTCGAGCAGCCACGAGAGCAGGCGGTGCAGATGCGGCTGCGCGGCGGGCGCACCGGCAAACGGGCGGTGGTGTGCGAGGCGCTCGAGCTCACCGGACTGATGAGACCGTTCGACCTGGAGGTCTGGTACGGCGAGCGGGTTGCCGTGCTCGGCTCCAACGGCTCGGGCAAGTCCCACTTTCTGCGGCTGCTCGCCCGCGGCGGCACCGATCCTGACGTGGAGCACCGCCCGGTCGAGGACACCCCGATCGAGCCGGTCCGCCACCGTGGGAAGGCCAAGCTCGGCGCCCGCGTGCGGCCGGGCTGGTTCGTGCAGACCCATGCCCATCCGGAGCTGGTGGGGCGTACGCTGCTCGACATCCTGCACCGCGGTGAGGCGACGCCTGACGGGCGTGGGCGCGTGGGTATGGGCCGCGAGGCCGCCTCCCGCGTGCTCGACCGCTACGAGCTCGCGCACGCGGCGGAGCAGGCCTTCGACTCGCTCTCGGGCGGACAGCAGGCGCGCTTCCAGATCCTTCTGCTCGAGCTGAGCGGCGCCACCCTGCTGCTGCTCGACGAGCCGACCGACAACCTCGACGTCCAGTCCGCCGAGGCCCTCGAAGCCGGGCTGGAGTCGTTCGAGGGCACCGTCGTCGCGGTCACCCACGACCGCTGGTTCGCCCGTGGCTTCGACCGCTTCCTGGTCTACGGCGCCAACGGTGATGTCTATGAGTCCCCGGAGCCGGTCTGGGACGAGACGAGAGTGGAGAGGCCCCGATGAGTGAGCTGGTGATCGAGCGCGTCGACCCGTTCGACGACGACGCCTTCGACGCATGGTTCGACGTGATGACCGCGTCGTGGCTCGACGTACGCGGCCCCGACGCGGATCTGTGGGCGCGTGAGGAGCAGCGCGTCGAGCTGCAGCAGCACACCGAGAAGACCGACCGGAGGGCGTACGTCGGCCGTGTCGGCGGGGAGGCGGTCGCCGCCGCCTGGATGGCCATGCCGCTGCTCGACAACCTTCACCGCGCGACCCTGGTGGTGGCGGTGCTGCCGGACCACCGCAGGCGGGGTCATGGCACCGGTCTGCTCGACCATGTCGAGGCGGAGGCCCGCGCCCAGGGGCGTACGTCGTTGACGGGTGAGATCTGGTGGCCCTGGTCGCTCGGGTCCGGCGGCGAGGGATCCCCGGGACGGGACTTCGGGATCGCGCGAGGCTATGCGCCCGCCCTGGTGGAGGTACGCCGCCTGCTGCGGCTCCCGGTGGCGGACAGCGTTCTCGACCGGCTGGCGGCGGAGGCTGCCGAGAAGCACGGCGACTACACGCTGCGCTCCTGGGTCGGCCGGGTGCCCGACGACATCGTGGCGAGCTGGGCGGTGCTCGACGCCAGCCTGGAGACCGAGGCGCCGACCGGAGACCTGGACATCGAGGCGCTCGAGCCCGACGTGGCGAAGGTGCGCGAGACCGAGGAGCTGGTCGCGGCCCAGAAGCGGACCCTCTACCACTCTGTGGCGCTGGACACCGACGGCCGGGTGGTGGCCTACACGGTGATCGGCTACTCGAGCCTGGACGGCAACAGCTATCAGTGGGGCACCCTGGTCGAAGGGGCTCACCGGGGCCATCGGCTCGGGCTGGCGGTCAAGGTCGCCAATCTCCGACTGCTCCAGTCCGAGCGGCCGGAGGTGCCGACCCTGGCGACGTACAACGCCGAGGTCAACGCCCACATGATCCAGGTCAACGAGGCCATGGGCTTCGAGCCGGTCGAGTGGCTGTGCAGCATCCAGAAACAGGTCTCCTGAGCACGAGAGCGCCTCATCCCGGTCAGAGACGGGGATGAGGCGCTCGCGGGGAGATCAGGAGGCGTCGGAGTCCAGGGTGACCTTCGCGGTCTGCTCCTCGCCGTTGCGCGACCAGCTCACCTCGACCTCGTCATCGGGGCGGTAGGAGCGGACGGTCGCCACCAGGGAGTCCGATCCGGTGATGATGTGGTCGTCGACCTTGGTGATGATGTCGCCCTTCTCGAGGCCCGCCTTCTTGGCGGTGCTGCCCTCGCCGACCTCCTGGACCTGGGCCCCGGTGACCGAGGTCTGGCCGTTCTGGGCCTCGGGGGCGTCGGAGACCGAGATGCCGAACTGCGCGTGGGTGGCCTCCTCGCCCTTCTCAAGCTGTTCCACGATCGGACCGATCTCGTCGATCGGGATGGCGAACCCGATGCCGATCGAGCCCGCGTCCTGGCCGTCCCCACCTGCGGTGGAGCGGATCGAGGCATTGATGCCGACGAGGTTGCCGTTGAGGTCGACGAGCGCGCCACCCGAGTTGCCCGGGTTGATCGCCGCGTCGGTCTGCACCGCCGGGTAGACGGTGGCCGCGCCGCTCTGGTCGACGCCGACGTTGACCGGGCGGCCGAGCGCGCTGACGATGCCGGTGGTCACCGTGGAGTCGAGCCCGAACGGGGAGCCGATCGCCACGACGCTCTGGCCGACGGTGAGGTTGGAGGACTTGCCGATCGTGATGGGCGTCAGGCCGGAGACGCCGCTCGCCTTGATCACGGCGGTGTCTGTGAGCGGGTCGGTCCCGAGGACCTCGGCGGAGGCCGACGTACCGTCGTTGAAGTCGACCGTCACCGTGCCGCCGTTGGCGGCCAGCTCGACCACGTGGTTGTTGGTCAGGATCGTGCCGTCGGAGGAGATGACGACCCCGGAGCCCGAGCCGGAGCCCTGCTGGGAGGTGACCTCGATCTTCACGACGGAGGGGAGCACCTTGGCCGAGACCTTCTCGATGCTGCCCTCGGGGGCCTTTGCGTCGACGACCTGCGAGGTGGCCGGGGTGTTCGCCCCGCCGCCGCTGCCGTCACCGTTGAGGGCGCCGTAGACGGCCGCGCCACCGACGCCGGCGGCACCACCGGCCACCAGGGCACCGGCAAGGACCGCGGCGACGAGCCCGGTGCGGCCCGCGGCGCGCTTCTTGATGGGAGCGCCGGGAGCACCCGGGGTTCCGGGCACGGCGGGCATGACGGAGGTCTGCGCCGGCGGGGGCGCGAACGGGCCGGCGGGAGGCTGAGTGGGGCCGGCCGGGGCCGGGGGAGTCCACTGCGGCGGAGTCCCACTCGGCTGCTGAGGAGGGAGTTCGGTCATGTCTTCGAGTGTGGCCAGTGTCCCTGTGAACGGGCTGAGACGGGGCTATGCGGTATCGAAGAGATGACTCAGGACCTACTCGGCCTCGATTCGCAGGGTCACCTGCTTGAGCAGAGCCGCCAGTTCCGTACGCCGCTCCGGGCTCAGCGTCTCCAGCAGCTTGGTCTCGGCCTCGCCGCGCAGGTCCATCGCCCGGCGCCAGATCTCGATCCCGGCCTTGGTCGCCTCGACGCTGATCTTGCGACGGTCCTCCACCGATGTCGTACGCCGCACCCACCCAGCCTTCTCCATGCTGTCGAGCCTTCCTGTCATCCCGGCCGGACTGATGTCGAGGTCCTTGGCGAGGGCCGTGGGCGAGGCGTGGCCGGGGGTGTCGCGGATCATCAGCATGTGGAGCGTCTTGTATTCGAAGTCGGCCAGCCCGACCTCGCTGGCCGCCGCCGCGCGAGCATCGTTGAAGAACTTCGAGATGAACCCGATCCGTACCGTGATCGCCTCGATCTCGTCGTCGAAGTCGACGTCGATCCAGTGGTCACGCCACCGCGCGACGTGACGGTCGGCCCGATCCTCCGTGTCGGTGGACGTGTCGGAGGAAGGTCGCATCTCGGGCATGCCCCGACCTTACCTTCGCAGGAGAGATAATTCGTTGGCGAATAGTTCGCCAGCGAAGTAACTTTGCCGCATGACCGCCACCACCGCAGACCCGCCGACCGGGCGTCGTTCGCCGCTGCGGCACCGCAACTTCCGCCGCCTCGTGACCGGGACGGCGTCCTCGTCGCTGGGCAACGCGATCACCCCGGTGGCGCTGGCGTTCGCGGTGCTCGACCTCGGCGGGACCGTCACCCAGCTGGGCATCGTGGAGGCGATCTTCGCGACCTGCCAGGTGGTCACCACGCTGGCCGGGGGAGTGCTCGGCGACCGAGTCTCTCGCAAGCTGATGATGGAGGGCACGGCGGCGATCAGCGCTGTCGTGGCCGGCGCCTTGGCGACGACGGTGATCCTCGGGGTGGCGACGATCCCGTCGATCGCGGTGATGGGCGGTCTCGCGGGCATCGTCGCCGCGCTCAACCAGCCCTCCGCGATGGCGATGACCAAGGTCGTCGTGCCCGCGGAGGATCTCGGTGCCGCCGTCTCGCTCCGGTCGCTGCTCCAGACCACCGCCTCGACCATCGGCTACGCCCTCGGCGGAGTGCTCGTCGCCGCGGTGGGATCAGGCTGGGCGATCATGGTCGACGCGCTCACCTTCGCCATCGCCGCTGTCGCCTACGCCGGCATGCGAGTGCCCCATGAGCGCCCGCCCCACAAGGCGTCGATGCTCGGCGACCTCGCCGAGGGTTTCCGCGAGGTGATGCGGCACTCGTGGCTGTGGTTCCTCATCCTGCAGGCGCTGCTCTACCACCTGTTCTGGTCGGGAGCGCACAGCGTGCTCGGCCCGATCGTGGTCGGCGAGGGCATCGGCCGGGCGTCGTGGGGCTTCGCGCTCGCCGCCCTGATGGCGGGCTTCTTCGTCGGCGGCTTGTTCTGCCTGAGGTTCCGCCCGCGCCGGCTGCTCTCCGTCGGCGTGCTCTTCCTCGCGATGACCGGCCTCTTCCCGATCGCGATGGCGGTCTCGGACACCCTCTGGCCGATCCTCCTGGGCGCGTTCCTGCACGGGTTCGGGCTGCAGGTCTTCGACATCTTCTGGCAGATCGCGATCCAGCAGGAGATCCCCGAGGAGAAGCTCTCCCGGGTCTACTCCTTCGACATCGTCGGCTCGTTCGTCGCCCGCCCCCTCGGGCTCGCGCTCGTCGGCCCGGTCGCCGTCGCGGTGGGCTTCGACACCTGGCTGCTCGTGGTCGCAGCGGTGATCTCCGGCACCGCCCTGATGTCGATCTCCTTCGCGGGCGTACGCCGTCTCGAGCGCGCGCCCGAGCAGGTCTAGAGCGGGAGGCCGAGCGCGACCAGGTCCTTGCGGAGCTGCTCGGCCCCGGTGAACTGGATCGCGTGCATGCCCAGCGCCGCGGCGGCGGCCACGTTGGCGACGCTGTCGTCGATGAACACCAGCCGGTTCAACGGCACCCCGGCGCGCTCGGCGACGAGCTGGTAGATCGCCGGGTCGGGTTTGGCCAGGCGCACCTCACCGGAGACGACGACGTCGCCGAGCAGCTCGATCACGTCGTACGTCGCCGGAGCGTGCGGATAGAGCTCGGCCGACCAGTTGGTCAGTCCGAGCTGAGGGAACCCGGCCGCGGCGAGCTCGCGGACCATCTCATGGGTGCCGGGGACCGGGCCCAACAGGGAGAGCGGGAAGTTGTCGACGTACGCCGCTCCGGCGCTGAGCCACTGGGGCGCGTCGCCCTCGAGGACGGCGAGTGCCTGGGCCCAGGTCCGGCCGGCGTCCTGGACGTGGTTCCACGACCGGAAGTCGTAGGACTCCAGGAACGCACGGGCGTCGGCATCGCCGACTCCGGCCGCGATCGCCGGGAGCGGGTCCCATCTGATGAGGACGTTCCCGAAATCCCAGACGACCCCATCCACCACGGGGGTGGACGGGGTCTGCGTGCCGGGGACCGTCACGCCCAACGAACGTCGCGCGGGACGAAGGTGAGTCCGCGCTCGCCGGTGTAGATCTGCTTCGGACGGGCGATCTTCTGCTCCTTGTCCTGGACGAGCTCCAGCCACTGGGAGAGCCAGCCCGGCGTACGCCCGATGGCGAACAGCACGGTGAACATCTCCGGCGGGAACTCCAGGGCCTCGTAGATCAGGCCGGAGTAGAAGTCGACGTTGGGGTAGAGCTTGCGCTTGACGAAGTACTCGTCCTCGAGCGCGATCTTCTCCAGCTCCATCGCGATGTTGAGCAGCGGGTTGGTGCCCGTCACCTCGAAGACGTTGAGCGCCTGCTGCTTGATGATCGTCGCGCGCGGGTCGTAGTTCTTGTAGACCCGGTGGCCGAAGCCCATCAGCCGCTCGTTGCCGGCCTTGACGCCCTCGATGAAGGCGGGGATGTTCTCCACCTTGCCGATGCGGCGCAGCATCCGGAGCACGGCCTCGTTGGCGCCACCGTGGAGCGGGCCGAAGAGGGCGCCGACGCCGGCAGCCACCGAGGAGTAGGGGTCGACCTGGGTCGAGCCCACGCTGCGGACGGCGTTGGCCGAGGCGTTCTGCTCGTGGTCGGCGTGCAGGATGAAGAGCGTGTCGAGCGCCTTCTCGATGCGGTCGTCCGAGGCGTACTTGCTCTCGCTCATCTTGAAGAGCATCGAGAGGAAGTTGCCGGTGTAGGACAGGTCGTTGTCCGGGTAGACGTACGGCTTGCCCTGCGCGTGCCGGAACGCCCACGCGCCCAGGGTCGGCATCTTGGCGATCAGTCGGATGATCTGCAGGCGACGGTTGTCGGGGTCGGAGATGTTCGCGGCGTCCGGGTAGAACGTCGACATCGCACCGACCGACGCCATGAGCATGCCCATCGGGTGGGCGTCATAGCGGAAGCCCTGCATGAACTCCTTGATGTTCTCGTGCACGAACGTGTGGAAGGTGATCTCGTGCACCCACGCGTCGTACTCCTCCTTGGTCGGCAGTGCGCCGTGGACCAGGAGATAGGAGACCTCCAGGAAGCTCGACTTCTCGGCGAGCTGCTCGATGGGATAGCCCCGATATTCGAGCACGCCCTTGTCACCGTCGATATAGGTGACAGAAGATCGGCAGGAAGCGGTGTTGACGAAGCCGGGGTCATAGACGGCCAGGCCAGGACCTTCTTCTTGGGTGGCCGGGTCAGCGGCCTTGATCTTCCCCAGGTCGGCGGCGCGGATGGTGCCGTCGGTGATCGGGATGTCGTACTCCACCCCGGTGCGGTTGTCACGCACTGTTAGAGATTCGGTCACGATCAGCAACGGTAACCCTCTTGAAATCCCCTACGTAACTCGGCGTCCCACCCATTGGCCGATTTCGACTCAGAGTCGGAACCTGTCACGCGCCGGTTTGGTGTCGCCGGACGGCTCGTCGTCGCCGAACCGGGTCAGCGCGTCGCGCAGCCGATGGAGGTCGAGAGCGGTCTGCACCGACCGCTCGTTGAGGGTGTCGTCCTCTCCTCGGAGCGCGCGCAGCGCATCCTGGACCTCGGTCTCGCTCGGCTCCCCGGTCATGGGCACATAATCTAGGTGCCCGCACCAAGGCTCGCCTAGTGCGGATCGTCTACGACCTGCTGGTCGGTGCCGTGGGCCACACGCCACAGCAGCAGCGTGACCGCCGCGCGCTGCCGTCCTCGCCCCTTGATGGGGGAGTAGCCGAGCTGACCACTCAGCCAGGTCAGCCGCTCCTGCAGCGTCGAATGGTGCACGTGGAGCATTGCGGCCGACTGCCGCAGGCTGGGCTGGTCCAGCACCGCATGGAGCGTTTCCACGACCCACGGATGACCGTCGAGCAGCTCATCCAGACGTCGTACGTCACCAACCTCCGCCGCCTCGGCGGCACTGATCCGCTCGGCGATGACGGCAAGTGCCCCGAGGTCGTCGTAGCGGACCACCGCGGGTGCGAGGCCGCCGACGTCGGCGGCCAGCCGGAGGGCCGTACGTGCCTGCTCCAGCGCGGTCGGCAGCTGCAGCGGGTCGGGGGAGACGGCGGCGCCCGCGCGGACGCCCTCCGGGATGGTGGGCGTGCCGGGAAGCAGCGCGACCACCAGGGCACCGACGGTGCTGATCAGCGTCGCGCGCAGGTGGACCGAGGTGCTCAGTGCGACCGTGACGGGGCCGGTCAGGCCGAGCCGGGCGACCGCGTCGCGTCGGTCGGCGTCGGTCGCGTCGGGGTCGCACGCGATCCTGACCAGCCCGCTGGTCGAGGGATCGGACGAGCCCGTGCTGAGCGCCTGCAGGGCGCGGGCGGCGCGCTCGAGGATGAGCGCGTCGAGCGGGCCGTCGTCCCCGGTCCGCTCGAGCCAGAGCCAGGACCCGGGCTGGCCGGGCACCGGGGTGTGGTGCCAGCCGCCCTCGGTCTCGCCGGCCAGTGCGCGGCCATCCGCCGCGAACCGCTTGACGAGGCCGCGCGCGGCGTCGTGGAGGCCCGCGGGGGAGCCGGCCAGCGCTGCCGCGGCGCGCACGACCGCGGCGGTCGACGTCCGCTCGTCCACGAGCCGGTCGAAGTGGTCGATGACGCGCAGCGCACTGGCCGTGTCGTCGTCGACCACCTCGAGCTTGCCGATCAGATCTCGCACCTGAACCTCCCTGGCCTACTCTCGCCCACGGAAGGCGAGCAAGCCAGCGGATCAGGCCTCGAGTGCCCTGCGGACGAACTCGTCACGGGTCGCGATCGAGGCACGGGAGACCGCGGCGTGCCCGGCCATCATGTCGAACCCGTGGAACCCGCCGCCCCACATGTGGAGATCGACGCTGACGCCGGCCTCCGAGAGCCGGCGCGCATAGGTCAGCGTCTCGTCGCGGAACGTCTCCGTCGAGCCGGTGTCGATGTAGGTGCGGGGGAGGCCGGTGAGATCCTCGGCGCGCGCGGGCGCTGCGTACGGGGAGACGTCGGGGCCACCCCGGCGTTCGCCGAGCAGTGCCGTCCAGCCGAACAGGTTGGCCTCGCGGTCCCAGACTCCCTCGTCATCGAGCATCCGACTGCTATGGGTCTCGAAGCGGTCGTCGAGCATCGGGCAGATGAGGATCTGGTGGCTCAGCCTCGGGAAGGACCGGTCGCGGGCGAGCAACGCCGTGCCCGCGGCGAGGCCGCCGCCGGCGCTGGCTCCCGCGATCATGAGGTGCTCGGGGTCGATGCCGAGCTCAGCGGCGTTCTTCGCGGTCCAGGCCAGGCCGGCGTAGCAGTCCTCCACAGGCGCTGGGTCGGGATGCTCCGGGGCGAGGCGGTACTCCACCGACACCACCACGGCGGTGCCGTCTGCGACGTGCGGGAGGAAGGCCTCCACGCCGAACACCCGATTTCCGATCACCATGCCGCCGCCGTGGATGTGGTAGATCACCGGGCGCGGCGGCCCGTCGACGGTCGGGCTCAGGATCAGCAGTGTGATGTCGGGGGCGCCCTCCGGGCCGGGAACCTGCCGCTCCTCGACCCTGACCGCGCCGCCGACGGTCAGATCCGCCGGCTCCATGCCGGGGAACCCGTCGGCGCTCTGCTGCCGTATCAGCGGGAGGAGCTCCGCCGAGAAGGGCGGGATGCCCTGGCGTACCGCCTCGAGGACCGGCACGAGCTCGGGATCGAACGGCGGCCGGATGGGGGTGTCGGGGAAGATCTCGCTGGTGGTCGTCTCGGTCATGGCCACTCCTTCGTCGGGGGTGCCCCCAGCCTCCCTCGTGACCGTTGTCGACGGAACCCGGCCTGTGGCGGGAATCACATCCGCTGCCCCCGCCATCCGGCGGGCGGGGTTCCGCGAGAAACCGATGTGCGGTCGAGGGGTACGCCGGGGGAGAATGGGTGACCTCATGTCCGAGACCGACCAGCCCGCCGCCACCTCCGTCGCGATCACCTACCCTGCCGAGCTCCCGGTCACCCAGCGCCGCGAGGACATCGCCGCGGCCATCCGTGACCATCAGGTCGTGATCGTCGCCGGTGAGACCGGGTCGGGAAAGACGACCCAGCTGCCCAAGATCTGCTTGGAGCTCGGGCGCGGGTCCGCCGGACTGATCGGGCACACCCAGCCGCGCCGGATCGCGGCACGGTCGGTGGCCGAGCGGATCGCCTCCGAGCTCGGCACCTCGCTCGGCGACCTGGTCGGCTATCAGGTGCGGTTCATGGACAAGTCCTCGGCCGCCTCCCGGATCAAGCTGATGACCGACGGCATCCTGCTCGCCGAGCTGCAGCGCGACCGCGACCTGCGCCGCTACGACACGATCATCATCGACGAGGCCCACGAGCGGTCGCTGAACATCGACTTCCTGCTGGGCTACCTCCGCCGGCTGCTGCCGCGGCGACCCGACCTGAAGCTGATCATCACCTCCGCGACGATCGACCCGGAGCGGTTCGCCGCCCACTTCGCCGACCCGCGAACCGGAGATCCGGCGCCGATCATCGAGGTCTCCGGGCGTACGTATCCGGTCGAGGTCCGATACCGGCCGCTGATGGAGCTCTCCGAGGAGGACGAAGAGGGCGAGGTCGTCGTCCGCGACCAGACCGAGGCCATCGTCGACGCGGTCAAGGAGCTCTCCGCCGAGGGGCCGGGTGACGTTCTCGTCTTCCTGCCCGGCGAGCGGGAGATCCGGGATGCCGCTGACGCTCTGGGCGATGCGCTCGGGCTGAACAAGGGGCGCTCCGGGACGGGTCTCGTAGAGATCATCCCGCTGTTCTCGAGGCTGTCGGCCGCCGACCAGCATCGGGTCTTCTCGCCCCACACCGGCCGCCGGATCGTGCTCACGACCAACGTCGCCGAGACCTCGCTGACGGTCCCCGGGATCAAGTACGTCGTCGACACCGGTGTCGCCCGGATCTCGCGCTACTCCGCCCGCACCAAGGTGCAGCGGCTGCCCATCGAACCGATCTCGCAGGCCTCGGCGAACCAGCGGTCGGGACGTACGGGCCGGGTCGAGGCGGGCATCGCGATCCGGCTCTACTCCGAGGAGGACTATCTCGGACGGCCGGAGTTCACCGACCCGGAGATCCTGCGCACCAACCTGGCCTCCGTCATCCTGCAGATGGCCTCCCTCGGGCTGGGGGACATCGCCCGGTTCCCGTTCGTGGAGGCGCCGGACCGGCGCAACATCACCGCCGGCGTACAGCTTCTCGAGGAGCTCGGCGCGATGCGGGGGCAGCGGCTGACCAAGCTGGGCCGCAGGCTGGCGAGGCTGCCCATCGACCCGCGGCTGGCCCGGATGGTGCTCGAGGCCGAACGGCTCGGATGCGTACGCGACGTCATCGTCGTCGCCGCCGCGCTCTCGCTCCAGGACCCGCGTGAGCGGCCGGGGCAGGACCACCCCAAGGAGCAGGCGCAGGCCGACCAGCTGCACGCGCGGTTCAAGGACGAGACCTCCGACTTCCTCACCTGGCTCAACCTATGGCGCTACCTGAAGCAGCAGCAGCACGAGCTCTCCTCCAGTGCGTTCCGGCGACTGTGCAAGCGGGAGTTCCTGCACTACGTACGCGTCCGGGAGTGGCAGGACCTGGAGTCGCAGCTGCGCCAGGTCTGCCGGGAGATGAAGATCGATCTCGGCAAGGGACACCGCGACGTCATCGAAGCCGGCGAGGACGCGGCCGGGGACAAAGTGGCGTACGACGCCGACGGGATCCATCAGGCGCTGCTCTCCGGCCTGCTCTCGCACATCGGGGCGCTCGAGGAACGGGACTCGAAGGCGGACGCGGCGCGAGCGCGGGAGAAGCGGCGGCCTGGCCCGCGGGAGTACGAGGGTGCCCGAGGCGCGAAGTTCGCGATCTTCCCCGGGTCGGCGCTGCACCGGAAGAACCCGCAGTTCGTGATGTCCGCCGAGCTCGTCGAGACCTCCCGGCTCTGGGCCCGGCAGAACGCCTCGATCAAGCCCGAGTGGGCCGAGAGCCTCGGCCGCGACCTGGTCAAACGCACCTACTCCGAGCCGCACTGGTCGCAGAAGCGTGCCTCGGTGATGGCGCGGGAGAAGGTGACCCTCTACGGCGTGCCGCTGGTCGCCGACCGTCCCGTCGCCTTCGGTAAGATCGATCCCGAGCTCTCGCGCGAGCTCTTCATCCGGCATGCCCTGGTCTACGGCGAGTGGCGTACGAACCACCGCTTCCTCCGCGACAACGCGAAGCTCGTCGAGGAGGCCGAGGAGCTCGAGCACCGCGCCCGGCGCCGCGACATCGTGGTCGACGAGCACGCGCTCTTCGACTTCTACGACCGCCGGCTGCCGGCCTCCATCGTCTCCGGGGCCCACTTCGACCAGTGGTGGAAGCAGGCCCGGCGGGAGACGCCCGACCTGCTCACCTTCGAGCTGTCGATGCTCACCAACGACGCCGCGGGAGAGGTCACTGAGAGCGACTTCCCGGCCGAGTGGGACGCCGGGCCGCTCACGTTCTCGCTGAGCTACCACTTCGAGCCGGGGACGGCCGATGACGGGCTGACGATCGACGTACCCGTCGCCACGCTCAACCGCGTCGGAGCCGAGGACTTCTCCTGGCTGGTGCCGGGGCTGCGCGAGGAGCTGGTGACCGCGCTGATCCGGTCGCTTCCCAAGCCGCTGCGGGTCAGCTTCGTGCCTGCCCCCGACAAGGCGCGCGCCTTCCTGAAGGAGACGCCGCCGGGGGAGGAGCCGCTGCTGACCGCGCTGGAGCGCTGGGCGCGCTCGACCGCGGGCGTACACATCCCTCGCGAGGCCTGGGACTGGTCCAAGGTGCCCGAGCACCTGCGCCCGACCTACCGAGTCGTCGGCGAGGACGGCAAGGAGACCGCGAAGGGCAAGGACCTCGACGCGCTCAAGGCGCCGCTCGAGGGCGAGTTCAAGGCGGCCATCGCCGAGGTCGCGGCGTCGGCCGGTCACACCCGCACCGGCGAGACGAGCTGGGTCTTCGGTGACATCGCCACCACGGTGACCGAGAAGCGCGCCGGTCATGAGGTCACGGTCTTCCCGTGCCTCTCCGACGAGGGTACGACGGTCGGTCTCGTGGTCGCCGGATCCGCGGAGGAGGCCGAGGCGCGTCATCGTCTCGGCGTCGTACGCCTGCTGCTCCTCGCTCTCCCGAATGTGGGCAAGGAGGTCGTCGACGGGCTCTCCACCATGGAGAAGCTCGCGCTGGCCGGATCCCCCTACCCGAGTGCCGCCGAGCTCGTCGAGGACTGCCGCGCCGCCGTCGTCCAGCAGCTGGTCGATGCCCGTCCGCTGCCGCGGACGCAGGAGGCGTACGCCGCCGTCCTGGCCGCCGCCGGCAGGCCCGCCGACCTGGTCGCGGCCGTCCGCGCGGTCCTGGCCGACGTGATGCGGGCGCTCGAGGCCTATCGCGAGACCGACAAGGCCCTCTCCGGGCGGGCCGACATGTTCCAGCTCCCCGCGCTGACCGACATGAAGGACCAGCTCGCCCGGCTGGTGCATCGTGGGTTCGTCGCGGAGGCTGGTGCCCAGCAGATCAGGCGTTATCCGACCTATCTGAAGGCCATCGTCGAACGCCGCCGCAAGCTCGACGCCGACCTGCGCGCCGACCGGACGACCCACGACCGGATCGCGTCCCTCCAGGACGCCTATCTGCATCAGGTCGAGGCGCTGGCCGAGGGCCGGCCGCCCGGGCCGCGGCTGCGGCAGGTGCGGTGGATGCTCGAGGAGTACCGCGTCCAGCTCTGGGCCCAGCATCTCGGCACCGCCGATAAGGTCTCCGACGCGCGGATCCGCAAGCTGCTGGGGTAGCGCCGCAAGGCTGTTACATGCGGGCGGCGGCCGCTACGCTCGATCCGATGTCCAGAGAGTTTCATTCGCCGATGCGTCCCGGGGACGGCTTCTTCGACTCCCTCCTCGGGGGCGACGACCCTGCCCTGGTGCAGGAGGCGGCAGACGCGGCGGCGACGGCGCTCGTGCGTGGGGCGCGGGACAGCGACGACCCCGCGGTCGCCGAGCGGATCCTCCATCTGGCCGAGTCCGAGGGCATCGAGACGATCGCGGAGGTCTGGTCGAGCTCGCCGGCGGAGTCGCTGGCCGGCTGCCTGTGGCGGCTCTTCCTGCTCCGCAGCTGGGTCTACGCCGACCCGGTCGGCGCCGCGCGCGAGTTCGAGGCCGGCCGGGCGAAGGCCCAGGTCGCCCAGGTAGTGGCCGGTGTCGCGGAGCCTCCCGGCCCGCAGGAGCTCAAGGCGATGGTCGACGAGGTGCTGCGCGGCATCGCCGGCAGCGACTTCGCCGTGGTGCTCCTCCGCGCCGCCGCGTTCTCCCGCGTCATCGCCGCCGGGCGGGCGGCCCTGGACCCGGACGCGGCCGCGAAGGACGTACGCAACATGCTGCAGCTCTCCGAGCAGCTCGAGGCGGCGGGTCATGCGGAGCTCGAGCAGCGGCTGACTTGAGTTGCTGTAGCCTCCTGTTCGCTTTGATGCGGAAGAGGTTGGGGGCACCGTTACACTGGTGACCGAACACGTCGGGCTGCGGCAGCCCCGGGTCCCAACTTCAGCCGCTTCGAGCGGCCTTGCGCCGTGAGGCGCTCCCGGTCCGGCGTGTTCATCATCTTTTTCGGTGCACCTCGGCTGGGTGGCCATGACGCCAGCCACCGACCAAGGAGCCGTAGTGACCGACACCCAGCCCGCAGCGCGCGAGGGCGCCATCTCCTACGAGCCCGAGATCGGTGACGGCAACGCCGACCCGGGCGAGGTCGTATGGGGCTGGGTTCCCTACGAGGACGACGAGACCCAGGGCAAGGACCGGCCCGTTCTCGTGATCGGCCAGAAGGCCGGCGTACTCCTGTGCCTGATGCTGACCAGCAAGGACCACGACCGCGACGAGGCGCAGGAGGCCCGGAACGGGCGCCACTGGATGGATGTCGGCACCGGCGGCTGGGACCGTCAGGGGCGGCCCTCCGAGGTGCGCCTGGACCGGCTGATCCGGATGGATCCCGCAGACGTACGCCGTGAGGGCGATGTGCTGGCCAAGGAAATCTTCGATGATGTGATCAAGGCCGCACGCGATCACCTCGCCTGAGGCGGTCCTGGGGGCTGTTCTGACGTGCCTTCTCAGGAAGTGTCCAGGTACGTATCGTAAAGTGAATCGCTGGTAAACCGGGTCTGTGGTTGCATCACAGACCCGGTCCTGGTGTTGAGATGGAGGAAATGGTGCGGCGCACGCGGCTGGCAACGGCGCTTCTGGTGGCGGTTCTCTCGGCGTCCCTCGCCGCCTGCGGTGGTGGTGACCCGGCCTCGAAGCCATCGCCGAGCACCACGACGAAGGCGCCGACCAAGGTGAAGCTCGTCTTCGGGGTCTCCGGCCACAAGACGCTGGTCGACACCTACAAGCAACTGGCCGCCGAATACACCCAAGAGGTCCCCAACGTCACCGTCGAGGTGAAGTCCTGGCCGACCGCCGACCAGCTCACCGCGGCGGTCAACAGCGGCGAGAAGATCGACGTGGTGCTCACCCCGCGTGCCGACGTCGCCACGTTCGCCGAGGACAAGCTGATCCAGCCCGTCGACACCCTGCTCGAGGCCCGCAACGTCGACTTCGGCGACAAGTACTCCCGTGAGGCGATGGAGGACTTCTCCGTCGAACGCCGCCTGGAGTGCATGCCCTACTCGGTCTCGCCGCAGGTCGTCTACGTCAACACCGGGCTGATCGACTTCGACGCCATGAAGGAGGAGGGCCTGCCCACCCCCAGCGTCCGGGCCGATGGCTCGCTGCGTGGCTGGACCCTCGAGCAGTTCAGCTCGGCGATGACCTACGCCGCCGAGCACCACAAGGGTGTCCGGGGCACCTACGTCGAGCAGAACCTCTCCGCGCTGATGCCCTGGCTCGCCGGTGCCGGCGCGACCCTCTTCGACGACCCGCTGGCTCCGACCTCCACCGCGCTTGAGGACTCGGCCGGGGCGTACGAGGAACTGGTCGAGGCGATGAACCAGCCCAACGTGCTGGCCACGGCGAAGGACCTCAACGGACGCACTCCGTTCCAGGCTTTCAAGCAGGGTCGCCTGGTGGCGCTGGTCGGTGACCGTTCACTGGTCTCGGACCTTCGGGCGACCGACGCGATGGAGTGGGACGTGATGCCGATGCCGGGTGGCAACGGCACCACCGGCGACTACGCCGGACTGTGCATGGGCTCGGAGACCGCCGACCCCGACGCCACCGCCGACTTCCTCACCTACCTCATCTCGACCGAGTCGGTCGTGAAGATGGTCCGCACCGGCCACTTCGTGCCGGTCAACTCCGAGGTCGGCTACGCCCCGGTCTTCACCCAGCCCGAGCGGAACCCCAAGAACGCCCGGATCTTCACCGACACCGTGCGCGACATGCAGGTCCTCCCCGAGGCCACCCAGCTCGCCCAGCTCCAGAAGGTCGCCGCCGTCGCCGTACGAGGCTCCTTCGCGGTCACCGAGCCCGACCAGGTCGAGGACTACGCCGTCCAGATCGACGAGCTCTCCAAGACCGTCTTCCCCCAGCCGACGCCGCCAGCCTCCCCGTCCCCCTCCATCTCACCCAGCTCCTAGCTGCCGAGGCCGGCCGACGTCTCGCTCAGGGCTCGATGTCCGCGCTTCGCGCGGTTACTCCCTCGCCTCGGCGTGGAGGACGGCGTCGGTGAGGAGCGGGGCGGTGAGGGCGATCTGCCAGCCGCGGGCGCCGAAGCCGGAGAGGATCTCGATGATGCCGTCGAGCAGGGCGCCGGGGTCGCGGGTCTTCGGGGGCGTCCACATGGCGCGGCGCAGGAAGTCGGGAGTGAGCAGGTTCTCGGCGGGGAGGTTGCGGGCCTCGGCAAGGGCGTTGACGGACTCACGCGCCAGCGTGAGACGACGGGCGGCGACAGGATCTTTGTCCGCCCACGCGCGCGGCGGGGGAGGACCGTCGGAGCGCGGCGAGCGCACCGGGAGCTCGTCCTCCTCCATCGTGAGTGCGCGGTTGAGCGCCTTCACCCAGGAGGTCGCGTAGCGCTCGGCGCCACGGCCGTGGAACCCTTTCAGCCCGAGCAGCGCGCCCTTGTCCTGCGGGAGATCCTGCGCGGCGGCGACGATCGCGGCGTCGGGAATGATCCGGCTCGGGGTGACGTCGCGCTGCTGCGCGATCCGGTCGCGCTCGGTCCACAGCTCACGCACCGCGGCGAGGCCGCGGCGGCCGCGGACGCGGTGCATGCCGGAGGTGCGTCGCCAGGCATCCGTACGCACCGGCGCCTCGAACCCGCGTAGCCAGTCGAACTCCTGGCGGGCCCAGGTCTCCTTGCCCTGCGAGACGAGCTCGGTAGCCAGCGCCTCGCGCAGCTCGACGAGCACCTCGACGTCGAGCGCGGCGTACTCGAGCCAGGCGTCCGGCAGCGGCCGGGTCGACCAGTCGGCCGCGGAGTGCTCCTTGAGCATGGTGAAGCCCAGCACCGTCTCGACCAGGGTGCCGAGCCCGACGCGGGGATAGCCCAGCAGCCGCCCCGCGAGCTCGGTGTCGAACAGGGCGGAGGGGTGCAGGCCGAGGTCGCTGAGGCAGGGGAGGTCCTGGGTGGCGGCGTGCAGGATCCACTCGGTGCCCTCGAGCGCGTCGACCAGCGGCTGCATCGTGGACAGCTCGATCGGGTCGATCAGCCAGATCCCGGAGCCTTCGCGGCGCAGCTGGATCAGGTAGGCGCGGTTGGAGTAGCGGTAGCCGGAGGCGCGCTCGGCATCGATCCCGACCGGACCCGAGCCGGCGGCGATGGCCGCGGCGGCCTTGACCAGGCCTTCGTCGGTGTCAGTCACCGGAGGCAACCCGTCGCGCAGGGTCAGCAGCGGCGCCGGAGCAGCATCTTCTGGTGTGTCCGGCCCCGTCTCGGCCTCGGTCCTGTCTTCGATCACGCGCCTCGCTGCCCTCGCCGGCTCGGTATGACGGTGACGCCCTCCGGCACCGGAGGAAGTCCCGCGGCCGTGCAGAGCAGCTCGCCCCATGCCTCGGTGTGTGGTCGCAGGTCCAGGTCGCCCGAGGCCGTCCCCACCGGCGTCCAGGAGGCGCGGATCTCGATCTGCGCGGTGCCGTCCTCGTCGGCCATCCCGCCGTAGGACTCGGTGGCCACGCGGGTCACGGTGCCCGCGGCGGCGACGTGCTCGGCGCCGTGACCGGACAGGGCGTCCAGGAGCCAGGACCAGCCGACCTCACCCAGCAGCGGGTCGCTGATGTGCTCGACGTCGATGTCGGCCCGTGCGTACGCCACCAGCCGGAACGTGCCGGGCAGTCCGTGCACCGTCCCCCAGGCGTCGTTGCCGTCGGGGTCGTGCAGCAGGATGAGCCGTCCGGTCGCCACGTCGACGTCGTCGACGGTCACCTCGGCGGAGAGCGCCGCGGCGTACGGAGCGATCCGCTGGGGCGCCGGCATCTCCTCGGCCAGCACCTCAGGTCTGAAGGTCGCGGCGCGCATCCCTTCCGCGGCGGACCGGAACACGGCAGGACCGGTCTCCGGTCCCGCGGCGGGACGCGACTCTCCACGGACGACCATGTGAACAGGGTATGTCTTCTGCGCGATTCGCGATGTGCGTACACGCCGCACCGGATGGGACCATTGCCAGGTGGCCGCTGAACACACCTCTGGGAAGACCCCCGACCTGCTCGCATCTTCCCCGTTCCTGCAGGCACTCGCAGGGCAGAAGCCGAGCCGTACGCCGGTGTGGTTCATGCGCCAGGCCGGCCGGTCGCTGCCCGAATATCTGAAGGTCCGCGAGGGCATCGGCATGCTCGAGTCCTGCCAGGACGCCGACCTGATCACCGAGATCACCCTGCAGCCCGTACGCCGCTACGGGGTCGACGCGGCCATCTTCTTCTCCGACATCGTGCTGCCGCTGAAGGCGGTCGGGGTCGACCTCGACATCAAGCCCGGAGTCGGCCCGGTGATCGCGAACCCGGTGCGCACCCTCGCCGACGTGGAGGCGATCCCGGACCTGACGCCGGAGCACGTCACCTACATCACCGAGGCCGTCCAGAACCTCACCGGTGAGCTGGCCGGCATCAACGGCGGCACCCCGCTGATCGGCTTCGCCGGCGCCCCGTTCACCGTCGCCTCCTACCTGGTCGAGGGCGGCCCCTCGAAGGAGTACGCCAAGACCAAGGCGCTCATGTTCGGTGCCCCCGACGTGTGGGACGCCCTGATGCGCAAGATCGCCGGGATCTCCGGCGCGTTCCTGGAGGTCCAGGTCCGCGCGGGTGCCTCCGCCGTGCAGCTCTTCGACTCCTGGGCCGGCGCCTGCACGCCCGCAGACTACGAGCGTCACGTGCTGCCCTACTCCACCCAGGTGATGACCCGGATCGGCGAGCTCGGTGTCCCGCGGATCCACTTCGGCGTCAACTCCGCCATGCTCCTTCCGCTGATGGGCAGCGCCGGTGCCGAGGTCGTCGGTGTCGACTGGCGTACGCCGTTGGACTGGGCGATCACCCAGCTCGGCGACGACTTCGGCGTCCAGGGCAACCTCGACCCCGCCCTCGTCTTCGCGCCCACCGAGGTGATGCTCGCGGAGGCCGGGAGGATCATCGAGACCGGGCGGCGCGCCAAGGGCCACATCTTCAACCTCGGCCACGGCGTCATCCCGAGCACTGACCCCGACCAACTCGCCCGGCTCACCGAGTTCGTGCAGAGCTACGAGCCGGCTGAGGGCTGAGACCGAGCGCGCTGAGAGCGGGCAGCCGTCTCGGCGAGCAGGTCGAGGAGGCTGCGCGCTCCCGAGGTCGTACGCGCGTTGTGCCGTCGCACCGCGACCATCGTGACGCGCGAGCGATCTCCGGCGAGGGGACGTACGGTGATGTGCCCGCCCGTCTCGCGCGGGTCGCCAACGACGCTGTAGTCGGGCAGCAGGGTCAGTCCGAGGCCCTCGCCGACCATCATCTTGCCCATCTCGGCGCCGTCGGTGGCGTGCCAGTGGTGGGGGAGGTCGCGCCCGAAGACGCGGTGGGCGAAGCGATACATCAGGTAGCCCGCGCGCATGCCGACGAACGGCTCCTCGCGGAGCTCCGCGACGGTGATCTCGTCGCGGGAGGCGAGCGGGTGGCCCGCGGGCAGCACGACGATCGGCCGTCCGTGGAGAAGCACGGTGCCGTCGACCGTCGGCGGGAGGTCGTCGCCGTCGAGCAGGTTGACCAGGCCGATGTCGATGGTGCCCTCCGCGAGCGCGAGGTAGATGTCCTCCTGCACCATGGTGCGCACCTCGACGCTCGTGCGCGGGTGCTCGTCGGCGAATCTCCGCAACGTCGGTAGCAGCACGGTCGAGGTGCCGGCGTGGACCGTGCCGATCCGCACCGAGCTGACCCCGGCGCTCTGGTCGCCGGCGGCCAGGCGGAGGCGGTCGACGGCCTCCAGTACGTCGGACATGGAGTGCAGCAGCTCCTGGCCCTCGCGGCTGATCCGGGCCCCGGCGCGGCGCCGGTCGAGCAGGGTCACGCCGAGCTCGCGTTCGAGCTTGGTGATCGCCTCGCTCAGGGCGGGCTGGGAGATGTGGAGCTGCTCGCTCGCGCGGCGCAGCGAGCCGTACTGGGTCACGGCTGCGATGTACTCCAGCTGCTCGATCCTCACGCTGTCCTCTCGTCGGTCGGTGATCGGTCATCCCGAGCGGGTGATCGGTGATCGCTGGCGTCCAGCCTGTCTCACGCTCTCCATTCTCAAGTAACTTGGTCGATTAAAGACAGAAACATCCACGACGCAAGACTGAGAGGGCGCGATGACAACCGAAGCTGTACGCACCGCCGCGGAGTTCGGCGCGGCACCCACGACTCCGGAGGGCTGGGTCGACCGTGCCCGCGAGGTGGCCACCAGGCTCTCCGTGGACGCGGTCGCCCGCGACCGGGCCAACCAGGTCCCGACGTACGAGGTGAACCTGCTCAAGGAGAGTGGCCTGGTCACCCTGCTCGGCCCCGCCGAGCACGGCGGCGCCGGCCAGGACTGGACGACCGCGCTGCGCGTGGTCCGGGCGGTCGCTGCGGGCGACGGCTCGATCGGGCAGCTGCTCGGCTACCACTACCTGTGGGCCTGGGCGGCTCGGCTGGTCGGCACCCCGGAGCAGATCGCCGCCGTCGAGCAGCTCTACACCGAGAACACCTTCTTCTTCGGCGGCGCAGTCAACCCTCGCGACGACGACCTGGTGATCAGGGTCGAGGGCGACGAGCTCGTCTTCACCGGCCGCAAGTCGTTCTCGACCGGCGGGCGGATCTCCGACCTGACCGTGCTCGAGGGCGTCATCGAGGGCACGGAGCAGCATGTCTTCGCGATCGTCCCGACCCAGCAGGAGGCCATCGTCTTCGCCGGCGACTGGGACAACCTCGGCCAGCGGCTCACCGAGTCCGGCGCCGTCGAGATCAACGGCGTGCGCGTCCCCTGGGAGTCCGCGGCGGGCTATGTGAAGCAGCAGGACGGGACGTACGAGTTCGTCCCGCGGGTCTACAACACGCTCAACGTGCCGATCATCCAGCTCATCTTCACCAACTTCTACCTCGGGATCGCGGAGGGCGCCCTGACGACCGCGGCGACCTACACCCGCGACACGACCCGCGCCTGGCCCTACGCCGGAGACGTCAAGGAGAAGGGGAGCGAGGAGTTCTACATCCAAGAGACGTACGGCGACCTGACCTCGAAGCTGTGGGCGGCCCAGGCGCTGGCCGAGCGGGCGGCCGGCCTGATCGAAGCCATCAACTCGCACGCCGACGAGGTCGCCGAGCAGGAGCGTGGCGAGGCTGCGGTCGTGATCGCCGCGGCCAAGCAGGTCGCGATCGACGCCGGCCTGGAGATCGGCACCAAGGTCTACGACCTGACCGGCGCTCGCGCGACCTCCAACAAGGTCGGCCTGGACATCTTCTGGCGCAACATCCGCACCCACTCGCTCCATGACCCGGTCGCGCACAAGCGGGCCGAGGTTGGCCGCTACGCGCTGCTCGGCGAGATCCCCGCGCCGACCTGGTACACGTGAGCCCCCTTCGGTGATCAGTAGGGCCTCTCGCCCCGTCGCCGCCTGATAGGCGGCACCTATCACGGGATCTGGGCCACTGATCAGCACGGCCGGTGGTCCACATCGGAAGACCCGGTCCCGTCGCCTGTTTAATTAGATAAGTTTAGTAGACATTCGCGATCCAAGGAGACCAGCATGACTTCACCGGCAACCGAGCCCCTGAAGTTCGCCTACTGGGTGCCCAACGTCAGTGGCGGCCTGGTGGTGAGCAAGATCGAGCAGCGCACCGACTGGAGCTACGACTACAACAAGAAGCTCGCCCAGCTGGCCGAGAACAACGGCTTCGAGTACGCCCTGTCCCAGGTGCGCTACATGGCCTCCTACGGTGCGGCCTACCAGCACGAGTCCACCTCGTTCTCCCTCGCGCTGCTGCTGGCCACCGAGCGGCTCAAGGTGATCGCCGCCGTCCATCCGGGGCTGTGGCAGCCCGGCGTACTCGCCAAGTTCCTGGCCACCGCCGACCACCTCTCCGGCGGCCGAGCGGCCGTCAACGTGGTCAGCGGCTGGTTCAAGGACGAGTTCACCCAGCTCGGCGAGCCGTGGCTCGAGCACGGCGAGCGCTACCGCCGCTCGGAGGAGTTCATCCGCTACCTCCGCGAGATCTGGACGAGTGAGGCCGCCGAGCTCAACGGCGACTTCTACCGGCTGCACGACTTCGACCTGAAGCCGAAGCCGCTTGCGAGCGAGGGCCGTCCGCACCCGGAGATCTTCCAGGGCGGCAACTCGTCCGACGCCAAGGCGATGGCCGGCCGCGTCTCGGACTGGTACTTCGCCAACGGCAACACCCCCGAGGGCCTCGCCGCGCAGATCAAGGACGTCAACGCCGTCGCCGGGCCGCTGGGACGGCGGGTCCGGTTCGGGATCAACGGCTTCATCGTCGCCCGCGACACCGAGAAGGAGGCGCGCGACACCCTCCGGGAGATCATCGACAAGGCCGACCGTGAGGCCGTCGAGGGCTTCGGCTCCGCGGTCAAGCAGGCCGGGCAGTCGACCGGCGACAAGACCGGGATGTGGCAGGACTCCAGCTTCGAGGACCTGGTGCAGTACAACGACGGCTTCCGGACCGGCCTGATCGGCACGCCCGAGCAGGTCGCCGAGCGGATCGTCGAGCTCAAGAGGGCCGGCGCCGACCTGATCCTCGGCGGCTTCCTGCACTACCTCGAGGACGTGGAGTACTTCGGTCAGCGCGTCCTTCCGATCGTGCGCGAGCTCGAGGCGCAGCAGCTGGAGTCCGTGGCTTGAGCACGACGGAGATCGCCCGACTCGACGCCGAGACCGCGCCGCTGGTGGCGCGGCGGCTGGCCGACGAGCTCGCGCTCGGCGACGGCGGACGCGACCGGGTCAGGGCGCTGCCCTACGACCAGGTCAAGGCGTACGCCGCCGCCGGGCTCGGCGCGCTCACCGTCCCGCTCGAGTTCGGCGGTCCGGCGCTCCCGGCCACGACCGTGACGGAGGTGTTCCGGCTGGTCTCATGGGGTGATCCCAACGTCGGCCAGGTCCCGCACAGCCACTTCGTGTTCTTGAACCAGCTCCGGCTGAACGGCACCCGCGAGCAGCAGCAGCGGATCTACAGCGAGGTGCGGGCCGGGGCGCTGGTCGCCAACGCGCAGTCGGAGTTCGGCACCAAGCACGTGCGGGACATCCGCACGACCCTCACGCCCGCTCGGGAGGAGGGGGAGTGGCTGCTGAACGGCGAGAAGTTCTACTGCACCGGCTCGCTCTTCGCCGACTATCTCGCAGTGCTCGCGCGGCGTGACGTCGACGGGCCGTTGCAGGTGGCCTGGGTCCGCACGGAGACTCCCGGCGTCGAGATCGTCGACGACTGGGACGCCGTCGGGCAGCGTACGACCGGGTCCGGCACGGTGCGCCTCACCGACGTCGCCGTGGCCGAGGAGTGGGTGACGCCGTTCTCCGTCACCTTCGACGTGCCGACGACCTACGGCGCCTTCGCCCAGCTGCTGCACGCGGCCATCGACGCCGGGATCGCCCGGCGCGCGCTGGACGAGGCCTCCGAGTTCGTACGCACGAAGTCCCGCCCCTACGCCGACGCCGTCGTGCTCGCCGGGGCCGAGACGGCCGCGCAGGACCCGCTGGTCGTCCAGGCCTTCGGCGAGATGGAGCTGGCCGTACGCAGCGCCGAGGCGCTCCTCGCCGAGGCGGCGCGACGCGTGGACGAGGCCGACGCGGACCTCACCGAGGCATCGGCCGCGGAGGCGAGCCTGGCCGTGGCGGCTGCCCGCGCGTCGACGGCGAAGGTGTCGGTCGACGTCACCAGCCGGCTCCTCGAGGTCTCAGGCGCCCGGGCGGCTCTGACATCGACCAACCTCGACCGCCACTGGCGCAACGCGCGCACCCACACCCTCCACGACCCGGCCGCCTGGAAGGTGCAGCACCTCGGGCGCTGGGCCGTCGACGGCACCGCGCCGCCACGGCACGGGCAGATCTGACATCCCCGACATCCCACTCGAAAGGCAGCGATGAGCACGCTCAAGTTCCACTGGTTCCTCCCGACCAACGGCGGCGACGGCCGTCACGTGATCGGCGGCGGTCACGGCGTCAGCGCGTTGGCGTCGGGCCGTCCGGCGACGGTGCCCTACCTCGGCCAGATCGCCCGCAGCGCCGAGCAGCTCGGTTTCGAGGCTGCGCTGACGCCGACCGGCGCGTGGTGCGAGGACGCCTGGGTGACGACCGCGATGCTCAGCTCCGTCTCGGAGCGGCTGAAGTTCCTGGTCGCCTTCCGGCCCGACTCCGTCTCGCCCTACCTGGCCGCGCAGATGGCCGGCACCTTCCAGAACCTGTCCGGGCAGCGGCTGCTCCTCAACGTCGTCACCGGAGGTGAGGATCACGAGCAGCGGATGTACGGCGACTTCCTGGCCAAGGACGAGCGGTACGAGCGGTGCGGGGAGTTCCTGCACATCGTCCGCCGGCTGTGGGCGGGGGAGACGGTGACCTTCGCCGGGGCGCATCTCTCGGTGGAGAACGCGCGCCTCGAGCAGCGGCCGACGCCGGTCCCGGACGTCTACTTCGGCGGCTCCTCGCCTGCGGCCCTTGATGTCGCCGCCGAGCATGCCGACGTCTACCTGACCTGGGGCGAGCCGCCGGCCGCGGTCGCGGAGAAGATCGCCAAGGTGCAGAAGCTGGCGGCCGACCGCGGGCGCGAGCTCCGCTTCGGGATCCGGCTGCACTCGATCGCCCGCGAGACCTCGTCGGCCGCGTGGGCCGAGGCCGACCGGCTGCTGGAGAACATCTCGGACGAGGACATCGCACGGGTCCAGGCGGGGCTCTCCCGCAGCGTCTCGGAGGGTCAGCGGCGGATGCTGGAGCTCAACCAGGGCTCGCGCGACGGGCTCGAGGTCTACCCCAACCTATGGGCGGGCGTCGGCCTGGTCCGCGGTGGTGCCGGGACCGCGCTGGTCGGCTCCTACACCGAGATCGCCGACCTGATCGAGGCCTACCACTCCGTCGGGATCTCCGAGTTCGTGCTCTCCGGCTACCCGCACCTGGAGGAGTCCTACTGGTTCGGCGAGGGCGTCCTGCCCGAGCTCGCCCGCCGAGGCCTGTGGTCCCACCCCGCCCCCGTCGCCGGCCGCGGGGCGGCCGTCCCGTTCGGGGCATCCCGATGACCCAGGTCTCCGGTCTGGCGACGACCGACCCGACCGCAGAGGAGGCCGTCACGCCCTCACCCGCGAGACGAGCGGTCTCCGCCCGCAGGAGCGTTCTCGGGCCACGTGCGCTCCGGGTCCTGCGCTCGCTGAGCCCGGTCCTCGTGCTGGTGGCCTGGCAGCTGCTCTCCTCGTTCGGGATCCTCGATGAGCGCACCCTCGCCTCGCCGGTCCAGCTGGCCGGCACCGCCTGGGATCTGATCCGCACCGGGCAGCTCCAAGAGGCGATCGCCGTCTCAGCGCGCCGGGCCGCCCTCGGATTCCTCCTCGGGGCGCTGATCGCCTTCGTGCTCGGCGGGATCGTCGGCCTGACCGCCCTCGGGGACGCGCTGGTCGACCCCTTGGTGCAGATGCTGCGGACACTGCCGCTGTTCGGTCTGGTGCCGCTGTTCATCATCTGGTTCGGGATCAAGGAGGAGCCCAAGATCTACCTGGTCGCGCTCTTCGTGATCGTGCCGCTCTACCTCAACCTCGTCGCGGCGCTGCGAGGAGTCGACCCTGAGCTGGTCGAGGTCGCCTCCGCGCTGCGGCTCACCCGGTCCGAGCGACTGCGCCACCTCTACCTCCCGGCGGTCACGCCGGGGCTGCTGGTCGGGTTGCGCCAGGCACTCGGGATGGCGTGGATCGCGCTGATCGTGGCCGAACAGGTCAACGCCGGCGCCGGCCTCGGCTTCCTGATCAACAACGCGCGCGACTTCCTCCAGACCGACGTGATCGTGGTCGGTCTGCTCTGCTACGCCGCGCTGGGTCTGGTCACCGACTGGGCCGTACGACTGCTCGAGCGCCGCGCCCTGCGCTGGCGTGACGAAGGGAGAACCGCATGAGTGTCGTCGCCTCACTGTCCGGGGTGAGCCGAGCCTTCGGTGAGCACGAGGTGCTCAGCGGCATCGACCTGGACATCCGCTCCGGGGAGTTCGTGGCCCTGCTGGGCCGCTCCGGCAGCGGCAAGTCCACCCTGCTCCGCATCGTCGGGGGCCTGGACACCGGGGCCACCGGGACCGTGGTCACCGGCTCTGCCCCGGCAGTCGTCTTCCAGGACCCGCGGCTGTTCCCATGGCGTACGGTCCTCGACAACGTATCGCTGGGTCTGCGTAGCGCCGGCGCGGTCGACCACGCCCGGAAGATGCTCGCGGAGGTCGGTCTGGAGGGCCGAGAGAAGGCATGGCCGCGCCAGCTCTCCGGCGGCCAGCGCCAGCGTGTGGCACTGGCCCGGGCCCTCGTACGCGAGCCCGACCTGCTCCTCCTCGACGAGCCGTTCAGTGCCTTGGACGCGCTCACCCGGATCTCGGCCCAGGAACTCGTACGCCGCTTGGTCGATGCGCATCGCCCGGCCGTCCTCATGGTCACCCACGACGTCGAGGAGGCCCTCCTGCTGGCGGACCGCGTGATCCTCATCGACGAGGGCGGCATCGTCCACGACGAGCAGATCACGTTGCCGCACCCTCGACGCCGTGACCACCCCGAGATCGTCGAGCGCCGGGCGGCGCTGCTGGCCCTCCTGGGCGTGGCCGTCCAGGCTGCCTGACCCCATCGACCGACCCCATCGATCGACCACTGGAAGAAAGCAGAGATCCATGTCTCGAAACACCGCTCTGACGCGCCTCTTCGCGACCCCGGCCGTCCTCGCCCTCCTCGGCAGCGCCCTGACAGCCTGTGGCTCGTCCGCCTCGGGCGGTTCGGACGAACCGGTGTTGCGGGTCGGCGTCCAGAAGGACGGCATCCGCTCGGTGCTGACCCAGGCCGGGCTGCTGGAGGACCTGCCCTACGAGATCGAGTGGTCGGAGTTCACCGCAGGTCCGCCGATCATCGAGGCGGCTGCCGCCGACCAGATCGACGTCGCCTGGGTGGGGTCGGCGCCGCCGATCTTCGGGGCTGCCGCCGGCGCGGACTTCAAGGTCGTCGCCACGGTCGAGGAGCAGGACCAGAAGACCGACTCGATCCTGGTCCCGAAGGGCTCGGCCATCAAGTCGTCGGCCGACCTGAAGGGGAAGAAGATCGCTGTCGGCAAGGGCACCTCCGCCCACGGCCACCTGTTGCTGGCGCTGAAGTCGGCCGGACTCACCCTCGATGACGTCGACCCGCAGTACCTCCAGCCCGCCGAGGGTCTGGCCGCCTTCCAGGCCGGTGAGGTGGACGCCTGGTCGATCTGGGACCCGTTCGTCACCCAGGCAGTCAACGAGGACGGCGCCGTCGACATCACCGCTGACGAGGGAGGCTCCACCGACCCGTACCTCGCCTTCGAGATCGCCTCGGCGGCCTCGCTCGAGGAGAAGGACACCCGCGAGTCGATCAAGCACTTCGTGGGCCTGGTCGAGGAGGGCTTCGCGTGGGCGCAGGAGAACCCCGACAAGTGGGGTGAGGGCTGGGCGTCCGAGTCCGGGTTGCCGGTCTCGACGACTAGCGAGGTGGCTGCGAAGAAGGCCTCCGTGGTCGGTCCGGTGAGCGAGGAGCACATCGCCTCCGAGCAGCAGTTGGCCGATGCGTTCTTCGAGGCTGGTGAGATTCCCGAGGAGATCGACTTCGACGCCGTCGTCGAGCACGGGCTCATCGAGTAGGTGGCGCCAGCATGCGGACCAGCACGGGAATAGTTAACAAAGGCAAGCAAGTTACCCGACAACAGGTTGTGCCGTTCCAGTCGCGACGAGAGGACCAGTGATGACGAACGTATCGCCCCTGAAGACCAACCAGGATCTCGATCCCGAGGCGTTGAGGAAGGCGTTCGGGGTCTTCCCGACCGGTGTGGTCGCAGTCGCGGCGGTGGTCGACGGAGGGCCGGTCGGTCTGGCGGCGTCCTCCTTCACCTCGGTCAGCCTCGATCCTCCGTTGGTCTCCTTCTCGGTGGCCCGCACCTCGAAAACATGGCCTGACCTGCGACGATCGTCGCACCTTGGAGTGACGGTGCTCGCCGAGCACCATGGCGAGGTCTGCCGCCAGCTCGCCGGCCCCGTCGACTCCCGCTTCGAGGGTCTCGTGGTCAGCTCGTCCCTCGACGGAGCCCTCACCCTCGACGAGGGCCTGGCGCAGTTCGACTGCACCGTCTACCGCGAGGTCGAGGCCGGCGACCACATCGTCGTACTCCTCCAGCTCCACGCCGCCGACCACGGCGCTGGCCAACCCCTCGTCTTCCACCGCTCCAACTTCGGAAGGCTGGCCAGCTGACCCATCCCCGCCGAGGCCTCGGCACTAGGGTTCGGCTGTGGATACCTTCGGAGTCGTAGCCCTCGGCGGTCTGATCCTGCTCTACTTCGTGATCGAGTCGTCGGCGAGCAGAACCCGAGCGGAGCTCACTCGCCGGATGAACAGGCTCGAGGACAAGGTCGACCTGCTCCTGAAGCACGCTGGGGTGGAGGAGCCGCCGCTGCCACGGCAGGACGAGGTCGTGGCGCTGGTGCGCGCGGGCAAGAAGATCGAGGCGATCAAGGTCTATCGGGAGGCGACCGGCGCCGGGCTGGCCGAGGCCAAGCAAGCGGTCGAGCAGCTCACCTGACCAGCCCACCTCGTCAGCATCGCCTCAGGGACGGATGGGAGACTTCTCCTGTGCGTGTCATCGTCGTCGGAGCAGGGATCGCCGGGCTGACCGCGGCCCGCGATCTGTCCCTGAAGGGCCACCGGGTCACCGTGCTGGAGGCCTCCGACCGGGTCGGCGGAAAGATCCGCGGGGAGTCCGTGGCCGGACAGACGGTCGACGTCGGCGCCGAGGCGATGCTCAACCGCCGGCCGGAGGGCGTATCCCTTGCCCGGGAGATCGGCCTCGAGGTCGTGCACCCGACGGATGCCAAGTCGTCGATCTGGTCGCGCGGTGCGCTGCGGCCGATCCCGCGGTCCATCATGGGCGTACCCCTCGACCTGGCCGCGCTGGAGTCCTCGGGTCTGCTCTCGAAGGAGACCCTGGAAGTCGTACGCCGCGAACCCACGCTCCCACCTGCGAAGACGGACGAGGACATCTCGGTCGGTGACCTCATCGCGTCCCGCTTCGGGGACGAGACCGCCGACCTGCTGGCGGACCCGTTGCTCGCGGGGGTCTACGCCGGCCACGCCCGTGCGATCTCGGTGAAGGCGGCTGCCCCGCAGCTGTTCATGCTGGCCGAGAAGGGGTCGCTGCTGGAAGCCGCGGCCGCGCTCCCGAGCTCGACGGTCCCGGTGTTCGCCGGGATCGACGGCGGTATGTCTCGGTTGCCCGCGACTCTCGCCGAGGGGCTGGACGTCCGGCTCAACGCCCCGGTCGACGCGGTCACGCGTACGCCGCAGGGCTTCCTGATCGAGAGCGGCGGCGACGTGGAGGCCGCCGATGCCGTGGTGGTCGCGACCCCCGCGCCGGTGGCCGCGAGGCTGCTCCGTTCGACCGCTCCGGCGGTCGCGCGCGAGCTGTCCGGGATCGAGACCGCGAGCGTCGCCGTGGTCACCTTCGCCTTCCCCGAGCTCCCCGCGGAGCTGGCCGGCAGGTCCGGATTCCTCGTCCCGCCCGTCGAGGAGTGCGCGATCAAGGCCTCCACCTTCTCGTTCGCCAAGTGGGCCTGGGTGGGGGAGCGCGGCAACTACCTGCGTACGTCCATCGGGCGCCACGGCGAGCCACCCTCGGACGACGACGACCGGCTCGTCGCCGACTCCCTGGCGGCCCTGGCCGAGATCGCCGGCATCACCGCGAAGCCGTCCGACGTGCACGTCCAGCGCTGGACCGACGCGCTCCCGCAGTATCCGGTCGGACACCTCGACCGCGTGGCCAGGATCCGCCAAGCACTCCGAGGCGTACCTGGTCTGGCCCTCGCCGGGGCCTCCTACGATGGTGTCGGGATCCCGGCCACGATCGCCTCGGCCCACCGCGCCGCCGCGGACATCAGCTGATCCTCAGGCCGGCACCCACCGCAGCGTCGAGACACAGACGTCCAGCGCCAGCTTCCACGCCAGGAACTTCTCGTCGGTCGCGGCCATGTCCAACGGGCGGGCGATCGTCGCGGTCAGCTGGAGCCCCCGTCGCCGCTTCGAGCCGGGGACGGGGGTCATGTAGACGATCGTCGTCGCGACCACCGGCTCGTCGCCCTGGGCGGTCTTGGTCGACTCGCGCTCGTACCTGATGAACCGCTTGTCGCCGAACAACGGCTTGGCGCCGTGGTCACGGATGATCGCGGCGACGTGGGTGTCGAGGGTCCCGCCGCTGTGGGCGTGGAACGTCGTCGCGACGATCGCGCCGGGAATGATGGCGAGGCTGTCGGTCTCGGCGGTGGCGGCGAAGTAGGCCTTGACCTGATGCTGCTTCATGAGCGCGTACGCCTGATCGAGCTGCACCCGCATGGAGGCGTGGAGCTCGGGCCTGTTGATGCTCATGAAGCGCTTCTTCAACGCCGCGTCCATCGCGGCCCGGTCGACCTCGTCCGGGGAGTGACGTTCCCAGCCGGGGAGGAGCCTCAGCTCGAACTCCGGCTCCTTGGTGCCGCCGAGCAGCTCGCGTAGCGAGGACTGCGGAGCGGGTGCTGCCTCAGACAAAGGACGAGTCCTCCCAGACGTCGAACGGGTCGCTCAGCATGCCGGGGACCGGCTCTGCCGAGAACGGGGTGCCATCAGGGCGTACGACCTCGAGCTCGGCGAGGAAGAGCGGCATGTCCGCGATGGTGAGACCGAAGATCTCGGGTGCGCCTGCCTCGATCACGACCATCACGCTGATCTCCTGCGTCGAGAAGACGAAGATGCCGGTGAGGAACTCGACGGTCTCACCGTCGATCTCTCCGGTCCTGGACGCGAGACATCTCAGGCCGGGACCGAGAGCGGCCCCTGCGTACTCATCGACGTCGAAGCCCTGCTGCCGCCACTCCTCGGGCGAGGTCGGCTCGCCGCCTCCGAGTACGACCCGCACCCGGCTGACGACGGGCGCGGGCAGCGGCCAGTGGAGCATCGAGGCCAGCGTCCCGGGGTGGAGGTCGCCGGCGAGATGGTGGGCGAGCAGGGCACGCGCGCCGGGGTCGACCTCGTCGGTCCACTCGCCGTCCCAGGTGTCGCGGAGCGAGGCGAGCACGTCCTCGACCCACCTCTCCGCACCCGCGGCGTCGAGCTCGCCCGCGTTCGGGACCCAGATCCATCGCTCCGATGGCTGGGCGATCTCAGCTTCCCATGTCTCCGGCATCATCCCTCCGAGGGCTGTGCGCTCTGCTGGTCATTGGTGCGCCGCTCGTTCAGTGCCTGGCTCGTCGAGGTGGTGCCGTACCACTCGCCTGCCCACTTCCCCAGGCCGCTGAGCCCGTCGAAGCCAGCCCCGACCTTCTGGCCCCAGGTCCCTGTGCGTATCCCCCCGTAGATGGCCATCCCGGTGGCGATGTCGGAGCCGCTCATGATGCCTACGGGAATGTCCTTGGGGGGCTTGAACGGGTTGGCCATCCAAGCGGCCCTGGTCCGGGGGACCTCCCTGAAGCCGGTGGAGATGGAGAGTGCGGTCTTGAACTTGGCGCCGAACGTGACGTTCACGGGAGGTGGGTTCAGCGGCGCCGCTCGTTTCAGAGCAAAGTTTCCGTATCCTCGTCCGGCCGCGCCGGCGGTTTTCCCGCCGGAGGCGGCACCCTTCCCCATCGCTGTCCAAGCCTTCCCGATCTGGCCGAGCTTTCCGAAGGGGAGCACCGCGAGAACCGCCAAGAGCACGTCTGTCACCTCGCATTTGCCGGCTGACGCCTGGACGATCTTGCCGATCAGCACCAAGGCGCCGAGGGCGAATCCGATGACGGCGACGATGCCACCGAGGAAGAGCCCGGCGATCATGAAGACCATGGCGATGGCCTCGAGAATGTTGATGAGGAAGCCGAAGATCTCCCAGAAGCCGTCCTTGATGCTGCCGGCCATCTCGTTGCCGATGCCGTTGACGGCGAGGTCATAGGCGTCTTCCCAGGTGTCGTACTGGGCGTCCCAGCTCTCCGCGTCGTCCTGCCATTCGTCGTACGCGGCCTTCTTCGCCTGCCCCTCGGCGTCGTCCTCCTCGCGGTCTCCCGGAAGCCCCTCGTAGGTGGTCCACTTGTCCGTGCAGGACTCGACCAGCGGCCCCATCTTGGCCTGGACCTCGCCGAGACTCTTGCCGTACGCCGCGATCAACGGCCCGACGGGCGTGTACAGCTCGCTGGCCTCCCGCAACGTCTCGTAGGAGGACCCGATCTTGTCCTGAAGCTCAGCGACGGCCTTTCCCTGCATCTGGCCGTCGGCCAGCTCTCCGGTGGCGATCTGCTCGAGCACGGTGGCCGCCTCGGACATCTGCTCGCCGAGCTCTTCGATCTTGTTGCCGCGAGCGACGATCACCGCCGAGTCGCCGGTGAGGGGTTGGATCTCGCGACCCTTCGGTGACTGATCCATGACTCACTCCATCCGTCTATTTCTGCTGGAACAGGAGAGCCGTCTCGCTGTCCCAGTTCTGGAATCCCTCGACGACCCCTTTGATGTGGTCGCGCACGTCGGAGAGCTCGTCCTTGAGATCCTTGCGCTTCATGTCCCAGCGCTGTTCGAAGTCGTCGGCCTGCCCGCGCAGCTCGCCTCGGCGGAACGGGTTCCCGATGGCGCCTTCGAGCGCGTCGGAGTTCCCGACCGCGTGCTCGAACTCGTCGATGATCGAATCCAGCTTCTTGACCGTCTGATCAAGGGTGTCGATCTTGATGGAGACGTCTGGCATGTCGCTACGCCTTTCCGAGGTGCGCAGGGCTCGCCGAGGAGAGACGCGAAAGCGCTCTCAGTCGCAGGCGAATGGGGGGGACCGAGGTGGCGTACGACCCGAGACAACCTGGCGACGAACACCCGAGTGGAACGCTACAACACGGCTGGGCGCGGAGGGTTAACAAACTCCTAAGCGAACGTAGAAAACTGCTGATGCTTCAGCGGAGGAAGGCGATGATCCCCGCGAGCGCCTCGGACGCCGCCGGGGCAACCCCGGGCAGCGACATGAACCCGTGGAACGCGGTGTCGTAGTCCACGAGCGAGACCGGTGTCCCGGCGGCACGGAGGGCCCCGGCGTAGCGGGTGCCGTGGTCGCGGATCGGATCGTGCAGCGCGGTGATGATGTGGGCCGGCGGCAGGTCAGCGTGCGACGCAGCACGCAGAGGAGAGGCCTGCCAGGACTCGTCCCCGTAGCGCTCACCCATGTAGAGATGGCCGAAGGTGCTCATCTGCGTCGAGGTCAGCACCGGCCCGTTGGCGTTGGCCGCCTCGGAGGGGAACTTCTCGTACATCTCCACCGCCGGATAGATCAGCACCTGCGCGCGGATGGCGGGACCGCCCGCATCACGCGCCATCAGCGAGACCACGGCCGCCAGGTTGCCGCCGGCGCTGTCGCCCATCACCGCGATCCGGGACGGGTCCCCGCCCAGGTCAGAAGCATTCTTCGCGACCCATTCCAGAGCAGACCAGGCGTCCTCGACGGCCGCCGGGAACGGATGCTCCGGCGCCAGCCGGTAGGACGGCGCGACCACGATCGATCCGGTCCCCGCGGCCACGTGCGAGGAGACCCACGCGCTCTGCTCCGGCGTCCCGAGACACCAGCCGCCGCCGTGGAAGTTGATGACGACAGGCGCGGCCTCGCCGACGCCAGGAGGCGTGTAGATCGCGAAACGGCGCCCGTCGACGTACGTCTCCTTGATCTCGACGTCCGCGGGACGGCCGAAGAGGAACGCGGTGACCGGCCCGGTGCGGAGCCCTTCGCGCTGGGCGCGCAGGGCGATCATCTCCTCGGCGTTCAGCGGTGTCTTGACCAGGCGCTCCTGGAGGAAGGCGAAGATGCGGGTACGCAGCGGCAGCATGCCCACACCATAGAGGCCGGAGGATGGAGCCCGGCGCGGATCGGTGACCGGCGGTAGCGCAAAATAGGGGCATGACCGACCCGCAGGCCGACATCAAGTCCAACGCAGCCAAGATCAACGAGCTCAACGACACCATCCGCTACACGATGTGGTCGGTCTTCTCCCTCGAGGAGACCCTCGGCGACGCCGACCGCAAGGCCGAGGCGGTCGAGGTCGAGGAGCTCTTCGCCGCCTTCGCGGGCGAGGACATCGTGGTGCGTGGCACCTACGACGTGGCCGGCCTGCGCGCCGACGCCGACGTGATGTTCTGGCTGCACGCCGAGTCCTCCGACAAGCTCCAGTCGGCCTACCACCGCCTGCGCCGCACCGCCTTCGGTGGCCGGCTCGTGCCGGTCTGGTCGCAGATGGCGCTGCACCGCCCGGCCGAGTTCAACCGGAGCCACCTGCCCGCGTTCCTCGCTGACGAGCGCACCCACGACTACGTCGCGGTCTACCCGTTCATCCGCTCCTATGAGTGGTATCTCCTCGACGACAAGGAGCGCCGCCGCCTGCTCGCCGAGCACGGCCAGATGGCACGCGACTACCCCGACGTGCGAGCCAACACGGTCCCGTCCTTCGCCCTCGGTGACTACGAGTGGATGCTGGCCTTCGAGGCCGACGACCTCTCCCGCATCGTCGACCTGATGCGCCACCTCCGCGGCTCCGAGACCCGCCGCCACGTACGCGAGGAGGTGCCGTTCTACACCGGTGCCCGCGTCGAGATCGGCGACCTCCTGGACCGCCTTCCCTGACGCATTCCTGATCGGTCGGAACGGTCTCGGAAATTCGCTGTCCGGCCCCGTGCCACTCCACTAGCCTTTCCCGTCGCGGTGGCCGTTCTCGGGTTCGTGTGCCGATCCCGTCACGTCTGCTGAGACATCCACGTGACCTTGGGAGGGCAGAGGCGTGGGGATGACCATCCCTGGGGAGTTGGACTTCGTTCTCGACCTGCTCGGCTACGAGTGGCCGAACGTCAACGAAGACGCGGTCCGCGATGCCGCGCAGCTGCTGCGCGGTCTGGAGTCAGACCTCCGCGGCACGCTCGACGAGTTGGAGATCCGGGTCAACGAGCTCGGCGACGGGGCCACGGCACAGTCGGTGAATGCGCTGATCAGGGCGTGGACCGATAACCGTACGGCCAACATGGATGGGTTGCTCGACGCACTGCCCGGGGTCGCAACGGGGATCGACATCGCAGCTGATGCGATCGTCGCGCTGAAGATGAAGGTGATCGCCGAGCTGACGATCACGGCGGCGCAGATCGCGGCAGCGGCCGCGACCGCGGTGGTCACGGGTGGCCTCAGCGTGGTCGGCAACGCAGCGATCATCGCCGCTCGGAAGAAGGCGCTCGACATCGCCACCGACATCGCGATGGAAGGGGTGATCGGTGAGGTCGCAAGCATGGTGACCGAGCCACTGACCGGAACGATCACCGAACTCGCCATGTCGATCGCGGAGGCTCCGATCGTGACCGACGGCGAGGCGACCGCGGCGACCAAGCTCAGCTACGACCTGATGGAGCAGATCGCCACGGCGCTCAGCGACTGTGGCGCCGACCAGTACGAGCTCTGCGCCACGTTCGCAGCCGAAGTGTCCGCCCTGCCCTTCTCAGAGTCCTAGGAGAACTTCGATGGCCAGAAAGATGGATGATGTCGTCGAGGAGCTCCGGGAAGCGGCGACCAAGACTCTCGGCGACGTCGGACAGTCCCTGAAGAAGAACGCTGACGACGTCGCCGACGGGATTCGGAAGCACGCGGATGCCCGGCGCGACCTGGACAGCGACATGGCGAGGTCCGGCTCCGACCGTTCGGGCGGCAACACGCAGAACGCCACCACCACGGATGGCTCCTCACGCAACGGAGACCGGGACCAACAGGGTTGTGGTGACCCGGTCGACGTGGCCACAGGCGCGGTCTATCTTCAGCAGAACGACCTGACGCTCCCGGGTGACCTCCCGCTGATCCTGAGCCGGAAGCACTCGAGCGACTGGACCTATGGTCATTGGTTCGGCCCCTCGTGGTCCTCGACGTTCGACGAGCGGATCGATGTCCACACCGATGTGGTGGGTCGGCGTTCAGCTGTCGTGGTGGCTGTTGACACCAGAGCGCACGTCTTCAAGAACCTGACGGTGGGCCAGGACGCCCGGCCGATCGCGGGTGGGACGTTGCGGCTGCAGGTCAGCGAGGACGGCGATCACCGCCTGCTCGATGCCGCGACCGGGGAGACCCGGCACTACACCGCCACAGGAGGTGCGGGCGGCACCGCTTGGCTGACCTCGATCACGAACGCCTCGGGAGACTGGATCCGGTTCGCCCGTGACGAGCATGGCGCGCCCACGGACGTGACCCACAGTGCCGGTTATCGGGTGCAAGTGGCCACCGACGGATACCGGGTCACTGGCCTGACGGTGACCCGTCCCGACGGCGCTGATGCGGTGCAGGTGATGGGCTACCGGTACGACGCCAACGGTGACCTGGTCGGCGTCGTCAACGGTTCCGGCGAGGAGCTGGAGTTCGCCTACGACCAGCACCGTCTGACCCGCTGGGTCGACCGCAACGGCACCTCGTATGACTATGTGTACGACGCGCAGGGCCGTTGTGTCAGCCAGGGCGGCTCCGACGGCGTCATGCGCAACACCTTCGAGTACGGAGAGGCCAACGCGAGCGGTCTGCGCGAGACCCGGGTCACCGACTCCCGCGAGCTCGCCACGACCTTCAAGATCAACTCCCGCTTCCAGGTCGTCGCCGCGATCGACCCGCTCGGCGGGGCCGTCAGCTCGGAGTGGAGCGGGCAGAACCAGTTGCTCGCGCGCACCGACCCGCTCGGCCGCCGCACGACCTTCGTCTACGACGAGGCCGGCAACCTCACGGAGGTCACCCGACCGGACGGCAGCCAGGTCACGATGGAGTGGGTCGACACCGCGGCAGGCCCGCGCCTGGCCCGCCAGGTGCTGCCCGACGGATCCGTGACGACGTTGGGCTACGACGAGGCCGGGCGGCGCACCTCGGCCACCGACCCCACCGGCGCGACCACCGAGTTCGGCTACGGCGAGCACGGTCACCTGACCTCGGTCACCGACCCCCTTGGTCGGGTCCGCACCATCGAAGCCGATGCCGCCGGTCTGCCTCGGCGAGTGGTCGAGCCCGACGGTCGGTGGGCGGAGTTCGAGCGTGACCACTTCGGCCGGGTCGTCGCCAGCACCGACGCCTTGGGCGTGCGCACGACCTACTCCTGGACCGTCGACGGTCAGCTTGCCGCGCGGGTCCTTCCGGACGGCTCGAGGGAGACCTGGACGTACGACGGTGAGGGCAACCCGGTCTCCTACACCGACCCCGCCGGTCGCACCACGATGACCAGGTTCACCCACTTCGACATGCCTGCCGAGGTGATGGCGCCCGACGGCTCGACCACCCGGTACGCCTACGACCCCGAGCTGCGCCTCACCTCGGTGACCAGCCCGCAGGGTTCTGTCTGGTCCTACGTCTACGACGAGGCCGGACGCCTCGCGACCGAGACCGACTACAACGGCCGCACCCTGACCTATGCCTACGACGCTGCTGGCCAGATGGTCGATCAGACCAACGGCGCAGGTCAGCGTCTGGTCTACGACTACGACGCCCTCGGTAACGTGGTCACCGAGCAGGCGGGCGACCAGACCACCTCGCTGGCGTACGACCCACTCGGCCGTCTTCTGCGCGCGACCTCTCCAGGCGTTGACCTGGTCATCGAGCGCGACCCGCTCGGCCGCGTGCTTGCTGAGTCGGTCAACGGCCGCGCCGTGGCCAAGACGTACGACTCGCTCGGCAGACCGACCCATCGCACGACGCCCGCGGGTGTCGAGACGGAGTGGTCCTACGGTCTCGGGCTCGCACCCGAGCGGATGATCGTCGCGGGCCAAGAGATCGCCTTCGAGCACGACCTGTCCGGCCGCGAGACCCGGCGCACCACCGGCGACCTCGTCCTGGAGCAGACCTGGGATCTTCTCGGTCAGCCCCTGACCCAGCGCCTCGAGCTCAATGCCGCTTCCTCACCGACGGATGTGCTCCAGGAGCGCACCTACGCCTACGAGTCAGCAGGACGCCTGATCGGCGTCGAGGACAAGCTCACCGGCGCTCGCCGCTTCGAGTTGGACCTTGCCGACCGGATCACCTCGGTCGCCGTCGATGACTCGGTCTCGGAGACCTACTCCTACGACCCCCTCGGCAACATCACCCGCTCGGCGACCGGCGGCGGAGACGCCGAGCGCCGCAACTACGACGGCACCCTCCTCACCCGTGCCGGCCGAAGTCGCTACGCCTACGACGCCCAAGGCCGCCTGGTCCGCCATTCCCGCACCCGGCTCTCCGAAAAGCCGGACACGTGGCTCTACGAGTGGGACGCCAACGACCGCCTCACCGCCGTCCGCACCCCCGACGGCACCCGCTGGACCTACCTCTACGACGCCCTCGGCCGCCGCGTCGCCAAGCGCTGCCACGCCGATTCCGGTGAGGTCATCGAGGAGATCCGTTTCGCTTGGGACGGCTTCATCCTCATCGAGCAGACCACTGTGACGGGGGAATCGGAGGGTTCAACCCTCTCGTGGGCTCACCAGGGCTTCAAGCCTCTCGCTCAGGTCGAGCTCGATGCGATGCCTCAAAACGAGGTCGACGCCCGGTTCTTCGCCATCGTCACCGACCTGGCCGGTGCGCCCTCTGAGTTGGTCACTCCAAACGGCGACCTAGCCTGGCACGCCCGCCGCACGATTTGGGGCGTGTCGTCCGATGCGTCTGCGACCCCGCTCCGCTTCGCGGGCCAGTACGCGGATGACGAGACCGGCCTGTACTACAACCATCATCGCTATTACGACCCGGACTCGGGTCGCTACCTGAGCCAGGACCCTCTCGGCTTGGCTGCAGCGCCGAATGCTAATACCTATGTGCACAATCCAGTCACATGGGTCGACCCGCTGGGTCTCATGGGATGCACGATCACCGCGGGCAAGAACTTCAAGGACCACTTCATCCGGCACAAGGGCCTTCTGAAGAGCATCACCGGCAAGAACTACAGGAAGTTCAAGGAGGACGGTGAAGAATTCCTCAACGATCTTTCGAGGCTCGTTAATGACGGGAGACTGGCCCACCAGGGGCTCGGGACCCTCAAGAAGGGTCAGCCAGCGATGGAAATCTACAGGGGTGAGGGTGTGACGCTCGTAACTCGGGAGGGTGGCGAGTTTGTTACGCTCTTGGAGTCCGGTGCGGGGATGGATCTTGGCATTCAGATGCTGCCATCAGATTAGTGAGGATTCGATAGGCGTGGATCGTAATTTGGACAGACTGGGTGAACTCATTGGTGCCCAGTTCGCGGTCGAATCTGTCATGATCCCCGGGTTGATCGACATGGACCTTCCCTCTCGGCAAGTGCGCGCCTATCCGTCACTTATTGCATTCGGGGATGGCGAAAAGTACTTGATCATCGAGCCAGCCGATGACGGTGATCAATTGTGCGCAAGGGTCTCTCGTGAGCTTGGCATACCGAAGGACCTATCCGACGAACCATCAATTGAGCCGCTCTATCTGGATGCAGCCAACATCATGGTCGATGAATTTCTCCCGGTCGAGATGGTGTCGATTCACACGTATGGTGACCACTCAAAGGACATCGGTACGACGACATCGGGTATAAGAGTCGAGTTCGCGAATGGGAGAGTTGTCTGTGTGCGTGTTCCCGCAGCCATGGGGTTGACTATCGGCGGGGCCGATGTGATGGACGGGATCGAAGGCGTGCCTGCACGTGTGTACTGATCTGGACGTTTGGGGGAGTTGCAGGGCCAACATCCTCGCCAGCATGAGATGCAACTGATCGCGGCCTTCTCTCAGCTTCACAACTACCTCCGCAGGCGCGCCAGCGCGCTCATCCCGTGGTAGATCACGACCGCGGCGATGGTGCCCAATGCGATGCCGGTGAAGGTGAGGTCGCCGAAGGTCAGGGTCAGGTTGCCGATGCCGATGACCAGGGCGACGGCGGCGGTGAACTGGTTGACCGGGTCGGCGAAGTCGACCCGGTTGTCCAGCCAGATCCGGATGCCGATCAGTCCGATCAGGCCGTAGAGCGCGACGGTGATCCCGCCGAGCACACCGGCAGGGACGGTGTTCAGGAGCGCCCCGAACTTGGGAGACAGCGACAGCAGGATCGCCACCACGCCGGCGACCCAGTAGGCGGCGGTCGAGAAGACCCGGGTCGCGGTCATGACGCCGATGTTCTCGCCGTACGTCGTGGTCGCCGAGCCGCCGAAGCCACCGGCGATGGTGGTGGCGAGGCCGTCGGCGAACAGGGCCCGGCCGGTCTCGCGGTTGATGGTGTCGTCACCGGCGAGATGGGCGACGCTGCGTACGTGGCCGACGTTCTCGGCGACGAGGACGAGCACGACCGGCAGGAACATGGGCACCACCGACCAGGACACGGTCGGGGTGGAGAAGTCGGGGAGCCCGAACCAGGCGGCCTCCTGGAATGCCGAGGTGTCGATCTGGCCCATGACCAGCGCGGCGAGGTAGCCGACGACGACGCCGACCAGGATGGAGAGCCTGGCGATCAGGCCGCGGAAGGCGACAGCGACGACGAGCACGGTCGCCAGGGTGATCGCGGCGACCAGCACGGCACCGTTGTCGGGGTTGGCCGGGTCGCCACCGACCACGTTGTTGGTCGCGGCCGAGGCCAGGTTGAGGCCGATCAGCGCCACGATCGCACCGGTCACCACCGGCGGCATCAGCGCCTCGATCCACCCGGTGCCGGTGACCATCACGACTACACCGACCAGCGCGAGCAGGGCACCAGTGACCAGGATGCCGAAAAGCGCAGCGCCCATCCCGCCGCCGCCCATCGCGGCACCGATCGGCGCGATGAAGGCGAACGAGGAGCCGAGGTAGCTGGGCAGCCGGTTGCGCGTGATGAGCAGGAACAGCAGCGTGCCGATGCCGGAGAAGAACAGCGTCGTGGTCGGCGGGAAGCCGGTCAGCAACGGCACCAGGAACGTGGCGCCGAACATCGCGACCACGTGCTGGCCGCCGAAGCCGATCGTCCGGGGCCAGCTCAACCGCTCCCCGGGCTTGACGATCGCCCCTTCGCGTACGTTCTTGCCGTCATCGTGCAGATCCCAGCCGAGTCGCATCTCGCACCCTCTTCAGCTCTCGTACGGCGCGATTCGCCGCCTGCCGAACGATAGGGCCGATTCGCGCGGGGACGGAAGCCAGGCACTCCGTAGGGTTGGACACATGACGATCCGTATCGGAGTCCAGATCCAGCCCCAGCACGCCGACTACGCCCAGATCCGCGATGCCGCCCGCCGCGCGGAGGAGATCGGCGTCGACATCATCTTCAACTGGGACCACTTCTACCCGCTCTACGGCGAGCCCGACGGCAAGCACTTCGAGGCCTGGACCATGCTCGCGGCCTGGGCCGAGCAGACCACCCGCGCCGAGATCGGCTGCCTGGTGACCTGCAACTCCTACCGCAACCCCGAGCTGCTCGCCGACATGGCCCGCACCGTCGACCACATCTCCGATGGCCGGCTGGTCTTCGGGATCGGCTCGGGCTGGTTCGAGAGGGACTACACCGAGTACGGCTACGACTTCGGCACCGCAGGGTCGCGCCTCGACGCGCTCGGCGAGGCGCTGCCGCGCATCGAGAAGCGCTGGTCCGAGCTCAACCCCGCACCAGTCCGGAAGATCCCGGTCATGATCGGTGGCGGCGGGGAGAAGAAGACCCTGAAGTACGTCGCGAAGCACGCCGACATCTGGCACTCCTTCTCCGACGTGGAGACTCTGGAGCGCAAGCGCGGCGTGCTCGCCGGCCACTGCGACGCGATCGGCCGCGACGTGAACGAGATCGAGATCTCGACCGCGGCGGACAGCGCGGAGGCCGCCAAGCCGCTCTACGACGCCGGTGCAAGGCTGTTCACCTACGGAGTCGGCGGCCCCGACTACGACCTCAAGCCGCTCGAGGACCTGGTCGCCTGGCGTGACTCGGTCGGCGCCTGAGTCTCAGCCCGCGACAACCGTCCCCGTTGTCGCCTGCAGGTCCGCGTACGCCTTCGAGAGCTGCTGCGTCATCGGCCCGCGCTCGATCGGCCGGCCGTCGAGGGAGACCACCGGGGTGAGCCCGCCCATCGTGCCGGTGACGAAGGCCTCGTCGGCGGTGTGGGCGTCGGTGAGCGAGAAGTCGCCGACGTCCACCCGCAGGCCCAGATCGGCCGCGAGGTCGAGGACGGTGGCGCGGGTGATGCCCTCGGGGCACGCACGGGTCGTCGAGGTGCGCAGCACGCCGTCGCGTACGTGGAAGAAGTGGGTGGCGTTGGTCTCGGCGATGAAGCCGGCGTCATCGAGCATCAGCGCGTCGTCGGCGCCCGCGTTGTTGGCCTCGACCTTGGCCAGGATCGACGGGATCAGGTTGTTGTGATGGATCTTCGGGTCGAGCATGTCGGCGCGCGGGCGGCGCTGGGCCGCGGTGATCAGCGTGATCCCCGAGTCGTCGTAGACCGGTGACTTGAACTCGGCCAGCACGATCAGGGTCGGACCGGACTGGTTGAGCCGCGGGTCCATACCGGAGGTGACCTTCACCCCGCGCGAGAGCGTGAGCCGGATGTGGACGTCGTCGCGCATCTCGTTGGCAGCCAGGCACTCCCGGATCGCCTCGGTCATGAACGCGTCGGAGGGGATGTCCGAGAAGGCGAGAGCCCGCGCCGAGCGTCGCAGCCGCTGCAGGTGCTCGTCGAGCTTGAAGATGCGTCCCTGGGTGAGCCGCAGGCCCTCCCAGACGCCGTCGCCGCCCTGGGCGAGCGAGTCGAACGGCGAGATCCGCGCCTCCAGCCGGTGGCTGAGCTCACCGTTGATCCAGACCTGGAGGTGGTCGTTGCGGGGGTCGTAGGTCTGCAGCATCAGTCGACTTTCATGACATAGGGGGCGAGGCGATCGTAGTAGGGCAGGCAGCGCTCCAGCAGCGGCGCCAGGCGTGCGGGCAGCGGGTCGGCGGCGCCGGGGGAGGAGGCCGCGAAGCCGGTCGACGCCCACACCCCGGAATACCAGTGCGGAGCCCACACGCCGTCGGAGTCCCGGCGGCCGGCCGGCCACGACAGCATCGCCTCGTCGAAGCCGATCCCCAGCGCCTCGCACAGCCCGGCGAGAGCCGCCCGGGGCGAGGCCAGGATCGAGGCGGCATCGACCACCGGCCCGCCGAACTCCTCGAAGAGCGCCACCTGCTGCGGCAGGCCGAGATCCTCGAGCGTCGGCTCCTCGCGGACCTTGGCGTAGGAGGTCAGCACCCGCTCCGGGTCCCGCACCAGGAACGCGTGCGAGAGCCCGGCGAAGGCGCCGTGGTCCATCTCCGGGAGCAGGTGATGGGTCATGTGCTTCTGGTACTGCACCGCCGAGCCGACCGGCCCGGACGTGATCTCCTTGGCCACCACCCGCCAGTCGTTCGGCTGGGAGGCGAGCACGTCGTCACGGCCCGGATGATCGAGGCCCGTGGCCGCGAGGTAGGCGGCGTACAGCGGCTCATCGAGGACCGTGCAGTCCGGCCGGTTCTCGAACGAGCGCATCAACGCCGTGGATAGGTTTCTCGGTCCTGACCACATCGCGATCCGCACAGTCACGGCGCAACGCTAGCCGGGTCAGGCCTGGTCCGCAGGCTCCAGCGCGATCGAGATCGAGTTGATGCAGAACCGGTCGCCGGTCGGGGTGCCGTAGCCGTCGGGGAAGACGTGGCCGAGGTGAGAGCCGCAGTTGGCGCAGCGGACCTCCACCCGGTCCATCCCGTGCGTCTTGTCCTCGATGTATTCGATCGTGTCGCTGATCGGCTGGTAGAACGACGGCCAGCCGCAGCCGGAGTGGAACTTGGTGTCGGACTCGAACAGCTTGGCCTTGCAGGCCTTGCACGAGTAGACGCCCTTGGTCTCGGTGTCGGTGTATTCACCCGTGAACGCCCGCTCGGTGCCTGACTGGCGCAGCACCGCGTACTCCTCGGGCGACAGCTCTGCGCGCCACTCCTCGTCGGACTTCTCCACGTTGTAACCCATGGCTCAAATGGTACGTCTGGGGTGGGAGCACAACTCCATTGCCAATGTCGAGTCATCTACTATACTTAAGCCCACGACGCTTCTGGAGGAGGCCACCTTGACCGCCCTTGCCATACAGCCCCTGCTGGACGCCATCCGCACCTACGCCGACGACGACCTGCTCGCGCGGGTGCAGGTGCCCGAGACCGGGCGCGAGTTCCACCTGCTTCACCGCGACGACGAGGTCGAGGTCTGGCTGATCGCCTGGTCGCCGGGCGCCAGCACCGGCTTCCACGACCACGGCACCGCGACCACCGCCTTCACCGTGCTCACCGGCAGCCTGGTCGAGCACAACTGGCTCGGTGGCCTCCAGATCGCCGACGTCGGCCCCGGCGACGCCCGGGCGCACGACGCCGGCCACGTCCATGACGTACGCAACGTGGGCTCGCGCCCGGCGATCAGCCTGCACGCGTACGCACCGAGGTTGGACGCGATGCACCACTACCACTTTCGCGGCGACCGGATCAGCCTGATCGGCGCAGAGCCTGGACGCCCTTGACGGCTGAGCCGCTTACCCTCAGAAGCCGGTGATGCAGTAGGGCAGCGGGCCACCGTCGGCCATCGCCGCCCAGGTCTCGACCGCCTCGGGCGAGCCGGTGATCCGGCCGGCGGCCGCCAGGGTACGTACGTCGACGCCGCCGAGATACAGGGCGCCGAGGGTGTCCGCGGAGAGCTCCACGGTCGGGGCGGCATCGGTCGGAGTGACCTCCGCGACGCCATCCCTCGCCGCGACCCGCCAGGCCCCGGCAGCGTGTCCGAGCGGGTCGTCGACGCCGAGGACGACCTCACCGGTGGCGTACCAGGGTCGCGCCTGCAGAGCCGCCGGTACGTCGAGCACGCGCATCCACAGCATGTCGTCGAGCTCGGCGCTCTTGACCGCGAACGGCTCGGCGAGCGCCCAGTAGAGCGGGTCGTGCACCGGCGCCCGGTGCCAGCCGACCCGCTCGACGAGGTCGATGTCGGCGAGGAACCGCCACAGCCGCAGGTAGGCCGCCGGGGTCAGCGCGACCAGGTCGACGACCCGCGCCATCCGCAGCCCGGCGTCGTTGCGCTCGTCGGCGGTCTTGTAGATGGCGTAGCCGTCGGGTGTGCCGGAGGCGTCCAGGTGCAGCACGGCGCGCTGCTTCGACTCGCCCTTCGAGTCGCCGCCGAAGTCGTACGCGCTGGAGAGCCAGGGCTCGTAGAACTGCGGCCGGGTGACCGAGCCGCGGGTGCGCTCCTGGAAGGTGGCATAGATCTCGGCGACCGTCTTCCAGGCGTCGGCCGGCTCGACCAGGGTCACCGAACCGTCGTCCTCAGGCACCTCGGGGCGGTAGCGGAACTTCGCGGTCACGTCGACCTCGACCTGGCGCAGATGGGTGGCTGTGCCGAACCCGAAGCGGCCGTAGATCGACCCCTCCGAGACGGTCAGCGCAGCCAGCGGCACGCCGGCGGCGACCGCGTCGGCCAGCGAGACTGTCATCAGCTTGCGCAGCAGGCCCTGGCGCCGGTGGGTCGGGGAGACGGTCACGTCGCTGATCAGCAGCGTCGGCAGGCTGGCGCCGCCGCCCACGTTGACCGGCGACGTCCAGGACGAGAACGTCGCGACCGGAATCGTGGCCGAGGAGAACTCCGAGCTCTCCGCCCACGCCCCCAGCAGCGTCACCGAGTCGGAGCGGGTGTGGTCGCGCCAGACCTCGATGCCGTCGTCGTTGCCTCGGGACTGGTGGAAGCCACGACGCGTCGCTTCGTACCACCCCTTCAACAGGGCCTCGTCCCCGTCGAGGGGGTCGAGGCTGCGGAAGACGAGGCCGGGGTGCTCGAGCGCGCTCATGATCAGAACGTACGCCCCAGAGCACCCCGATCTCGACCGGTTATTCCTCCGCCGGCCCGGTGGCCGGCACCGGCCCGGCCATCGGCCCAGCCACCTGCCTCCGACGTCGGTAGAGGAGCCAGACGGGGGCGAGGAGGAGCAGGATGACCGGCGTCCACGGGATGATGGCGCCGAGGGCGACCGCGAGGACACGGGCCGAGTCGCCCAGGGCGTCCCAGCCGGCGCTCAGCCCGGCCAGGAACCCGGGGTCGTCGTCGGAGGAGCCGCCGGGACCGGCACGGTCGATGTTGACCGTGATGGTCGACAGCGAGGTCTGGTCCTCGAGGGCCGCCTGCTGGGCGAGCAGCGAGTTGAGGTCGGCCTCGCGTCGGGCGAGCTCGGACTCGATCGCGATGACATCACCGATCGCCTCGGCACGGGAGAGGAGCGTACGGATCCTCTCGATGCTCGTCCGGGCGTTCTTCACCCGCACCTCGGTGTCGACGACCTCCGTGGTGACGTCGGTGGTCGTGGTGTTGGAGTCGACCAGGGTGGCGGTGTCTTCGAGGTCGGCCATCGCGTCGTCGAACGACTTCGACGGGATCCGGAGGACCATCCGGGCATAGCTCGGTCCGTCGTCGTCGCTGTCGCTGGTCTCCTGCTCGGTGACCTGGCCGGCGTACCTGTCGGAGATCTGCTGCACCTGCGTTCGGGTCTTTCCGACGTCCTTCGCGTCGAGTGCGACCGAGCCGGTGGAGATGATCGACGCCTTCGTGACGGCCTGCTTCGGGGCCGCCGCGTCCGCGTCCTCCGCGGCCATCTCCGGAGCTGCCGCCTTCCCTGCTGATTGATCGGCCAGCGACTCGACCGAGCCGGAGTCGGCGGAGGACCCGCCCGATCCGTCCGACCCGCCGCATGCGCCGAGGGCGAAGATGCTGACGATGCTGATCACAAGGGCCGCACCCGAGATAGGCCTGACCTTTGCTGTTTTCATGCCCTCAGTACGCCCGGGGGCATGAAAACGGTGCGGGAGACGGCTGGTTTCTTCAGGCCATTTTCGCATCAGCTCGTCGCGGCAGCCGCCACGAGATCGAGAGTCTGGGCCACGATGTCTGCCCGCATGTCGGCCAGCGGTTCGCCGTTGGCGTCCCCGTCGAGGACCGGTACGTGGATGTGACCCTGCTTGGTGTCGGCCTGGAGAGCGTCGCGGAGGGCGGTGGTGCGGTAGGCCGACTCGTTGGACAGGTAATCACCACCGCCACCGGCGACCGCCGTGGAGCCCGGCGTCGGGTCCTCCCGGGTGACCGGTGCGGTCGATCCGGCCGGGATCTCGGTGATGATCCGGTTGATGTTCACCGGGAAGGTGCCGGGCACGGCCGCCTTCATCGCCTCGACCGGCAGCGTGGTCCGGGTCCACTGCGGCTGCGGGTCGGCATGAGGTACGTCCTCGGGAATCGGGATCGTCTCGTTGACGCTGACGCGGTCGTTGTCGGGGAAGGTGCCGCGATGGGCGCCGTTCCAGACCTCTAGGTCGAAACGGCCCGCGCGGCCCTGGCTGATGGTGATGGCGGTGTCCACGTCGCGCTTGCCGGGGACCAGGTGTGGCAGGAACGCGCGCTCGACGGTGCCCTGCGCAAACGGCTCCCACAGCACCGGGAACACCACGGTCTGGATCTCGACGGGACCCTTCGCCGTCTGGACGACGCGCCCGTCCATCGCCAGCGCCGTCGCCCCGGAAGGGTTCGACTGGCGGATGTTGCGATCGAGGGTGAACGGGTCGAAGCCGGAGGCCAGCACCTGCCGTGACCGGCCGGACTTGCCGCGAGTGAAGGCGGTCGACTCGATCCCGCGCGAGCTCCGGTCGAAGGCTGCCAGCACCTTCGCCCGGGCGTCCTCGGACCAGGTCCGGTACGCAGGAGCGACTCGCGCGATCTCCAACTCGCCCGCGAGCCGGGCCCAGTAGAGCGGCCGGTCGTCACTGCGCGGCAGGTCGCCACCGGCGCCGCCGCGGCCCTGCACCCGGTCGACCGCGCGCTGCCACAGCGCCTGACCGGCGAGCCGTGCCGCAGCAGTGGCGTTCCTGCTGCTGCCGGCGTCGCAGACAGCCGTCCTCACCGCGCCGGCGACGTCGTCGAACCCGGAGCGGGCCAGGATTTCGGTCACCGCCGGGTCGGTGAGCCGGGTGTGCTCCACCCGGGTGTCGGGCGAGGCGACGGTCCCGCAGGCCGGGCTGGTGCTCGCGGTCGAGGGAGCGCCGGTGAGGCCGAGGGTGATGGCGGCGGCCAGAGCCGCCGTGGCGGCGGTCAGCGCCGTAGTTCGAGTCGACATGTGGGGGGTCCTCCGAGATCGTGGCGTTCGCCGTACGTTGGAGCGGATCATGCCGGTCTCGCGACGTACTGGCCAGTGAGTTGCGGATGTCGTCGGGGCGATTTCGCTGGGGGAGGGGCCTGGAGCGGGCTAGGTTGGCGCCATGGCGAAGACACCGGCGGCACACGTGCAGGCAGGCGAGCGCGAGGTACGGATCTCCAGCCCCGACCGGGTGATCTACGAGGCGACCGACCGCACCCCCGAGGTCACCAAGCTGATGGTCGCGGAGTTCTTCGCGACCGTCGGCGACCCGCTGATGCGGGCGCTGCGGGATCGCCCGACCGCTCTGGAGCGCTGGCCAGACGGCTGGCGCGAGGGCATGAAGCTGGCCACCGGGCCCACCGACAAGGAGGGTGATGGCTTCTACCAGAAGCGCACGCCCAAGGGTGCCCCCGACTATCTCGAGGAGGTCGAGATCACCTTCCCGAGCGGGCGTAAGGCGCGAGAGATCTGCCCCACCGAGCCGGCGATCCCCGTCTGGTGTGCCCAGATGGGCGCGCTCACCTTCCACCCCTGGCCCGTCCGCAGCGCCGATGTCGACCACCCCGACGAGCTGCGCATCGACCTCGACCCCCAGCCGGGCACCGACTTCGCCGACGTGTTGCGGGTCGCCGACGTCGCCCGGGAGACCCTCGAGGAGCTCGGCCTGCGCGGTTTCGCGAAGACCAGCGGCAACCGCGGTGTACACATCTACGTACGCATCCGACCGGAGTGGACCTTCGAGGACCTGCGTCACGCCGCGATCGGGTTCGGCCGCGAGCTGGAGCGTCGCGACGGGGGAGTGACCACCGCGTGGTGGAAGGAGGAGCGCGGGGAGCGCATCTTCGTCGACTTCAACCAGAACAACCGAGATCGGACCATCGCGAGCGCCTACTCGCTGCGCCCCAAGCCCGGCGCCCCGGTCTCCACGCCGCTCACCTGGGAGGAGCTGGCCGACCTGAAGGACCCGCGCGAGCTCAACCTCTTCACCGTCCCCGACCTCCTCGCCGACGGCGACCGCTGGGCGCAGATCGATGACGAGGCGTACGACCTCACGCCTCTGCTCGAGCTGTGGGAGAAGCTGCCCGGGGGCGAGCTCAACTTCCCGCCGGACTACCCGAAGATGCCGGGGGAGCCGCCGCGGGTGCAGCCGAGCAAGAAGGTCGCGTCCCACTGGGACGAGGAGGGCAACCGCATCGAGTGATCGGCCCCTCGCCGACTCGTTGACAGGCTCATCACAGGTTCGGCACAGCCCGAGGACATGAACGACCGGTGAACTCCCGGAGTCGCATGAGTGACTCTCCCGGGAGGAAGAACTGAATGGGTTGGTTGAGTCGACGCCGAGGCGTCAACCACGATGAGATGGAAGCCGAGGATGCTCCGACGCAGCCCACCGGCTATGCGGAGACCGCGAGCCGGTTGCACGCCTTCAACCGCTACGAGATCAAGTATCTGATCGACGAGCTGAAGGTCGCCCGGCTGCGCGAGGAGCTCGAGGCCCGGATGGAGGCCGACCCGTACTCGCCGCTGGGCGGCTATCCGGTGACGTCGGTCTACTACGACACCGCGGATCTGCGGTTCTACTGGGAGAAGATCGAAGGGCTCCGGTTCCGCCGCAAGCTCCGGATGCGGCTCTACGGCCAGCCGGCGAGCTGCGTCGAGGACACCCCGGTCCACGTCGAGATCAAGCAGCGCGTGAACCGGGTGACCCAGAAGCGCCGCCTCTCGCTGCCCTACCAGCAGGCGCGGCGCTGGCTCGACGAGCGCGAGGAGCTCGACCTCGACGTCAGCGGCACCTCGCGAGGCTTCGTCAACGAGGTGACCTCGCTGGTCGGCAACCTCGACCTGCGTCCCATCGTCACCACCGGCTACCAGCGTGAGGCGTTCATCGGGCGCGAGGCCGACCTCGGCCTGCGCGTCACCATCGACCACCGCGTGCACGGCCGCGACCGCGACTTCCACTTCGCCTCCAGCGCGGAGAACCGGTTCCTGATCCCGCCGAAGCTGGCGATCGTCGAGCTCAAGGCCAACGAGCGGGTGCCCTACTGGGCGACCGACCTGACCGCACGGCTCGACATGTCGGTGGTCCGGATCTCGAAGTACTGCCAGTCCGTCGAGGCCTTCTCGCTCGCCCCGAGCTCACGCTACGGCTCGGCCGAGAACGTCCTCGCCCCGTCCGCCGATCTCATCACCTCTCGCTGACCTCCTCAGCGATCACTGCACAGGAAGCTCTCATGAATCTCGATTTCCAAGATCTCAGCTCCACCTTCACCGTCTTCGACATCGTGGCGTCGCTGACGCTGTCGTTCGTGCTGTCGGCGATCATCGGCTACGTCTACCGGGCCACCCACAAGAACGTCTCCTACAGCCAGTCGTACGTCCAGACGCTGGTGCTCGCGGGCATGGTCGTCTCGCTCATCATGCTGGTGGTCGGTTCCAACATCGCCCGGGCGTTCGCGCTGGTGGGCGCGCTGTCGGTGATCCGGTTCCGCAACGCGGTGAAGGAGACCCGCGACGTCGGCTTCATCTTCCTGGTGATGGCGATCGGGATGACGACCGGCACCCGGTTCTACCTGCTCGCGATCGCGGCCACGGTGATGATCTGCCTCGTGCTCGTCCTGATGAACAAGTTCAACTGGTTCAAGCTCGACGTGCAGCGTCAGGTGGTCAAGGTCCAGGTGCCGCCGGAGCCCGAGTACACCGCGGTCGTCGAGGACCTGATGATCCAGCACTGCTCCGACTTCGAGCTGGTCTCGACCGAGTCCGTACGCTCCGGGGCGCTGATCGAGCTCTACTACACCGCGCAGCTGAAGAAGGGCAGCAGCTCGCGTGAGCTGCTGCAGGCACTCTCCGCGGTCAACAGCGGCCAGCGCGTCACCGTGCTGACGGGCTACGACCAGACCGATCTGTGATGGCCGAACCCGACGACGTCGCGCCGCAGCCGGTGCCGCGCAAGCGCCTCCGGCACCGGCTGCCGCGGTCCTGGCGCCAGCACTGGAAGCTCGTCGCCCTCCTGGGCGTCTTCTCCCTCACGCTGCTGGTCACGCTCAAAGACGTGGGCATCAAGCCCTACATCACCGGCGATGTCGAGATCGCCGCCGCCGACATCACCGAGGACCTCGCCGGCACCGTCGACCTGTTCGACGCCTCCGTCGACCACGAGGTCTCCATCGACATCACCGATGTCGAGTACGACGACATGGTCGAGAGCTACCAGAAGGACGGTGAGAAGAAGTGGGTCACCGCCACGGTGACCATCGACGGGACCGTCATCAACGACGTCGCGGTGCGGCTCAAGGGCAACTCGACCTTGATGGGCCTGCGCGGCACCGGTGGAGCCGGTGGCGAGGGTGGTCCCGGCCGGGGCGGCATGCAGCCCCCAGAGGGCATGGAGCTCCCCGACGGGATGGAGCTCCCCGAAGGCATGCAGATGCCCGAGGGCATGGAGCCTCCTGAGGGCATGGAGATGCCCGAAGGCGGGATGGCCGGGGGACCGGGAGGTGGCGGGATGGGCGCGATGTCCCAGGCCTCCGCCGACGACCCGACCTCGCTCCCGCTGCTGCTCAGCTTCAACGAGAACGTCGAGGGCCGTGCCTACCAGGGCATGACCGAGATCTCTGTACGCCCCGGCAGCCCGGTCATCAATGAGGCGATGGCCCTCTCGCTGACCAAGGCGGCCGACCTGCCGACCCAGGACTACGGGTATGCCGTCTACTCGGTCAACGGCAGCGACACGACGACCCGTCTGCTGCTCGCACACCCGGACGAGAACATGGCCAACAACCTGTTCGACTCGCCCGGCTATCTCTACAAGGCGGACGCGTCCTCCCAGCTGGCCTACGTCGACGACGACCAGTCGTCCTACAGCGACCAGTTCAAGCAGATCAACTCCAGTGACGACGGCACCCTGCAGCCGATCATCGACTTCCTGAAGTGGATGGACGAGGCCGACGACGAGGAGTTCGCCGCCGACCTCGACGAGTGGGTCGACGTGGACTCGCTGGCGAGCTATCTGGCGATGCAGAACCTGATCGTCAACGGCGACGACATGGGCGGTCCGGGCCAGAACTACTACCTCTGGTACGACCTGGAGTCCGAGAGACTCTCGGTGATCTCCTGGGACCTCAACCTCGCCATGCAGGGCGACGCCACGCTCGGCCCCGACGACGAGAACGGCATGGGTGGCATGTTCCGTGGTGAAGATGGTGCGGCTGAGGACCAGGGCGGTGCGCAGGAAGGCGTGGCCCCGGAGCGTACGCAGCAGGCCGGTGGCATCCGTGGTGGGAACGCGCTCAAGGAACGGTTCCTGGCGTCCGAGGACCTGAAGCCCGTCTACACCGAGGCGTACTGGGACCTGTTCGACAAGGTGTACGGCGACGGCACGGCCGCCGAGACCCTCAGCACGCTCGCCGAGACGGTGCCGACCAGCGACTCGCTGAGCGCTGAGGACCTGACGACAGCCATCGACACGATGTCGGACTGGGTGAACCAGCGCACCAGCGCCTTGAAGAAGGCACGGAAGGAGTGAATGGATAGCAGAAGTGCCTGCTCAGCGCGGATCCCCCGATCGCACGAGCAGGCACTTCCTCGTCGCTGGATCCCCCCGGAACAGCGAACCCCAAGATACTAGGGGAATGCGAGCCACAACTGCCACGTGAAGCCGGTAACAGAGCGGTAACCTTTGGTGTGTTGCCGGTCACTTTCGAGGTTTTCGGTTGTCATGCGGACGAAACGTCTCACATGCCGCTGATTCCTTCGCCCTCGCCGGCCTGCTCGTCGAAGTTCTCGTGCTCGATCAGGTGCAGCACCGGGACGTGGAGATGGCGGCGGGCCTGGTGGGTCCAGTCGACGTGGAAGAACTCGGCGACCACGTGCGGGCGGGTCATGATGATCGCCTCCCGGCCGTCGACGGCCGCGACCTTGGCGCGCAGCGCCTTGACCGGGTCCTGGACGAGCTCGCCGTGGGCGGACGCGCCGGAGGTCTTCAGGACCTTCAGGGTCTGCTCGAGCGCCTTCTCGGCCTCGTCCTTGGCCTCCTCGCGCACCGCGTCGAGGTCGATCTCGTTCATCATCATCGCCGAGCCGAGGTATTCGGCCGCGCTCAGCGTGCCCATCGCTGACTCGATCCGTGCGGCAGCGTCCTCCAAGGGCAGCAGCACGTGGTAGACCGGGTCCTCGACTCCCTCGTGGAGGGAGTGGACCCGGGTCGCGTCGTCGAGGGTGATTGCCTGCTCGACAAGGAGAACGACGTCGTAGCTCATGGCTCCGACACTAGCCGGATTTAACTGGGCTGTTCAGCGGGGCACTCCGAGCACTTCGGACAGCTCGTACGCCACGGGTTCCTCGAGCTGCTCGTAGCCGCACGACTCCGGGTCGCGGTCGGGCCGCCAGCGCTTGAACTGAGCAGTGTGCCGGAACCGGCGTCCCTCCATGTGGTCGTAGCCGACCTCGAGCACCCGCTCCGGGCGCAGCGGGGTGAAGGACAGGTCCTTCCCCTGCGACCAGCGGCTCTGGGTGCCGGGGACCCGGTCGGGATTGGCCGTGAGCCACTCGCTCCAGCGGCCCCACGGGTGGTCCTCGATCGGGACGACGAGCTCCTGCAGTTCCTGCCACAGCTCGGCGCGTCGCGCGGCCGTGAAGGACGCCGAGACCCCGATGTGCTGCAGCTCCGGCCGGCCGTCCTCCCCGGAGGCGTACAGACCCAGCAGCAGGCTCCCGAGCAGCGGGTTCTCCGGTGTGGAGGTCTTGTGCTCGCGGTAGCCGGCGACGACCACATCAGCCGTACGCGAGTGCTTGATCTTCAGCATGGTCCGCTTGTCGGGGACGTAGGAGGCGTCCAGCGGCTTGGCCATCACCCCGTCCAGTCCGGCGCCCTCGAACCGGGTGAACCAGTCCTGGGCGACCTCGGGGTCGGTCGTCGTCGTGCACAGATGGACGTTGTCCGAGGCCACGTTGGCGAAGACGTCCTCCAGCGCGGCCCGCCGCTCTGTCAGCGGTTCGTCGAGGAACGACCTCTCGCCCAGCGCGAGCAGATCGAAGGCCGCGTACGCAGCGGGCGTCTCCTCCGCCAACAGGGTGATCCGCGACGCCGCCGGGTGGATCCGCTGCTGCAGCACCTCGAACTCCAGCCGGTCCCCGATCGCCACGAAGATCTCCCCGTCGAGCACGATCTTCTCCGGCAGCGCCTTCCGCAGCGCCTCGGCCACCTCGGGGAAGTAGCGCGTCAGCGGCTTGGTGTTCCGCGACGCCAGCTCCACCTCGTCCCCGTCCTTGAACACGATGCACCGGAACCCGTCCCACTTCGGCTCGAACGCATAGCCACCGTCGGTCGGCACGCCCTTCGCGGGCTTCGCGAGCATCGGCAGGATCGGCGGCATCACAGGAAGGTCCACGTCGCTCAGCCTAAGGGCGCCGCGCGAATTTCAGATGAGGATTCAGGTCGGTCAGGTCGTCACGGCGGCGTACCGCTGCAGGAACAGTGCCTCGGTCAGTGCCATGGACGAGATCTCGCGCGGATCCACGCTCTCGTTCGGCGCGTGGATCAGCGCCTGCGGCTCCTCCACACCCATCAGGATGATCTCGGCGTCGGGGTAGGTGTCGGTGAACACGTTGCACAACGGGATCGAGCCGCCCTGCCCGAGGCTCGCCATCGGCTTCTCGTACGCCTCGAGCATCGCCTCGCCCATTGCCTGGTAGGCCGGTCCGTCGGTGGTGGCCCGGAACGGCGAGCCGGTGGCTTCCACCTCGATGGTGACATGGACACCCCAGGGCGCGGTCAGGCGGAGGTGCGCTTCGAGCGCCTTCAGTGCCACGTCCGGCGCGAGCCCGGGTGGGATGCGGAGGTTCAGCCGGGCCGCGGCCTTCGGCACGATCGCCGCCGCCGAGCCGACCACGGGTGGGCAGTCGATGCCGAGCACCGTGACCGCCGGCCGGGCCCACAACATGTCCGAGACCGAGCCGTCACCGAGCAGCTGGACTCCGTCAAGCAGTCCGGCGTCGCTGCGGAACTGCTCGGGCGGGTACGGCTGGCCCTCCCAGCGTCGGGTGTTGTCGAGCCCCTCGACGGTGGTGTTGCCGGCTGCATCCCGCATGCTGGCCAGCATCGCGATCAGGGCGGCGAGGGCGTCCGGAGCCGCACCGCCGAACATGCCGGAGTGCACCTCCGAGGTCAGCGCCTCCACCGATACGACCACGTTGACCATGCCACGCAGGCTGACGGTTGCCGCCGGCTGGCCGACGGCCGCGTTTCCGGTGTCGCAGACCAGGATCGTGTCTGCGCGGAGCAGGTCCGCGTTGTCGACCACGAACGCCTCCAGCCCCCCGGTGCCCTGCTCCTCGGACCCCTCGACGACCAGCTTGAGGTTCACCGGTACGTCCTGTCCCAAGGCCCGGAGCGCCAGGAGGTGCATGAGGATGTTGCCCTTGCAGTCCGCCGTCCCGCGGCCGTACCAGCGCCCGTCCTTCTCGACCAGCTCGAACGGCCGTGTCTGCCAGGCGGCGTCGTCGAGCGGTGGTTGCACGTCGTAGTGGGCGTACAGCAGCACCGTGGGCGCATCCGGTCGTGTGCACTGTCGAGAGCCCACGACGGCGTTGCTGCCGTCCGCGGTCTCCGCCAGCCGGGCATCGTCGAATCCGAGAGCTGCGAAGTGGTCGAGCACCCACTGCGCGGCACGGTGGCACTCCTCGGGCGGGAACTGGCGCGGGTCGGCGACCGACTTGATGGCGACCAGCTCGGCAAGCTCCGCCCGCGCCTGGGGCATGAGCTCGGTGATGCGGCTCCTCAGATCCATGTCCTACTCACCCGCCACGTCATCGGTCTCGAGGTCGTCGACGAACTCGTTGAAGTCGTCCAGCTCGTCGGGGCAGTAGATCTCGATGATCAGCTTCTGGCCCTGGAAGACCCGGCTGTCGGCGACCACCGGGCGAGCCCCGGGGCCGGTCGCCCCGTTCGAGAGCTGCGACAGCAGGATGGCGCGACTCAGTGCGTCGTTCGGGTCCTCGCAGGTCGCTCCGCCGTCCTCTCCCAGGACCCGCACGATCTGGTCCCTGTCCGGGGTGCGAGCGCCCGCGTCCTCGAGGGCCGCGATCAGCTCGTCGGCCTTCTCCTCGGCGTTGCGGGTCTCCCGGGCCGAGCTGAAGGCGATCAGCCCGGCGATGACGAGGACGCCGAGTACGACCAAGGCGGTGATGTAGATCCAGCTGCGTTCGCGCGTGCTCTGCGTCTCCGTCGGGGTGCTCATGACGGGGTCACCTCCTGCGGGTCAGGCTGCTTCCACGAGGGCTTGCGGAACCGGTAGAACAGGAACGGCACGAGGAGCCCGAGTCCGAGTGCGCCGCCGCCGACGATGGCGAAGTAGACACCGGAGTTTCCGCCCGCGAACTGCGATGGCGGGATGAAGCCGACGAGCAGCGCGGCAAGGGAGGCCGCGAAGCCGATGCCGCACATCCCGATCAGCATGGGTGCGCGGTAGCCACGCGGGTGGTCGGGACGCTTACGGCGCAGCTGGATCGCGGCCACGAACATCAGCAGGTACATGATCAGGTAGACCTGGGTGGTGATGACGGAGAAGATCCAGTACGCGCTGGACACGTCCGGGATCAACGCGTAGGCCAGGCCGATCACGGTGGTGATCAGCCCCTGGACGACCAGGATGTTCTGCTGGACACCGTTCTTGTTGAGCTGCTGCAGGAAGGGCGGAAGGTAACCCTCTTGGCGCGAGATCAGCAGCAGGCCCTTCGATGGTCCGGCCAGCCAGGTCAGCATGCCGGCAAGGGAGGCGGTGACCAGCATGATGCCCACGATCGGCGTCAGCCACTGCCACCCGAAGTTCGCGAAGACCGCGTCGAAGGCCTGCATCACGCCAGCAGTGAGGGACAGCTCCTCAGCGGGCACGATCCAACTGATCGCCAGTGCCGGGAGGATGAAGATCGCGAGGACCAGGCCCATGGCCAGGAACATCGACTTCGGGAACTCCTTGCCCGGGTTCTTCAGCGAGGACACGTGAACCGCGTTCATCTCCATGCCGGAGTAGGAGAGGAAGTTGTTGACGATGAGCACGAGGCTCGAGAGCCCGGCCCACACCGGGAAGATGTTCTCGGAGCTCATCGGAGCCGCCGACTCGTTGCCCTGCCCGAGGAAGACGATGCCGAGAAGGACCAGCACGACGCCGGGGATCAGGGTTCCGATGATCAGGCCACCACTGGCGAGACCCGCGACTCCCTTGGTGCCACGTGAGGAGATCCAGACACCGGACCAGTACACGACGATGATCACGCACGCGGTCCACACCCCGCTGCTGGCCAGCTCCGGATTGAACACGTACGCGAGGGTGCTCGCCACGAACCCCAGCAGACTCGGGTAGTAGAAGATCGTCATGGCGAACTGGCACCACACCGCCAGGAAGCCCATCGGCTTGGAGATCCCCTCCGAGACCCACTTGTAGATGCCGCCTTCCCATCCCGATGCGAGCTCTGCGGAGACCAGTGAGGTCGGCAGCAGGAACACGACGGCCGGGAGCAGGTACAAGAACACGCAGGCCAGGCCGTAGACCGCCATCGTCGGCGCCGCCCGCAGGCTGGCGACCGAGCTCGTGGTCATCATCGCCAGCGCCACCCACGAGATCCAGGCGGTGGGCGGAATCTTGGCCCGCGTCGCCAGGTCCGCTGCTGCGTCCCCTGCGCTCATGGTGACCACCGCAGCGAGGCGGGGATCCTGCGACATCTGGACATCCTCATCACTCCTTGCGAAAAGCGACGGCAGCTGATGGCTCAGATTAGGAATGACGCTCGCGCGGCTGGATCATCCTCGACGGATGATTCGTGGCTCGGCCTCTGTGGTTATCGTCCGTACCAGGAGGACACGATGACCACGACGCAGTCACCAGTGCCGATCACGACCGAGGACTATGCGGCTCGGATGGCCCGTGCCGTCGCCGACGCGACTGAGGCGGGGCTGGACGGGCTCCTCGTGACGCCCGGCCCTGACCTGGTGTGGCTCACCGGCTACCAGCCCACGGCCATCACCGAGAGGTTGACGGTGCTCGCGCTCGCTCCCGGCCGGCAGCCGACGCTGCTGGTGCCGACTCTGGAGCGGCCGGACGCCGAGAGTGCCATGGGCGCACCGGGCCTCTCGATCGTCGACTGGGTGGACGGCGAGGATCCGTTCGCGCGCGCCAGCACCTTGATCCCCGCCCACGCAACGATGGGAATCGCCGACTCCGCCTGGGCGATGCACCTGCTCGGACTGCAGGACGCGCTGCCCGAGTCCTCCTACCGGTCGCTGACGCAGGCCCTCCCCATGCTGCGAGCGGTGAAGGATGCCAAGGAGCTCGCCCGGCTGGCTGCCGCTGGGGCCGCCGCGGACGCGGTCTACGAGCAGATCCTCGGAGTCCGGTTCGCCGGTCGGAAGGAGACGGACGTGGCTGCCGACCTGGCCCGCCTGCTTCGGGAGTTCGGGCACGAGCAGGTCGACTTCACGGTGGTCGGCTCGGGCCCCAACGGCGCCAACCCTCACCACGAGGCCGGCGACCGCACCATCGAGGTCGGCGATGCGATCGTCCTCGACTTCGGTGGCCTGATGTACGGCTACGGCTCGGACACCAGCCGCACGGTCTGCGTGGGCGAACCTTCCGCTCTGGTCCGCGAGGTCCACGAGGTCGTCCGCGCGGCGCAGCAGGCAGGAGTCGAAGCGGTCCGCCCAGGTGTTGCCTGCCAGGAGATCGACCGCGCCGCTCGAGAGGTGATCACGGACGCGGGGTACGGCGAGCGGTTCATCCACCGCACCGGGCACGGCATCGGCACCACGACGCACGAACCGCCGTACATGATCGAGGGCGAGGAGCAGCCGCTGGTGCCTGGGATGTGCTTCTCCGTCGAGCCCGGGATCTACCTCCCCGGGGAGTTCGGGGTCCGTATCGAGGACATCGTCACGGTCACCGACGAGGGCGGCAGACGTCTGAACAACACCGAGCGCGACCTGAAGGTCGTCAGCTGAGGCCTGGTGTCACTGGGACGTACAGCACTACTCAGTGGGCAGGAGCGCGGTAGACAGCATCACCCGTTGCTTCCCGGCCGCCTCGCCGGCGTACGGGGCGATGAGCTCGTTGAATCCTTGCTGGATCCGCGCGAGGTCCTCCTCGTCGACGTACAGCGCACCGGTGCCGAACCCGAGGTGGCTGCGGGTGACCTCGCCGAGCGCGAGTGAGCCCTCGAACGTACGGAGCAGCTCGCCGATGAACGCGAGGAAGCCGGCTCGGATCTGATCGTCGGAGAGCGTCGCCAGCTCGGCCTGCTCGACGTGAGCCATCCGCTCGCCCAGCGTGTAGGTGCGCTCGGTCGTGCCCCGCACCCGCCGCTCCGACGCCACGGCGAGGAAGCCGGCCTCGACGAGGGTGGCGACGTGTCGGTACAGCGTTGCCTGGGGGACATCGGTCAGCAGTTCCCGGAGCTGGGCGGTGGTCAGGTCGCGACCACCCACTGCCTGCAGAACCCGCAGTCGTACGGGGTGCGCTACGACCTCGGAGATATTGCCTTGCGACGGCATGTGACTCCCATTATTCTCATTCTTAGAATGTTCCTGATCTGATCATATTCTAGGAGATGAGATGACCACTCTCAACGTCCAAGACGGCCTGCTCACGCTCACCTTTCCCGGCTGGGAGCGGCTGATGGCGGGCCGCGGGGGCTACTCCGTCGCCGTCAGCGCCGTCGACTCGGTGGAGGTGCTGCCGGACTGGAGCTCTGAGGTCTTGGGCTGGCGTACCGGCCTGGTGATCTCCGGTCTACGCAAGCTGGGCACCTTTCGACACCCAGATGGCACCCGCAGGCTGGTCTCGATGACGCGTGGGCTGCCTCTGCTGCGGATCCGGTTGCGCGACCGGGAGGTCGGTGCTGGCTTCGACGAGCTGCTGGTCAGTGCTCCGGAGGCCGCCGAGCTGGCGTCGGAGCTCGACGCTCTGGCTCGGCCATGAGTGCTGTTGCGGCCGTGGGCATAGCGGCGGAGGGGAGTGGGGTCCTGTCCGGCCCGACTCTGAAGACCGAGAGTCTGGCCAAGTCCTTCGGGCCGGTGCCGGCGCTGACCCGGGTCGATCTGGTCGCCCGGCCCGGACGGGTGACCGGCTTCATCGGGCCGAACGGCGCGGGCAAGAGCACGACCTTGCGCATCCTCACCGGACTTGCCCGTGCGGATCAGGGGACGGCGACGATCGATGAGGCGCCCTACACCGCGTTGAGCTGTCCGTCCCGAGTGCTGGGCGTCGTCGGCGACCTGGCCGGCGCCCATCCGGGGATGACCGCTCGGGGGCACCTGCAGACTCAGGCCGCCCTGATCGGTGTGCCCGGCGACCGGGTCGAGCAAGTGCTCGAGGAGACCGGCCTGCGCTCCGTGGCGCGTCGACGAGTCCGCGGCTTCTCGACCGGGATGCGCCAGCGGCTGGCGTTGGCGGCGGCCCTGTTGGGGCAGCCATCCGGGCTGATCCTCGATGAGCCGACCAACGGGCTGGACCCCTCGGGCATCGTCTGGCTGCGACGTCTGGTGCGAGCCTTCGCCGATGCCGGCGGGACGGTGCTGGTTTCCAGTCATGTGCTCACCGAGCTGCAGCAGGTCATCGACGATCTGGTGCTCATCGAGGGTGGCCGCACGCTCTGGTCCGGTTCCTTGAGCGACTTCACCGGTGACCACGCCTCACTCGAGGAGGCCTACCTGAGCATGATCGAGGAGGAGATGGCATGCGACAGCTGAAGAACGCGATCCGAGGTGAGGTCGTGCGGCTGACCAGGACCCGGCTGCCCCTGTGGACGATGGTGGCCGCGGTGGCGTGCGGTGGCCTGCTCATAGGTCTCGTCGCCCTGACCGGGCCGGAGAACGCGACTCCGCCGATGCCTGGGTTGGACACTGCCGCAGGCGTGTCCGGAGTCTTGAGTCTCCTTGGCGTCGCCCTCTTCGTGCCTGCGCTGATCGGCACTGTGGCGATCACGGGCGAATACCGGCATCGGACCGTAGCCACCACCTTCCTCGCGGTGCCGAAGCGCGGTCGGGTGCTGGTGGCCAAGCTGATCGCCTACGGGGGTCTTGGCCTGGCGTACGGGGTGGTCCTGACGCTCTCCGCGGTCGCCGGGATCTATGCAGGGACCTCCGCACACGGGATCGAGCCGGGGCTCGGGCTCGACGCCATTCTCGGCACCACGGCGAGGTACGGCGCCGCCGCAGCCATCTACATGCTGCTGGGCGTCGGCATCGGAGCCGTCGCGCGGCACCAGCTCCTCGCGATCGGGATCACGCTGGGCTACTTCTACTTCATGGAGAACCTGATGATGATTCTCCCTGGAGTCAACATCGTCTATCCCTTCCTTCCCGGTGGAGCCACCGCCGCGCTCACCGGGTCGACCGCGCTGTTGGAGATGATCGCCGCCGAGGCGGGCGTGATCGGCCCCGTCGTCCAGGCGCCGTTGATAGGCGCGCTGGTGCTCCTCGGCTACGCCCTGGCCTCCTCGGTGCTGGCCGCTGCCGTATCCCTGCGTCGCGACGTCGCCTGAGCCTGGTCGAGGTACGGACGCTCGCCGTCAGGGGCTCAGGCGTGGCCGCCCTGGACTTCCTTGGCGGCGGCCTTGATGTCGTCCGCCTCGACCTTCTCGAGGGTGGACTCGACGATGGTCTCCGCCCGCTCGAGGGCCTTGCGGATCTTGATCTCGCCGGGGTCGGAAACCAGGGCGAGCAGGCCGGAGTGCCCTGGTGTGATCGCATTCTCGAGCTTCTGCTCGAGCTCGCGGTTGTGGTGGCGCTGCCGCAGCTTTCCGACGAAGGCTCCGGCACCGCCGGCCACAGCGGCGCTGCCGAGGATCGACGGCGGGAAGATCACGCCGAGCGCGATGCCGCCGACGACTCCCCACTTGAGTCCTGACTTCGTGCTGTGGTCGGTTGCCTTCTGGATCTCCAGCTTGCCCTCGGCCGAGCGCCTGACCACGATGACGCCCTCGATCTCGACGCTGCGGCCGTTCTCGACCGACTTGAGGGCCTCGTACGCCTCCCACGCCATGTCCGTGTCACTGAAGTCCGCGATGATGAGGGTGTAGGCGCCGTCGGACACGGAGGCCGCGTTCACCTCGACGTCGGGGTTGGTGGTCTCGTCTGCCATGACATCCGCTCCTTGGTGGTTGAGGTTCCACTCTCGAACGGTCATGGCTCGGCGGCATCACCCGTAGCGGGTGGGGTGGGCGTGCAGCTAGGGCGAGCCGATGATCACTGGCTCTGACGCGACCGGCGCCAGTACCCCCACGCCCACGTGAGGAGCAGGGCTCCCAGGATCGACCCGATCAACCCGGTCGGGTGGAGATCGAGCCCGTTGCCGGTCGCGAGGCTGAGCCCCAGACCGCCGACGAAGGAGCCCAGGAGGCCCGTCACCGCCGCGGTGGTCCAGTCGATCTCCTTCATCGAACGACCGAGAACGAGTTGTGCCACGCCGCCTGCCACGATGCCGAACAGGATGATCGCGATGATGAGCATATTGGCAACCTACCGCATCCAAACGCTCTCTATCCGGCGTTGAACCACACTGCTCGACGGGTCAGGCGCTGCTGGCTGACAACTGCTGGCCGAGCCGCCTTGCTCGCTGGTCGAGCCGCCGGAGCCGCTAGGCGGAGGCGTGTCGAGACCAACACGGTCCGCTTCTTCGGGAAAGCTCGCTTAGCGGCTGTTCTTCGTTTCAGGGTTCGCCGCCGACCCGGCCTTTGAGTGTTTCTCGATCGCGTGCCGCGTCAAGGACGCCCTTCGCCCGCCGCTTCGCGGTGGCCTTCGGCCATCCTTGACCCGGCACCCGATCGAGAAAGATTTCGCCTATATCGGGGCGGCGGCGAGAGAGTGGCGCGGAGCTCCGTTGCTTGTTCGCTGACTGCGTAACTGGGTCTGACCTGCTTAAATAGGTCGCGCTGCGATGCTCTTGCGCATATAATAACTCCTATGTACGAGACCATCGACCACCTCCTCGCTGGGCCGCCTTCGGGTGCGTCCGAGAGTGAGCTGGTCGACTGGATCTCGCGTCTCGAAGAGATCAAGTGCACCGCTGAGGCGGTCCAGGCAGAAGCGGCGGTACGTCTCGACGAAGCCGTCCGGGCACGCCAATCAGAGGCCGGGGTTCCTGCCCGTAGGCTCGGCGAAGGGGTCGCCTCCCAGATCGCGCTGGCGCGGCGGGTCTCGCCCGAGAAGGGCGCCAAGCTGTTGGGGCTGGCGAAGATCCTGATCGCCGAGATGCCGCACACCTTCGCGCTGATGAGAGCCGGACTGTTCTCCCAATGGCAAGCAACGATCCTGGCCCGCGAGACCGCGTGTCTCTCGGTGGACGATCGTCGGGTCATCGACTACGAACTCTGCGCCACAGGCCCGGGCGGTGAACCGGCTCGAGCGATCTCGATGGGGCTACGCCAACTCGAGAACGCCGCCAAGAAACTCGCCATCACCCTCGACCAGGAATCCGTCGTGGCCCGGGCCGCGAACGCCGAGAAAGACCGCCGCGTCAGCCTGCGGCCGGCCCCGGACACCATGACCTGGCTCGGCGCGCTGCTGCCGGTCAAGGACGGGGTCGCGGTCTTCGCAGCGCTCGATCAAGCAGCCAAGACCGCTGCGGCTGCCGGTGACGAACGGACCCGGGGCCAGGTCATGGCCGACACCCTCGTCGACCGGATCACCGGCCGCAGCACCACCGATGCGAAGTCTCGGATCGAGGTCAAGATCGTGATGACCGCCGACTCCCTTACCGGCGACGCGGATCAGCCGGCCATGGTCGAGGGCTACGGCCCCGTCCCCGCGACCTGGGCCCGCGACGCGCTCAACGACGCCGAGGTCTTCGTCCGTCGCCTGTTCACCGACCCTGCCGGTCGGCTGGTCGCGATGGAATCACGTGCCCGCAAAGCACCCGACGGACTGGCCGAGTTCATCACCACCCGCGACGGCGGGATCTGCCGCACCAACGGCTGCGACGCCCCGATCCGCAACATCGACCACGTCGAACGCCACACAGACGACGGCACCACCAGCGCCGAGAATCTGCAGGGCCTGTGCGAAAGGTGCAATCAGGCCAAGGAAGCCCTCGGCTGGCAGGCCAGGCCAAGACCCGACGGCAGCATCATCACCACCACACCCACGGGCCACACCTACACCAGCCCGCCACCCGACACCTGGGCACCAGATCCGCCAACCTGGTCTCGCGCAGAGTTCATTCTGCGCAACGTACTTCTCGACCACGATCTCGCCGCCTGACCCTCTGTCCAGGCTCGACCGGCATGCGGTGTCAGTGCGCGCGGCAGGGGCGCTGCCGTCTACAGTTGTCCCGTGCGTTTCGACGTACGTTCCCCGGTTGGTCTGCCGGCAGGGCCCGCCTGACTTTGAATCACGCTCTCGTGTGCCAGAATCACGCTCCGTGCCGGTACCCAGTCGGGGAGAATGGCACACAGCGGGCCGGAAACGGTCCCGTTCCCCAGTTGCTCTGCCGGTAGGGGCCGCCAGACTTTGAATCTGGATTAGGGACGTTGGTTCGACTCCAACCTGGGGAGCAGAAACCGCCCGAGGTCATCTGACCTCGGGCGGTTCGTGGCTTCCGGGTCCAGCGATCGCGAGCAAATCTGACGGGAATCGCCAAAGTTGTTGGAGAACTGTCGGTGCCAACCCTCAAACTAGGTGTCATGGTTCGACGAGTGACCCCGGCGCAGTTCCGCGCCGCCGTTCAGAAGGCGCAGCGGCAACAGAAGAAGGCCGTCAACGACTACAAGCGCGAGGTCAGGACGTACAACGCCGCGGTGCGGCGCCACAACACCGCTGTGGAGAACCAGCGGCGGCGCCTGGACCAGGAGATCCGCCGAGTCAACTCCCGAGAGTCATCGACCTTCACTGGATACCGCACGTCGGTGACCACGCTGGCTCGGTCGTACGAGGAGACCGAGCAGCACCTTGCCGGCCACGCGCTGAGCGTTGCGGAGCGCGAGATTGTCGATCGCGTCAGCGAGGGCGCCGCGGACAGTGCCTACCTGCTCAACGCTCTCGACGGTGACGGCGACCCGGAGGCCGATCCCACTGAGGACGAGCTCCGCAGTCCCAGCCTTCAGACCGAGCTCCAGGCGTTCTCCCCCGACCTGGTGGCCCGATGGACCGGTGCACTGTTTGCTCTCAGTCCGAGCAACCCGGACGCTGCTCGCCACTTCTGCACCAGTGCTCGTGAGCTCATGATCGAGATGCTGAACATCGCGGCGCCAGATCCGGACGTGCTCGCCGCCGATCCAACCTGCGACACGAGGGACAACGGTGAGGTCACGCGAAAGGCCAAGGTGAAGTACCTCGTGAACCGCCGTGGTGTTACCGACGTATCCATCACTGATTTGGTCGAGGCCGACCAAGACAACGTCGTGACGCTGTTCCGTACGTTCAACCAGGGCACGCACGGGCAGGCCGGGCGCTTCGACATCACCCAGCTCAACGCTGTTAGGCAGCGGGTTGAATCGGCGGTGAGCTTCGTCCACTCGCTCTGCTTCTGACCGAGAGGTCAAACTGCGTCCGCGAACAGCGCACGCACCCGTACTTCGGCTCCCCTCACATACTGGTCCCCCGGTCGGCAGGTAGCGCTGCAAGTGCGTTGCCAGCGAGTGCCCAAGACGGACGCCCCTCCGATGGGCTTGAAGTTCGCCTCGTGCAGCGTGCGCGCCAGGCGGAGATCCAAGAGGCGCTGTAACCCGGAAAGGATGCGCGAGACAGCGGCGTGATCGCCTAGTCTTCGGCCATGAGCGTGCCCAGCAAGAGTCAGGTCAAGAAGGCAGGGAGCACGCTTCGGAAGTGTCTTCGCGGCGACCTTGCGGACGTAGACGCGTTCGTTGGCGCACTGGACACCGTGGAGGACTGGCGACGAGCGCATTCCGTACCGCTGGTCTCGGCGAACAACGGCCTGCGCTCGCGGTGTAGGACCATCGGCGTCGAGGCCGAGGTCACGCAGCGGCTCAAGCGGAGTCAGACCATCCTCGACAAGTTGCGGCGGCAGCCAACGCTTGACCTTTCGAGGATGCAGGACATCGGGGGCTGCAGGGCGGTCGTCAACGGCAAGGACGACCTCCGCCGCCTCGAGTCGGCTGGCCTACGCGTCGATACGGCGCCGGTGTTTCCCGAGTTCGTGGCCAGCATGATCGACACGAAGGTTCGTTTCTGACCGAGGCTCGCCCTAGCCGGCGGCCTGCTCGCCGTGGCGATCGATTCCGAGGAGCACCCACCCATCGGGCACTTGGTCGCACAGCTTCTCAAGGGCGGCAGCTTCTTAGGTCTCGGCGGTGGCTGTAAGCTCGCGCGGCTCGTGCTCGTTGAAGTCGTGGACGTTGAGTCGCGGCCGCGCGGCTGATGTGCTCGCGTCAGAGAACTTTGACATCAATCCGGGCATTCTTGGTGAGTGTCTTGTCGTAGCTTCGGAATGTGATTCGGCCCTCCGCCTTGAGCCGCCGGAACACCGTATCGTGATCAATGGTTCGGGGAAAGGTCGCCTTGCTTCCTGGCGTCGAAAGGCGACCGTACTGTCCACCCGCCTCGCCCAAGACGAGGATGATTTCATCTGGCGTTAGAAGATCGCCGAAATAGCTGGTCATCCGCATTACCAAAGCGGTGTCCTTCGTTGTGCCGGCGATCCTGGCGATTCCAGGAACCCCGATAAAGGTGTTGGTCGCCACCGATGCCTCTCCGGCGGCCGTGAGGGTAGCGCTGTCATCTTCAGGGACGAACTCGTCGAAACGACCGAGAATCTTTACCTTTAGAGCATCGCTGACCTGATCGCTCTGCAATAGGCCTGCCGCCAATTTGGGAGGGAGTAGGGTAGGGGTGACGAACTCACCGAACTTAGCCGACTGCCCTATAGCGAACCGCAAGGGTTCCCACTCCGTCAGTGCAAAGTGCGAGAACGTCTCCGCAGTATCACTACAAATGGACATTCCAACGAGGTATCCAAGGAGCCTCCCGCCTTCGGGCGTCACTTTTTCAACAGGAAGCCACTCGCGCATGTCGAGCGATTCGACCAGGCGTGCGCGGACGAACGGATCACGAACGAATTTTCGGCCATCAAGAATCTGTACGGCAATGCGCTCCTTGGCTGCCTTGACCGCACTGACGATTTCAGTCGGGCTGGCCGCATCGTCCGCCCAACCTGCTGTTGGCCCGGACAAGTCAATCGAACGGGCCTCATTCAGCGCCGCGCCCAGGTGAGCGTCTAACCCGATGTGCAACATGTATGTGTCGACATTTAGAAGGTTCAATCTAAGGCGCCGAAACTTCGCGAGGGCATGCCATGTGGAGCCTGGGGCATCAAGGAGGTTGTCGACAATGCAGGCGGGATTCGACTTCTCGATGAGCTCGGCCGCCCGGGCCTCGTCGAGTTCGATGAAGTCAGCCAGAACTGCGCCGAATTGTGTTGGGCTACGGATGGTCCAGGCTTCGACAAGACCTGGCGCATCGGCACCTGGTGTGTCAGAGGCAGCAGCGGCGTTAGAGGATAGGACTTGGATGTATTCCTCAGGGTGTTCGAGTAGATCGCGATACAGTTCCCGATCGGAGGTGCGCACCGCATCCAAACTAAGAGATGCCTCCTCGCCGAGGATCGTGCGCAGATTCGCGGCGGTCAGTGCGTAGCAGTCGGCCTCGACAATCGGGCGGCGCGCCGTATCGCGTAGGGCGCTCAGGTCGTTGCAGATGAAGCCAGTGCGGCTCAGGGTTTCAACCGCGTTTTCGATCGCTTTAGTTGCCGGCGCCGCCTCCGCTTGAGACTGCTCGAATGTGCCGTCGACGCTACCGCCTTCATCGGCGTCAGTCGTTTTAGCGAGTTCGGCAATGGTGGAGAAGTGCTGATAGTTGGCCTGCATATAGTCCCGCACGGTGTCGTCAATCTCGTAGGGAACGTCGGTCCTGGAGTTTGCGAGTGCCGCGTCAACCAGGATGGTTCGCTGTTCCTTGGACACTATTGCCCGCTCGACGATTTGTGTGAAGATTCCCGACCAGCGAGTAGCGAGGAAGCTCACGGCCTTACGTGCCTGATTACCCGAACTCAGGTAGGCGTCCAAGAACGCTCTCTCGTTGGGCCCCAATTGATTGGTTGCGGCTTCGAGGATGGTATGCGCCCCCTTGTCACCTTGTTCGAGGAGGTAGTCAAGAATGCCGACGTTGTAGGCACTCTTCTCATTGAGAAAGGCGCGCTTCGTCTCCTTCAGGAGGGCGGCGATCTCCTCAGGATTCGCAAAGGCGTAGTTGAAATCGGAGCGGTTGGAGTCGACGTTCTGCACGATGTAACTCATCGCGTTGGGAGGCAAACGATCTCCGTAGTATTGCGCGATGTACATGTTGTAATACCGATTAATGTATCCATTGGAGACCAGCACTTGTCCGAGTTCGGATTCGATCGTTTCCTCGATGAAGGCGGTAAAGGTCTTCCCAGTATCCGCCTCTTCGTCGTCCACTTTCTCCTCCGCATCGTTCACCTCTTTCTCGTCTTCTTCTGCGGGGACGGTAAAGTCGGGTCGCTTTGCTAACTGCTCGAAGTCCGCTGTTCGCAGCGTTTCGAGATCCACCAGAATCTCGGTTTGCTCCTGCTCTAGCGCCTCATTGGCTGTGTTAAGTCCCGCGCTTGGTTGCAGGTTATCTCCAACTATCTTGCGGAGTTCAGACATGTCCAGTATGACATTCTGTCGTGTATTGTAGTTTCTGTCTTGCACTACGATAGTGATCCCGATATTTGCATTGAGGACCGCCTGCCATAACTCGATTGCGCCTACTTTGTTCACGGGATACTCGGATCCATCTACTGCGTAGGCCAGGCTGGGTTTTCGAGGGTTGCTCGCAGCGATCTTTTGGGCGAACCAGTCGAGCCTTTCACCCCATGTGCGGGCGCGGCCCACCAAAGCCTGATTGGCCGCTATGTCGTCCGCTATCGCCCGCGACCGGTCGCGACGTGAGGCGATATTTCCGTTCACGACGTCCCGACTTTTCCTGTAAAGCGTGTCTAGCTTGCTGCGGCCGAGGAGGATCAACTCGAAGTCCTCCAAGTGCACGTTCTTATAGGCGATCATTGCGAACAATTGGTCTGCGGAGAGCGTGTCCATACCGTTGTGGTCAGTGATGAGTCGTTTAGCGAAGACTGCAAACTCGTTCCTGATGTTCTTCAGAAGTCGCATGTCCGGGACGTGGCGTGCCACGATGTCTACGAGTTCATCGCTAACAGCGGGGACTGGCGCGGCATCGTCGTCCGTCAGTGCATTGGAGAGAAGTTCTCGCGACGTTCGGTGCGTGATGAAGGGGACGAGCGGAATCACGAGGTCGAAGAACTTCGTACGGTTTGCTCGGACGGACTCGGCTTGGGCGGCGTCGTCCCCCAGTTCTTTGGTGTCGTGTCCAAGTTGCTCGAAGATGCTGTCGCGGAGTGCATAGACGAAGCGCAACGTGCGCTTACGCCGTAGCCAGGGCTGCCGGACGGTGATCTGTCGGCTGCTGTTCAATAGTGTGTTGAGTTCGCGCAGAGCCTCGAAGATGCCCGCCTGGTTGAATCGATCGAGGTCCTCGAATACGACGACATCAATTGTCGGTCGACACTGGAAGAAGTAGACGATTTCGTCGAGGTACTGATCGAAGTAGCTGTTGTCCTTCTTAGTCAGGCTCACTGACGCGCCCGCCGCCGAGACTTGGGAGACCTCAAGTCGATTGTGGACGGCCATTCGGATCGAGGCGACCGCCGAGATGGCAGCCAGGGCGGCAATCGCGGTGGCGGTAACCCATAGTCGCGCAGGGTCGCCACCATTCAGTCGGGGGATGTCGGGTAGTGCGTCGAACAGCCAAAGAATGGCGACGACCGCCACCAAAGTCGCTGCCGCTTCAGCGAACGCTCGCCATCGGGTCAGGCGTTCAATGCGCTGATAGCGAGACTGCGGGAGCCTTGCTGGCGGGTCTACGTGGAGCAGTTGTTTGACCAGTTCCTTCTGAATCTGGTTGACCCTCGGGCGTTCAGGTCCCTCAGAAGCCGGGCCGCTTGGGGGTTCGCTTGTTCCTCCATCTTCCCCGATTACCTCTTCGGGCCCTAAAGAGGAGAGCGAGAGCAGTAGCACTCGACGACGGTTTTCGCGCGCAAACTGTTCCAGAACGCTCGACTTTCCGGAGCCGTACCTCCCGGTCAGTGCGATGTTGCGGACCTTGCTGTTTCGTAGCGCCGTGTTCAAGTAGTCGACGTAGTCCTGGTGCTGGGCGCTGATGAACTCTGCGGTGAGCGGATCGAGGGTCTGGATCCTCCGCTTGTGGGCGCGGGCCGCGCGCCATTCGGTGACCCATCGGGGCTGCAGTGTGGCTCGGCGAGCCGCTCCCTTTTCGCTAGCTCGGCCATCGTCTTGCAGCACCGTTGGTTCCTTTCGCATCCGAAATGTCGCCATGTTTCTGGGCGAGCTCCATCGTCGCAGGTGAGCGCGCCCAGACTGCTGGTCGTGTGCGACCCCCGTACCTAAAATGGATGACGATCTGAGGGCCGCCAAGAGTCCTCGCTAATCCCCGGTTCCCCCGGCGAGTGCGGCACCGTGCAACGGATGCACTGCAATGTGGACGCGCTCAGCGCATGGGACGGGTCCTGCAAACCTTCGCAATGAGAAGGCCAGGGTCTGAAGGTTGCCTGCCTGGACGGCACACGGGCGGCACACCAACCCAGGCAATATCGGCCACATTCAGTGGCACTCGTTCACGCTCAGGCGAAGGTGAGAGCGTGCCTTTGAATCAGGACTAGCGACGTAGGTTCGACTCCTACCCGGGGAGCAGAATCCCCTCCCTGACCTGCACTCTTGACAGATCTGGGCGGGGTTCGTCCCGCCGGATGGCACACGAGGATGGCGCACGGCGAACCGGAAACGGTCCCCGATCCCTGGTTGCTCGGCGTGGGTCGCCCGGTACGGCTACTTGCCCAGGCCGGGGAATGTCCAGGTGCCGTTGAGGACGGCGGGGTGCGGGCGGTAGAGGCGGACGATGTAGTTCCAGCCGTCCATGACGCCGAGGGTGTTCGGGCCTGCCGCGGTGCCGAACCGAACGGTGATCGAGCCGTCGTTGTCCCGCTGTGCGGTGACGCTGTTGAGGCTGACCTCCGCGTCCCCGACCTGCTCGAAGTACCCGGCCACGTTGTAGACCGAGATCGACCAGAACGCGTCGACCGGCACCTCACCTATGCGCAGCTCGTAGTTGCCGATGGGAAGGCCGGGCTCGACGTTGAGGTAGAACGCTTCCTGTTCGGGCAGGCCGCCCCAGCCAGCCGCGGTGCCGAGCAGGTGTCGGACGGGGTCGACATCCTCCTTGCGGCCGAATGCCCGGTCGTAGCGGGGCAGGCCGCGGGCGAGCTCGAGCAGCGCCGAGCGGGTCGAGTCGAGCGAGGCCTTGTCGAAGTCGGCTGCGACGAATGCTCGGTCGGAGGTGGCTTTGAGCTGTATCTCGTCCTGGAGGGCGTTGACCGCGGCGATGTCGGCGGGGTCGTTTGGGTCGACCAGCGTCCGCACGGCGATCAGGACATAGTCCGTGTCGTAGTCAGCCACCGAGAGCTCGTGGGTGCCGGGCTCGTGAAGGATCCGGTTGATGTAGTGGTCCTCGTTGACGACCATCACCGACATGTAGCGCCCGCGGCTGTCGGGAAGCGTCAGGGCGGCACCGCTGGAGATGTCCACGATCGCGCTGGAGTAGAGCGTGTCTCGGTTCTGCCTGATGACGGGCTGCTCATCGAGTGACTCGGGGGCGCGGACATGCACCAGCTCGTTGGTCGCACCCCGGGTCTGCAGGGCAGCGAACATCCTGTGCGTCTCGGCGCGGGCAAAGTTGTCGACGTTCACTGTCTCGGAGTTCATGGTCCGAAATCTGCTCGTCCCTGGTGACTGCCGGTTCACCCGCCAAGGGTGAACCGGGAACGTGATCAAGCATTGAGGACGGTTCCTGTCCGCGATGGCTTCTACGGTCACATCAACCGATCGTCGCACCGCGCGTATCGGCATGTCGCTGAAAGGACAACGCATGTCAGAACCCATCGACTTTCCCGAGCCGAGCATGATCGCCGTCAACGGGATCGAGCTCGAAGTCTTCGAGGCGGGCCAGGAGAACGCCGGCAATCCCGTCGTCCTCTGCCATGGCTGGCCGGAGCTGGCCTTCTCGTGGCGCCATCAGATGGGTGCGCTCGCCGCAGCCGGCTACCACGTCATCGCTCCCAATCAACGCGGCTACGGCAACTCGTCTCGCCCCGCCGAGGTCTCCGACTACGACATCGTGCATCTGTGCGACGACCACGTCGGTCTGCTGGATCACTTCGGATACGAGGACGCCGCGTTCGTGGGCCACGACTGGGGCGCGAACGTGGTGTGGAGCGCCGCCCCTCGCGTTCATCGAGGCGATCGTCGGTAGCGACTCGTACTTCGTCCACTTCAACCGCCAGCCCGGGGTGGCCGACGCCGTGTTCGACGCGAACGCCCGCCAGTTCCTGCGCAACCTGTACCGCAAGAACGAGCCCACGGCCGAGCCGGAGCCGGGCATGCCCCTCATCAACCTGGCCCACGCCGAGGCTCCACGCGGAGAGCCTGTGATGAGCGACGGGGATCTGGCGGTGTTCATCGACGCATTCGAGGCATCGGGCTTCACTTCGAGCGTGAACTGGTACCGCAACGTGGACCGCAACTGGGACCTGATGGAGGACGTCGACCCGATCGTCCGCCAGCAGGCACTGATGATCTACGGCGCACGCGACACGGTCATGAGGGCGCCGAACCTCGAGAAGTTCGTACCGCACGTCGAGGTCGTGGAGCTGAACTGCGGCCACTGGATCCAGCAGGAGCTGCAGGAGGAGACCACCCGCCTGATTCTCGAATGGCTCCAGCGAGGAGCATCTCGAGTGTGAGTGCGGCTCACGTAGCGTGGCGGCGGAGGAAGCTGCGGAGGATGTCGTTGAACGCCTGCGGATCCTCGAGGTTGCTGACGTGGCCGCAGCGGGGGATGACCGCGAGGGTGGCGCCATGGATCTGACGCTCGAACTCGTGGGCAACCGACAGGGGCGACCGTACGTCGAGGGCGCCCCAGATGAGCTGGGTGGGCACCTGGATCGTCCCGAGTACGTCGGTCAGATCGGCCCGGGCCATCGCGGTCAGGGCAGTCAGCATGCTGTGGCGGCGTACGTCGGCTGCCATCGCCTCCAGCAGGGGGACGAACTTCGGCGGCGGAGGGCCGGCGAAGAGGCCCGGAAGGGTCGGGTCGAAGCTGCCCTCCGGCTGGTCGAGCAGGCCTGCGAGGCGGGCGTCGGCCTCGTCGGGTCCGAGGGAGCCGCGCCAGCCGGCGTAGCCGTCGGCGAGCACCAGGCTTCGCGCCACCGCAGGGTGGCGGCGGTAGAGCTCGAGGATGACGGTGACTCCCCAGGAGAGCCCGACGAGGGTGCACGGAGAGATGTCCAGGGCGCGGATCAGCCCGGCGAGGTGGTCTGCGTAGTCGCTCAGTGCGAAACCTGCGGGCACGTCGCCGGAGCCGCCGGCGCCGGGTTCGTCCCACGCGATGACGGTGAACTCGTCCGAGAGCGCGTCGAGCTGTGGTGTCCAGGCGCGGCCGTCCTCGGCGCCGCCGTGGACGAAGACGACCGCGGGACCGTTCCCGGCGCGCCGGTAGGCGATGCGCAACCCGTCGATCTCGACGACATCCATGAACCGACCGTAGCGCGCTCGACGACGTCGTCGGCGGCACCTGAAACCCGGGTTCAATTAGGGGATTCCCCGATGCTCTCGCCGCGCCGAGGTCAATAGCGTCGAGAGCATGACGACTCTCGCGAGCCAGAAGGGACCGGTGGCGCCCGCGGCGCGGGCCGCAAGCCCTGCCGTCGTTGCCATCGCCGTGCTGATGGCGTTGGGCTGTCTGGCGTTCGCCGGGGTGAACGTGGTCTTCGAGGCCACCGATCGGTTCGCCGAGGGCCGCTATGCCGAGTACGCCACCGGGCTCTCGGTCATGAACTGGACCGTCACGAGCCTGAAGGTGCTGGGCGCCGCGGTGGCTCTGCTGTCGGTGGCCGCACGCCCGGTCCGGTTCGTGACGCCATGGGCCATGTCGGTGCTTCTCTGGGGTGCCTTCGCGACGCTCGCGCTCGACGCGGTCGGCAGCACGGTGGAGGCCGGCGCGATCCTGCTGGGAACGAGCGGCGACCCGGCTGACCTCGGCCTACGCTCGGTGGCGTACCTCCTCGGATCGGTCGTCTCGGCCGCGGGATTCGGGGTGCTCGCCGTGTCCTACCTGCGGCGGCAGGCCGTCTCGAAGGTCACCGTTCTCCTGGGCGTGCTCGGTGGTCCGGTCCTGCTCGGTCTGCTGTTCCTCGGCCTTCCCGGACTGCTCGTCGTCCTCGGGGTCATGCCGCCCGGCTGACCCCGGCCGTCGTCATTGATGGCCACGCGCCGTTCATCTTCGTGTAAGGTCGCCGGGCTTCCTGTGGACGTCCGCGTGTCGCGCTGGTGATTCCGGAGATGCACAGGGAGACATGGATACTGGCCTGTATCAAGGTCGTGGGGGAGCAGGGTGTAAAGTCGCCCAAACTAATTGACAAACACTTGGAGGAAGCGTGGGCATGGGACCGGTCATCGGTTACGTACCTGGCGTGTTCGATCTCTTCCACATCGGTCACCTCAACATGCTGCGCCAGGCGCGAGAGCGCTGCGACACGTTGATCGCGGGTGTGGTCTCCGACGAGGTCTGCGAGACGACCAAGGGGATCATCCCGACCGTCCCGCTCGTCGAGAGGCTCGAGATCGTCGAGGCGATCGGAATCGTGGACGCTGTCTACGCCGAGCGCACCACCGACAAGGTCGACTCCTGGCGCGAGGTCGGGTTCACCCACCTCTTCAAGGGCGATGACTGGAAGGGCACCGAGAAGGGCGACGCGCTCGAGAAGAAGATGGCGTCGGTCGGTGTCGAGGTCGTCTACTTCCCCTACACGCTCCAGACCAGCAGCACCGCTCTGCGGAAGGCCATCGCGCGAGAGGATGCCCAGGTCTCGTGACCGGCAGTGCCCCCACTCCTGGCGGACAGTTCGAGATCTCTGACGAAGGGGTCCTCGTCCGGGACTCTTCGACGCCGGTCCTGATTCTCTCCGTCGACGGCCAGTACGTCTGGTCCCTCACGCCCGAGCGCGACGGCCACCCGGTCGACGGAGGCACCATGGTGCCGTGGCCCACCGTGCTCACCCGGTTCCTGGACGGCGCAGCGACGATCACCATCGCCGACTACGAGGGCGAGGTGCTCTTCGAGGACAAGGTCGTCCTCGGCTCCGGTGAGGGCAACATCTCGATCGTCGACGGCAGCGGCAACCCGCTCAGCGTCGACAAGGTCGGCCACCTGACCCGCTCGTTCGAGGCCACCGACGAAAGCATCCGCGAAGAGATCCTCGACGGCACCCAGCGTGTCCTCGCCGACCTCCGCGACGTGGTCGGCGTCGAGGCGTACCTCAACTACGGCGCGCTCCTGGGCGCGATCCGCGAGGGCCGGATGCTCGGCCACGACTCCGACACCGACGTCTGCTACCTCTCCAAGCACACCGTCCCCGCCGAGATCATCTCCGAGTCGTACGCCATCGAGCGCACCATGCGCGAGCGCGGCTGGAGCGTCCTGCGGATGTCCGGCGGCGACATCAAGGTGCTGCACCAGGTCTCGGACGGCCGCAAGGTGCACATCGACATCTTCGTGGCGTTCTACGTGCCCGACAAGGACGGCGAGCCGGTCTTCTACCAGCTCGGCAACCGCTCCGGACGGCTGCGCCGCGAGGCGATCGTGCCGGTCTCGACGATCAACCTGCACGGCTACGACTTCCCGGCTCCCGCCGAGCCCGAGGAGATGCTGGCCTTCATCTACGGCCCGAAGTGGCGCACCCCGGACCCGTCGTTCAAGTACGCCGACCCGCCGGCCGGCGTACGTCGTCTGGACGGCTGGCTGCGCGGATTCCGCACCGACATGGGGTTCTGGACCGAGTTCCACAACACCCACGGCAAGGAGCTGGAGAGCAAGCAGTCGGCCTTCGGTGCGTGGGTCCTCAAGCAGCTGCCCGAGGACGCGAAGGTGGTCGACATCGGCGCCGGCGCGATCGGGCGGGACGGTCGCTTCTTCGCCCGCAAGGGCCACCAGGTGCACTCGGTGGACTTCTCCCGTGCCGCGGTGGCCGCCGTACGCCGCAGGGCCGAGCGCCACAAGCTCCCGCTGGTCTCCGAGCAGCTCATCCTCGGCGAGCTGCGTTCGACGCTGACGCTGGGTGCGCGGCTGGCCCGCGACCCCCACCATCTCTACGCCCGAGACCTGATCGGCTGCCTCGACGGCGCGGCCCGGAGCCAGCTCTGGATGCTGGCGAAGATGGCGCTTCGTCCCGGTGGCGGCAAGCTCTACCTCGAGTTCGCGGTCACCGGTGAGAACCTTCCCGAGCCGCAGCCCGAAGGCCTCGTACGCCGCGTCGACCCCGCCCTCGTCCAGGCCGAGATCGAGGCTGCCGGCGGCGTGGTCGAGCACCTCGGGATCAACGAAGGCCAGGACATGCTCGGCAACCCGCTGCCGGGCGTCGCGCGGCTGCGCGCCTCCTGGCCCTCCCTCAATGCTGCAGAAGGAAACTGACATGTCCGACGAAATCGGCATCAAGAACATCGCCCGCGGCGCCCGCGACGCGGCCCGTACGCGTGCCTCGCTGGTGCGCCGCATCGAGGCGCTCGAGGCCGAGGTGCAGGAGCAGCGCCAGCTCAACCGGCGCGTCGCCGAGCTGACCGACGTGGTCGCCGAGCTGCTGATCCCGCTGCAGGACGCCGACAAGGAGAAGGCGGAGCAGGTCCTCGCCGCCTACCGGGCGAAGATCTGATCTGACACCGTCTGGCCTCAGCCCAGCGCGTCGAGCGCCTGTCTGAGGTCGTCGAGCCGATTTCCGAGGCGGCGGCGGGCATCGCCGCCGAGGCCGATGTCACCGCCGGTGTCGAGCTCGGCCACGGCCTCCTCGACTCCCGCGAGCCGGGACCGGAGATCGGCGACCACGTCGACGTCGACCCGGCCGGGCTGGGCGGCTCGCTCGTCCAGGGACCGACGCAGCAGTTCGGCCTGGGCGCTGAGCTTGCGGCTGGCGTGCCAGAGGTCGACGAAGACCTGCACCTTCGCCCGCAGCAGCCACGGGTCGAACGGCTTGGCGAGGAAGTCGGCGGCGCCGGTCGCATATCCGCGATAGGCGAGATGGGTGTCGAAGTCGTTCGCGGTCAGGAAGATGATCGGGACGTCCTTGGTGCGTTCGCGCGCCTTGATCCGGGTGGCGGTCTCGAAGCCGTCCATCCCCGGCATCTGCGCGTCCAGCAGGATCAGCGCGAAGTCGTCGTGGAGCAGGGCGCGTAGGGCGTCCTCGCCGGACCCCGCGCGGACGAGGGTCTCGTTGAGCGAGCCGAGGATCGCCTCGAGCGCGACCAGGTTGGCGGCACGGTCGTCGACGAGCAGGATCTTCGCGGTCCCCTGATGGCGATCACTCATGACAGCCACAGCCGGAACAGCGAGAGCAGGTCGGCGACGTCGACCGGTTTGGTGATGTACTCCGAGGCGCCCGCGGCGAGGCTGTCCTCGCGGTCACCGGTCATCGCTTTCGCGGTCAGCGCGATCATCGGCAGGCTCTTGAACTGCGGGATGTCGCGGATCAGGCGCATCGCGGTCAGACCGTCCATGCCCGGCATCATGATGTCCATCAGCACCAGGTCGACGCCCGGCTCCCGCTGGAGTGCCTCGATCCCGGCCTCCCCGGACTCCGCGTAGATCACGTCGATGCCGTGCTGCTCGAGCGCGCTGGTGAGCGCGAAGACGTTGCGTACGTCGTCGTCGACGATCAGGATCCTGCGACCGACGAACTGACCGTTCGGATCGGCCGGCTCGGGAACGAACGTCCTGGGGGGCTGCGCCCCTGGACGACCCAGCAGCACGCTCACGTCGTCGATCGCCTCCTCGGTGGTTGCCGGCGTCTTGAGGGTCATCGCCTGGGTGTACCTGTCCAGCCGGCTCTGCTGGGCCTTGGTCACCTTGCCGACCCTGCTCAGCACGACGGGGATGTTCTTGGTGCGCTTGTGGGTGCGCATCCAGCGGAGCACGTCGAAGCCGCCGTCCGCCAGCGGAAGGTCCAGGACCACACAGTCGACCTCGCGGTCGGCGAGGACCGCCTGAGCCTCCTCGGGTGATGCGCCGAAGACCGTCTCGACCTCGTCGACCGAGCTGAACAGGGCCTCCACGACGGCGCTGGTGCCGGGGCCGGACTCGTCGGTGTCGCTGCTGAGGACCAGCAGGAGCTGGTCGGCTCTGGTGGCGGTCGAATCCTGCCCGTCCGCGGCGGGCGTCGGAGGCTGGGCGTCGATCGTCCCGGAGCTGATCCTGGGGACGTACAGGGTGAAGGAGCTGCCGTGTCCGGGGTCGCTCTTGACCTGGATCTCGCCGCCGATGAGGTGGGCGACCTCGCGGCTGATCGACAGGCCGAGCCCGGTGCCGCCGAACTTGCGGCTGATCGTGCCGTCGGCCTGCTGGAACGCCTCGAAGATGACCTTCAGCTTCTCCGGCGGGATGCCGATGCCGGTGTCGACCACCGAGAACGCCAGCACCGAGTCGGCCTGCTGCAGGCTGGGTGTCGAGAAGCGCTCGCCGGAGGCGTTGCGGATCAGCAGCCGGACACCTCCGCCGTCGGTGAACTTCACCGCGTTGGAGAGCAGGTTGCGCAGCACCTGCTGCAGACGGTGCTGGTCCGAGCGCAGCACCCGGGGCACGTCGGGGTCGACGCTGACGATGAAGTCGAGGTCCTTCTCGGCGGTCAGCGGCCGGAAGGTCGCCTCGACATACTCGACGACCGAGGTGACCGCGACGTCGGTGACGTGGACGTCCATCTTCCCCGCCTCGACCTTGGACAGGTCGAGGATGTCGTTGATCAGCTGGAGGAGATCGGTGCCGGCGCCGTGGATGGTGCGGGAGTACTCCACCTGGCGGGAGTTGAGGTTGCCGTCGACGTTGTCGGAGAGCAGCCGGGCCAGGATGAGCAGCGAGTTGAGCGGCGTACGCAGCTCGTGCGACATGTTGGCCAGGAACTCCGACTTGTAGCGGGACGAGAGGGCGAGCTGTTCGGCGCGCTCCTCCAGGCCGCGCCGTGCGTCCTCGATCTCGAGGTTCTTGATCTCGATCGACTGGTTCTGGTCGGCGAGCTGGCGCGCCTTCTCCTCGAGGGCGGCGTTGGTCTGCTGCAGCTCCACCTGCTGACGCTCGCCCTCGTCCTGCTTGTCCTGCAGCTCGCCGGCGAGACGCTGCGACTCGACCAGCAGCTCCTCGGTGCGCGAGCTGGCCATGATCGCGTTGAGCGAGACCCCGATCGACTCCGCGAGCTGCTCGAGGAACTGCATGTGGACGGCGCTGAACGGCCGGAACGAGGCCAGCTCGACGACACCGATCACCTTCTCCTCGAACGCCACCGGGAGCACCATGATCGAGGTCGGCGCCGCCCATCCGTGTCCCGAGGAGATCCGCAGGAAGTCGGCCGGCACGTCGCGTACGACGATCGGCTGGCGGTCGTAGGCCGCCTGCCCGACCAGGCCCTCGCCGAGGGCGAAGACGTCGGGGACGTCGGGTCCCGGCTGGTAGCCGTAGGAGGCGATCCGGCGCAGGACCTTGGGGCCGCTGTGCTCAGAGGTCTGGTCGGTGAGGAAGATCGAGCCCTGCTGGGCGCCGACCAGCGGGGTGAGCTCGGAGACGATCAGCCGGGCGACCTCGAGCAGGTCTCGGCCGCCCTGCATGTGGCCGGTGAACCGGGCCAGGTTGGTCTTGAGCCAGTCCTGGTCCTCGTTGGCCCTGGTGGTCTCCCGCAGCGAGTCGATCATCTCGTTGAGGTTGTCCTTCAGGTCGGCGACCTCACCGGCGGCACCGACGGTGATCTGCCGGCTCAGGTCGCCCTGGGTCACGGCGGCGGAGACCTCGGCGATCGCGCGGAGCTGTGTGGTCAGTGTCGACGCGAGCTGGTTGACGTTCTCGGTGAGCCCGCGCCAGGTGCCGGAGACGTCGGCGACCTCGGCCTGGCCACCGAGCTTGCCCTCGGTGCCGACCTCGCGGGCGACACGGGTGACCTCGTCGGCGAAGGAGGAGAGCTGGTCGACCATGGTGTTGACGGTGGACTTGAGCTCGAGGATCTCGCCGCGGGCGTCGACGGTGATCTTCTGGGTCAGGTCGCCACGGGCGACGGCGGTGGTGACCTGGGCGATGTTGCGGACCTGGGAGGTCAGGTTGGAGGCCATCGAGTTGACCGAGTCGGTGAGGTCCTTCCAGGTGCCGGCCACGCCGCGTACGTGTGCCTGACCGCCCAGCGATCCCTCGGTGCCGACCTCGCGGGCGACTCGGGTGACCTCGTCGGCGAAGGTACGCAGCGTGTCGACCATCGCGTTGAGGGTGCCGGCCAGGGCGGCGACCTCACCGCGGGCCTCGATGGAGATCTTCTGCGACAGGTCGCCCTGCGAGACCGCCTTGGAGACCTGGGCGATGCTGCGGACCTGGTTGGTCAGGTTGGAGGCCATCGAGTTGACCGAGACGGTGAGGTCGCGCCAGGTGCCGGCGACACCGGGCACCTGGGCCTGGCCGCCGAGCGCGCCCTCGGTGCCGACCTCGCGGGCCACACGGGTGACCTCGTCGGCGAACGAGCCGAGCTGGTCGACCATGGTGTTGATGGTCGACTTGAGCTCGAGGATCTCGCCGCGGGCGTCGACGGTGATCTTCTGGGTCAGGTCGCCACGGGCGACGGCGGTGGTGACCTGGGCGATGTTGCGGACCTGGGAGGTCAGGTTGGAGGCCATCGAGTTCACCGAGTCGGTGAGGTCCTTCCAGGTGCCCGAGACGTCGTGCACGTCGGCCTGGCCGCCGAGCTTGCCCTCGGTGCCGACCTCGCGGGCGACACGGGTGACCTCGGCCGCGAAGGAGGAGAGCTGGTCGACCATGGTGTTGATGGTCGACTTGAGCTCGAGGATCTCGCCTCGGGCGTCGACGGTGATCTGCCGGCTCAGGTCGCCACGGGCCACCGCTGTCGTCACCTGGGCGATGTTTCGCACCTGGGCGGTCAGCGTGCCGGCCATGAAGTTCACCGAGTCGGTCAGGTCGCGCCAGGTGCCGGAGACGCCGGGCACCGCGGCCTGGCCGCCGAGCTGACCCTCGCCACCGACCTCGCGGGCGACGCGGGTGACCTCGTCGGCGAAGGCGGAGAGCTGGTCGACCATGGTGTTGACGGTGGTCTTGAGCTCGGCGAGCTCGCCGCGTACGTCGACGGTGATCTTCTGGGACAGGTCTCCGCCGGCCACCGCGGTGGTGACCTGGGCGATGTTGCGGACCTGGTTGGTCAGGTTGGTCGCCATCGAGTTGACGGAGTCGGTGAGGTCCTTCCACCGGCCGCCGACGCCCGGCACCTCGGCCTGGCCGCCCAGCATGCCCTCGGTGCCGACCTCGCGGGCCACACGCGTCACCTCGTCGGCGAACGCCGAGAGCTGGTCGACCATGGTGTTGACAGTGGTCTTGAGCTCGGCGAGCTCGCCGCGTACGTCGACGGTGATCTTCTGGGACAGGTCGCCGCCGGCGACGGCGGTGGTGACCTGGGCGATGTCGCGGACCTGGTTGGTCAGGTTGGACGCCATCGAGTTGACGGAGTCGGTGAGGTCCTTCCACCGGCCGGCGACGCCCGGCACCTCGGCCTGGCCGCCGAGGATGCCCTCGGTGCCGACCTCGCGGGCGACACGGGTGACCTCGTCGGCGAAGGTCTGCAGGGTCGCGGTCATCGAATTGAGCGTCTCGGCGAGCTCGGCCACCTCACCGCGCGCGGTGACCGTGATCTGCTGCGACAGGTCGCCGCGGGCGACGGCCTTGGCGACCGAGGAGATCCCGCGCACCTGGGAGGTCAGGTTGGAGGCCATCGTGTTGACCGAGTCGGTCAGGTCGCGCCAGGTGCCGGAGACGCCGCGCACGTCGGCCTGGCCGCCGAGGCGGCCCTCGGTGCCGACCTCGCGGGCGACACGGGTGACCTCGGCGGCGAACGACGACAGCTGGCCGACCATCCGGTCGACGGTGTCCTTGAGCTGCGCCATCTCGCCGGAGACCTCGATGGTGACCGTGCGGGACAGGTCGCCGTTGGCGACGGCGGTGGTGACCTCGGCGATGTCGCGGACCTGGGCGGTCAGCCGCGAGGACATCGTGTTGACCGCGTCGACGAGGTCGCGCCAGGTGCCGGAGGCGTTCCGCACCCGGGCACGGCCACCGAGCTTGCCCTCGGTGCCGACCTCGCGGGTGACCCGGGCGATCTCCTCGGTGATCGTGGCGAGCTGGGCGACCAGGCCGTTCACGCTCTTGGCGACCAGCAGCGGGTCGCCCTTGAGGGCGCGGCTGCCGTGGCGTACGTCCATCGTCTGGGTGAGGTCGCCCGCGGAGACGGCGGCAACGACCCGGGCGACGTCGGCGGTGGGGCGTGCGAGGTCGTCGACCAGCTTGTTGGCATCCTCGACGGCGCCGGCCCAGGCACCGCCGCCGATGCTCGGTCGGAGCCGTTCGTCGTGGTGGCCGTCGCGGCCCGCCTCGCGGCGCACGCGCGCGAGCTCGTCGGTCAGGTGGTTCAGCCGTTCGGCGATCTCGTTGTGGATGGAGGCGAGGTCACCGAGCGGCCCGTCGACAGGCTCCAGCCGGCCGGTGAAGATGCCGTCGCGCATCGCGGTCATCGCGTCCTTGAGCTGGCGCAGCGTGACCTGATCGACCGCCACCTGCCCGGGGAGCATCGTCGACCTCGATGAGTCCGTCGATGAGGGCATCCCTGCCTCCTCTCGCGCTGGGACACGCGTCTGCTGAAGTGTCGCACTCCACGGCTGGCCGTGGCTCACAAATGATCGTTCACCACCGATTCTGGTAATTCCTTGACCTACCTGCCGATACCTTGCCGTGATCAGTGCCATACCGGCGCCAAAGGGGTGCACAATCGGCGGTGGTCATGAGTACCGGAGCCAAAACACTGTCGCGCACCTTCGAGCCGGCACCGACGTCGGTCTCCGAAGCACGCCGTTTCGCGCGAGAGGTGCTTGCCGAATGGGGCCTCGACGACCTCCTCGACGACGTCGTCCTGCTGACCAGCGAGCTGGTGACCAACGCGGTGACCCACGCCGGCACGCCCATGACCGTGGCGGTCGTACGCGAGGAGGACCGGCTCCGCATCGATGTGTTCGACCAGCACCCGACCCGAGTACTCCCGGTCGGGGTGAACGCCCGGCCCGGCGCCGGCGAGCACGGCCGCGGGCTGCTCATCACCTCGGCGCTGGCGACTGCCTGGGGGGTGGAGTACCGCCGCGACCACAAGCGGGTGTGGGCCGCGTTCGCGCTGGTGGAGACGACCCTCGACGCGGAAGCGCCCAACGGGGGAGTCCCGGAAGGCCGGGACGTACGCCGCCAGGAGAGCGTGGCCACGACCGGGCAGGATCCGCTGGGGCTGAGCGGGCTCGCCCTCAACCAGCTCGCGCTCGGGGACATCCTCGACCTCGTCGTGGAACAGACCCGGGAGCGATTCGACGCTGACGCTGCGTACCTCCTGCTCGAGGACGAGATGGAGGACCGGTTCGTGGTGGCCGCGACCAGCGGAGCGGCGACGGCGATCAAGGGACGCAGCGTGCGCCGTGGTCAGGCCGGCGCGCCGAGCCTCAGGGCGTCGTTCCGGCCGCTGGCGATCGGCGACCTGCGGGCCACGCCCATCGAGCTGCTCAAGGGCCTCGGGCTGCGCTCGCTGGTGACCGCGCCGGTGGCCTTCGAGGGCCGGGTGATCGGCACCTTGGCGGTGGCGAAGAGCGAGCCTGGCAGCTTCGCGATCGAGGACGGCGCCGAGCTGCAGCGGGTCGCGGACTGGGCCGCGCCGAGCGTCGACCGGGCATCCACGCGGGCTGCGGATGGTGAGCGGCGCGCCTGGCTGGCGTTTCTGGGAGAGGCCAGCGTGATGCTGGCCGGGTCGCTGGACCTGGAGACGACGACCGCGATGACCGGGCAGATCGTGGTACCGCGTCTGGCGACGTGGTGCGGCATCTACCTCAACGATGCCCGCGACCATCCGCGGCTCCAGTTCGCGTGGCATGCCGACGAGCACCAGCTCGACGCGGTGCGGGACGCCTTGGAAGATGCGACCCCGGACGGCCCAGAGGTGCCCGCCGTGCCCGACCTCGACGGCGAGGTCGCGATCCTTCCGCTGGAGGCACGCAACCGGGTCATCGGCTGGCTCACCCTCGGGCGGCCGGCCGGTGAGCCGCTGCGCCGCGAGCGCCTGATGGTGGCGGAGTCAGTCGCCCGCCGGGCGGCCCTGGCCATCGACAACGCCCGCGCTCACACCGAGCTCCAGGAGATCGGCCGGTCCCTCCAGCGCAGCCTGCTGCCGGCGGTGCTGCCGGACATCCCGGGCGTCGACATCGGGGTGGGCTACGAGCCGACAGGGGAGTTCAACGACGCCGGCGGCGACTTCTACGACATCTTCGCGCTCGGCGCCGGGCGCTGGGGCTTCATGGTGGGCGACGTGTGCGGTGTCGGGCCGGAGGCGGCCGCGGTCGCCGGGATGTCGCGGCACACGGTGCGAGCGCTGATGCGGGCCGGCATCCCGATCGCGCCGACCCTGGAGCGGCTCAACTCCGCGATCAGCGACGAGGGCCTGCGGGGCCGGTTCATCACGCTCGTGTGCGGCACGCTCGAGGTCACGGCCGCGTCCCGTTTCCGGGTCCGGCTCGTCTGTGCGGGCCACCCGCCGCCGTTCCTGGTCACCCGTGCCCGGCCCGGTGTCGCCGCCCGTCGGGTCGGCCGGTCGCAGGCGCTCCTCGGGGTGCTGGACGCGGTCGACTACATCGAGGACGACGTGACGGTGGAGCGGGGTGACCGGCTCGTCGTCGTCACCGACGGTGTCCTCGAGCGGCGCGCCGGGGACACGATGTTCGAGGAGGCCGGGGTCGAGGCCGTGCTCGCCACGGGCATCGACACGGGAGCGCAGGTCGTCGCCGACCGGCTGCTGAGGGCGGTCGCCGACTTCTCCGCCGTGCCGCCCTCCGACGACATGGCCGTCCTCGTCCTCGATCTGGGCGATGGTGTCGCCTAGGGTGCGCTGAACTCCTCGTGACCGAGCACCGCGAGCAGCCGGATCTTCTCCTCCGCCTCGCTGCCGGGCACCGGAGTCAGCACCAGCAGCGCCTGGCCCTGGTCCTGGGTGGACAGCACCTGGCAGTCGACGTCGATGCGGCCGACCTGCGGATGCAGCAGCGTCTTGTGGTCCTCGTACCGGTGGGTGACCTCGTGCCGCTCCCACAGCTCGCGGAACTCCTCGGACCTGGCGAGCAGGAGGCGTACGAGCTCGCCGGCGCGCCCGCGCTCGCCGAGTGCCCCGTAGGCCATCCGCAGGCTCGCCACCAGACCACGCCCGTGCCTGTCATGGAATTCCGGCGGGTAGACGCTCCGCGTCGAGTGATCGGTGAACCAGCGGTAGGCCTCGAAGCGGTCCCAGCCGGTCAGCGCCGGCCGGTCCCCGAAGATCGTGGTCGCCAGCCGGTTGGCGACCAGCGTCTCGCCGAGCGCGGACATGATCATCGCCGGGGTGTCCTCGAGCCGGTCGAGCACGCGCAGCAGCGCCGGGGCGACGTGGCCGTCCTCGAACGTACGCCGCGGGGCGTTGTGTCCGGCCAGCCGGTAGAGGTGGTCGCGCTCGTCGACGGTCAGGCGCAGCGCCCGGGCGAGCGCGGAGAGCATCTGGTCGGAGGGCTGCGGGCCACGCTGCTGCTCGAGGCGTACGTAGTAGTCGGTCGACATCCCGGTCAGCGCGGCGACCTCCTCTCGGCGCAGGCCGGGCGTACGCCGTCGCGGTCCGGTGACCAGGCCGACGTCCTGCGGGCGGAGCGCCTCACGGCGGCGTCGGAGGAAGTCGGCGAGGGAGGCACGGTCCATGGCATCCATGATGCGGGTTGGGATCGTACGCAGCCAGGGACCGCCGATCCCACGATCGCCAGGTCTCTCCCGCAGACGGAGACGCCGCCGCAAGGTGGAGGCATGAACATCACCGGAAACACCATCTTCATCCCCGGAGCGACCTCCGGGATCGGCCTCGCTCTCGCTCTGCGCCTCAAGGAGCGCGGCAACACCGTCATCATCGGCGGCCGGCGTACGTCGCTGCTCTCCGAGCTGGCCCAGGCGCACGGCTTCGAGACCGTCCGCATCGACACCGCCGACGCCGCCTCGATCGCGGAGGCGACCGCCGACGTGGCCAGCCGCTTCCCGGAGCTGAACGTGCTCGTCGCGATGGCCGGGATCATGCGCCCCGAGGACTGGACCACGCGGAGCTTCCTCGCCGATGCCGAGGAGACAGTGGTGACCAACCTGCTCGGTCCGATCCGGCTCATCGACGCGCTGGTGCCGCAGCTGCGCGAGCGCCCCGGCGCCACGATCCTCACCGTCTCCTCGGGGCTGGCCCACACGCCGCTGCGGTTCACGCCCACCTACAACGCGACCAAGGCGGCGATCCACCAGCTCTCCGAGTCGATCCGGATGCAGCTGGAGCCGATCGGGATCCAGGTCACCGAGCTCGTCCCGCCGGCGGTCCGGACGGCCCTGATGCCGGGCCACGAGAGCTCCGAGCACGCCATGCCGCTCGAGGCGTACGTCGACGAGGTGATGGTGCTCCTCGAGGCCGATCCCGAGGCCCACGAGGTGCTCGTGGAGCAGGTCAAGCTGCTGCGCTTCGCCGAGGTCCGCGGCGACTACGACCAGATCATCGGGGTCCTCAACGCGGCCGAGGAACGGGTCCGCTGACCCCGGATCGGCGCGCGGGCGCAGCGGCCTAGACTGAGCCAACATGAGCGAGCTCACCGTGATCGTGCTGGCCGCCGGTGGCGGCACCCGGATGAAGTCCAAGACTCCCAAGATGCTCCACCAGATCGCGGGCCGGAGTCTCGTGGGCCATGTCCTGTCCGCGGTCTCGGAGGCCGGGGCGTCCCGTGTCGTCGCGGTCGTGGGACACCAGCGGGAGCTGGTCGAGCCCCACATCGCCGAGATCCTGCCCGAGGCCGTGGTCGCGGTCCAGACCGAGCAGCTCGGCACGGCGCACGCCGTGCGGGTGGCGGTCGAGGCCGGCGCGGTCTCCGGCGGGACGGTTCTGGTGACGTACGGTGACACGCCCCTGCTGCGTGGTGAGTCCCTGCGCGCGCTGGTGGCCGACCACGAGGCCGCCGGCCGGGCCGCGACGATCCTGAGCGGGATCGTCCCGGAGCCTTTCGGCTACGGCCGGATCCTGCGTGGAGGCGCCGGGGTCACCGGGATCGTCGAGGAGAAGGACGCGACCGACGAGGAGCGGGCGATCAACGAGATCAACTCGGGGATCATCGCCTTCGACGGGGGCTTCCTGGCCGGGGTGCTTCCGCGGATCGGCAACGACAACGCCAAGAAGGAGTTCTACCTCACCGACGCGATCGCGCTGGCGGTCGCGGACGGGCTGGGGGTGGACGCGTTCGTCCTCGACGACGTCAGTGAGGCCGAGGGTGCCAACGACCGGGCCCAGCTCGCCGCGCTCGGGAAGATCCTCAACGATCGGATCGTGACCCGGTGGATGAAGGACGGGGTCACCGTGATGGACCCGGCCACGACCTGGATCGACGCCGACGTCGAGCTCGCGCCCGACGTCACCATCCTGCCCGGCACCCAGCTCATCGGTGCCACCCGGATCGACGAGGACGCGGTGGTCGGTCCCGACTGCACGCTGAAGGACACCGAGGTCGGCCACGGCGCCCGGGTGGTGCGTACGCAGGCAGAGCTCGCCGTCGTCGGACCCGGTGCCAACGTCGGGCCGTTCTCCTACCTGCGCCCGGGCACGGTGCTCGGCGAGGAGGGCAAGATCGGCGGCTTCGTCGAGGTCAAGAACTCGACCATCGGGCCCGGCGCCAAGGTGCCGCACCTGTCCTACGTCGGCGACGCGACGATCGGCGAGGGCACCAACATCGGGGCCGGCACGATCTTCGCCAACTACGACGGCGTCAACAAGCACAGGACCCGGATCGGGCGCCACGTGAAGTCGGGCTCAGGTGTGACCTTCGTCGCCCCGGTGGTCGTCGGAGACGGTGCGACGACCGGTGGCGAGGCCCTCATCCGGGAGGACGTCCCGCCCGGTGCGCTGGCAGTCTCCGCAGGTCAGCAGCGGATCATCGAGGGGTGGGCGCTGGTGAAGAGGGCAGGCACGGCGCAGGCGGCCGCGGCCGAGGAGGCACTCGAGTCGGGCGTGCCCATCCTCGGTGAACCCTCGGCGACAGGCGAGTGACCCCCGGGGTTGGGTCCGGCAGCGAAGTTGATGGAGAATCCAAGTGCAGTGACCCCGGGGGTAGGAGCCAGCAGATGACCAAGCGCACCACCGAGAAGCAGATGATGCTCTTCAGCGGCCGGGCTCACCCGGTCCTCGCCGAGGAGGTCGCCGACCTTCTGGGAACGAAGCTGACGCCCACCTCGGCCTACGACTTCGCCAACTCCGAGATCTACGTACGCTACGAGGAGTCGGTGCGCGGCTCGGACGCGTTCGTCATCCAGTCGCACACGGCGCCGATCAACCAGTGGCTCATGGAGCACCTGATCATGGTCGACGCGCTGAAGCGCGCCTCGGCCAAGCGCATCACCGTCGTGATGCCGTTCTGGGGCTACTCCCGCCAGGACAAGAAGCACCGCGGTCGCGAGCCGATCTCGGCTCGTCTGGTCGCCGACATGTTCAAGACCGCTGGTGCTGACCGGATCATCTCCGTCGACCTCCACGCCGACCAGCTCCAGGGCTACTTCGACGGTCCCGTCGACCACCTGATGGCGCTGCCGCTGCTGACCGACTACATCAAGGACAAGTACGGCAACCAGCCGCTCGCCGTCGTCTCTCCCGACGCAGGCCGGATCAAGGTCGCCGAGCGCTGGGCCGCGCGGCTCGGTGGGGCGCCGCTGGCGTTCATCCACAAGACCCGCGACATCAACCGGCCCAACGAGACCGTCGCCAACCGCGTCGTGGGTGAGGTCAAGGACCGCATCTGCATCCTCACCGACGACATGATCGACACCGGTGGCACGATCGTGAAGGCTGCTGACGCGCTCATGGCCGAGGGTGCCGCCGGCGTGATCATCTGCGCCACCCACGCGATCCTCTCCGACCCCGCCGTCGACCGGCTGAAGAACTCCACCGCCACCGAGGTCGTCATCACCAACACCCTCCCGGTGCCGGAGGAGAAGCAGTTCGACAAGCTCACCACGCTCTCCATCGCCCCCATGCTCGCCCGCGCGATCCGCGAGGTCTTCGAGGACGGCTCGGTGACCTCGATGTTCGACGGCCACGCCTGATACTTGCTTCGTGGCGGGTGACTTCGAGCTGACGACCGACGAGCTCCGGGTCGTCGCCCGGTACGTCGCGGAGACCGCTGTCGAGGTCCTGCCCCTGTTCGAGGCGGCCTGCCCCGACGACCCTCGACCGAGGCTGGCGCTGGATGCGGCCTGGGAGTTCGTCGGTGGTGCGAGACGTACGAAGCTGCAGCGGGTCACTTCCTTGGATGCCCATCGGGCGGCCAAGGAGGCGCCTTCTGAGGCGGCTAGGCTGGCTGCCCGAAGCGCCGGTGACGCCGCCTCGGCCGCCTACCTCCATCCGCTCGCCGATGCGGCTCAGGTCGGGCACATCCTGCGTGCCGCGGCCAGCGTCGCCCGGATCGCGGAGCTTTCCGAGCCTGGGGCTGCCGTGGCGTCCCTCGACCGTGCGGTCGAGCGGGCGAGCCCGGTGCTGCTCGACGTTCTCGCGCGTTATCCGGTCGTACCGGCCGGCAAGAACCGTGTCGCAGAGCTCATGAACGTCCTCGACAGCCGATTGCGGGCCTCTCGCTGACGACCGGCTGGGCGGTCAGGGTGCGACGAACCGGGCCTCGACCTCGTCGGAGAGAGCGGCATCGATCCGCGCCCGGAGCTCCGGGTCCATCTCCGGGAGCTGGTCCACGCGGAACCAGCCGACATCCGCCGACTCATCATCGGCGACGTACGCCTCGCCCGAGCGCCACGTGCAGCTGAACGTAAGGTCCATGTAGACCGCGCGATCCCCGTTGGGATAGACCATCGGACTCGTCGCGCCCGCCGACGCCAGCCGGTCGACCATGATGTCGACCCCGGTCTCCTCCTTCGCCTCCCGTACCGCTGCCGTCGCCGGCTGCTCGCCGGGGTCGACGATCCCCGTGATCGGCGTCCATCTCAGGTTGTCTGCGCGCTGGACCAGGAGGATCTCGTCTTCTTCTCTGCGTATTACCGCTGTTACGCCGGGGAGCCAGAGCATCTCTGTTCCTATCTTGCGGCGGAGGTCGACGATGAAGTCTGGGATCGGCATGTTTCTCACGGTAGCTGGGTGGGCTTCGGGCGTTCGCTGACTGTTTCTTCGGGGTCGGGGTGGGCCGCCGACCCTTTCTTTGAGGGTCTTCTCGATCTGATCCGGCGTCAAGGACGCCCTTCGGGCGCCGGCTTCGCCGGCCGCCTTCGGCGGTCCTGGACTCCGGACCAGATCGAGAAAAGATTGGCTGGCTATCGGGGCGGCGGCCCGGGTGTGGCGCAGCGGACTCTTGTTTGGGACAGGTGAGGTTGATGGGGTGGAAGGGTGCCCTTCGGGCCACTTACCATCCACAGATACGAGGTCGTTCGCTCACCGCAAAAACAGTGGTTGACCTGGGAAAATAGATAGCCAAGGAGGGGCTGGAGGCGTAGAATCAGACCCATCACAACACGCCTCTGAAGGGAGGGAAACGATGAGTCTCGAACGCGACATCAACCCGTCGGAAACCAAACCCGACGATGCGATCGACGCGGAGATGAGTGCCATCGAATCCTCCCTCGACAAGCTGCTGACCAGAGACCCCGCCTATTGGCGCACCGAGCAGAAGAAGGACCGGCTGGAACGACTGGAGAGGATTCAGGCCAAGCAAGCCGCGTTGAAACTCCGGGTGCTCGCCACCGCCGGCGACATCGCCCAGGAGACCGGGGCGAAGGATGTGTCGGGGTGGATGCGGGCCGAGCTGTTGGTCGACAAGGCCGTTGGGCGCGCACAGGTGAAACTCGCGGCGGCGGTGACCAAGTACGGGCTCGTCGCTGCCGGCCTGGCTGAGGGTGTTGTGTCCCAGGACAAGGCACGGGTGATCACCCAGGCCCTCGATGCCATCGAGAACGACCCCGCCGCCAGCGGTGAGGACCTGGTCCTGGCCGAGAAGCTCTTGGTCGACTACGCCAGCCAGTTGACGGCGAACGAGTTGAAGATTGTCGGGCGACGGATCTTGACCGAGATCGACCCGGATCGGTTCGAGGCTGCTGAGGCCAAGGCTTTGCAGCGAGAGGAGGAGCACGCCCAGCGGCGTACCTTCTTCTCCTCCCGCGACAACGGCGACGGCACCGTCGACATCCACGCCAGAGTGTCTCGCACCATCGGGATGCGGCTCCGCACCCTGCTGGACTCGTTGGCCCAGCCGAGGAAGCTCTCGGCCGAGGACAAGGGCCGCAAGGCCCCCTACGACCGGGTGCTGGGCCAGGCGTTTGCCCGCGTGGTCGAGACCTACGACGTCGACCAGTTGCCCCGCCACGGCGGCCACGGCACCACGATGTTCATCACCATGAACGTCGATGACCTCCGCAAGGACCTCGGTACCGCAGCCCTCGGCTTCGACGGCGAACAGATCACCGCCGCCGAGGCCCGACGGATGGCCTGCAACGCCGACCTCGTCCCGGTGGTGTTGGGCACCGACTCTGAGATCCTCGACTTCGGCCGCACCGCAAGGTTGGCGTATCCAATCCAACACAAGGCGCTCCGGCTACGCGACAAGTGCTGCCAAGCCGAAGACTGCGACGCTCCAGCGGCCTGGACCGAGGCCCATCACTTGAGACCGTGGTCCGAAGGCGGTCGAACCGATCTGGCGAACATGGTCTTGTTGTGTGCGAGTGATCATCGTCGGATCCATGACCCCGACTACGGCTATGAGCGACTTCCGAGCGGCCGGATCCGGTTCACTCGGCGTACCCGAACCGGCTGATCGGTGGCGGCCTGCGCCGCCGTGCCCGTATTCGTCCGAGCCCATATGGCGCTCGCTGATCTGAGCCTTCGCGCAGCCTCTGGTCTTGCCGCTGCTGCGGTGCGGCCGCCAGGTCCAAGATCTTCTCCGAGTAGGCCAGCCACCCTCCCCGAAAGGGTCGGCGGCCACCAGCCCCGCGAAAGAGCGCCCTAGCTGACCGTTCCGCCGGTAACTAGCTCAGGGTTCTCAGCCAGCCACGCATCCATGTCGTCCTCACGCATAGCCGCCCACAGACGGCGGCCCTCGCGCTTGTCGAGACGGACAACGCTCTGCGCACCCTCCTTGCCCAACCCGGCCACAGGGGCAGTGAAGAACGTCAGGTCCTCCGAGGGCATCCGGGCGAGATCGAGGGCCAACCCACGCAGGTCGCCGCCGGAGAAGCCGGAGTCGACGGTGAGGTGGCGGGTGATGATGTCGAGGAGATCGTACGCCTTCTTGGGGTTCTTCGGGTCGACGCTCTGCCTCAGGCCACGGAGGATGGAGCGGAGCACGTACTGCTGGCGCTTCACCCGGTCCAGGTCGCCGCCGGGGAGGCCGTAGCGCTGGCGTACGTAGAGGAGGGCCTCTTCACCGCTGAGCAGGTGGGTGCCCTTGGTCCAGGTGCGGTGGCGTGCGGAGTCGTGGACGGTCTCGGGGATGTAGACCTCGACGCCGCCGAGGAGGTCGCCGATCTCCTCGAAGCCGGCCCAGTCGACCCAGGCGACGTGATCGATGCGTACGCCGGTGAGCTTCTCGACCGTCTGCACGCTGAGCCTCGGTCCACCCTGGGAGAAGGCGGCGTTGACCTTGGCCTTGCCGTGCCCGGGGATCCGTACCCAGGAGTCCCGGGGGATCGAGACGACCGAGGCGGAGCGGCGGTCCGCGCTGAGGTGCAGCAGCATCATCGTGTCGGCCCGCTGCTCGCCGGGCGTCCACGACGCCGTGGCCTCGCTGCCGGTGGTGGCCTTGCCGCCGGTGCGCCCGTCGGTGCCGAGGAGCAGGATGTTCAGGGCGCCCGCAGCGTCGCCCGCTGCCTCAGGACGCTCCTCGAGCCCGGCGAAGACATCGACGGTCCGGACCTGACGGTCGAGCCGGTGGGCGAGATACCAGCCGGTGCCGGTCACGGCGCCGACGAGCACGACGAACGCGATCCCGACGCCGAGCCAGATGCGCGACTTCTTCATGGCCGTCCTCAGTGGTGGGGGTCGAGGGCGGATAGAGGCTAGTGGTCGCTACTCGCGGTCGTCGAAGTGGTCCTCCCAGGACCGCCGCAGGATCGTCGGTACATCGCCCGCCAGGGCGGTGCGCAGCGCATCGAGCTGACCCTCATCGAGAGCGATCCGCGGGAAGGCGCGGCCGACCTCGATGGCGAAGGCCTGACCACGGGTGGCCAGGGCCGGCGCCTCGGCGAGATAGGCGGTGACGTAGGGACGCAGCAGATGCGCCTGCTCGGCGATCCACATCCCCGATGCCAGCGCCCCGAAGCGACGGTTGTCGACACCGGGGGCGAGCATCGCCTCCCAGGCAGCGTCCTTCGCGCTGGTCGAGGGGCGGGCGGCGAGGGCCCGAAGCGCCCCGAGGTCTCCCTCGGCGGTGCCGTCCCGGTCGCGCTCGGTCGCGATGAAGCGCGCGTCGGCCTCACCGAGCGAGGCGAGACGTACGATCGCCGCCCAGCGTGCGGTCGGCAGCAGCGGGATGCCGACCCCGACCTTGTCGGCGTCCAGCCAGCTGCGCAGCAGTTCGGCGTCCGCGCTGGTCGCGGCCAGGGCCGCGGCCCAGGCCAGGGCCCGCTGCTCGTCGTCGGCGGAAGCCGCCAGGCCCGCGGCGGACGCGGCGGCGACCCGGGCGACCGCTCCAGCCGCGCGCGAGGCCGGCACCCGCTGCGGGATCACGACGGAGCGGGTCTCGGCGAGCACCCCCTCGATGATGTCCGCCCGGGTGTCGGCAGGCAGGTGGGTCTCGACCAGGTCGAGGTAGTCGTCGGCCGACAGGTCACGCGATCGCACCCGAAGAGCGGTGGCAGACCAGAGCACGGCACGTACGAGCGGGTCCTCGATCCGGGAGAGCCCGCCGGAGAGCACCTCCCACGACCCCGGGTCGAGGCGGAGCGCGGCGAAGGTCTCGCCGCCGGCGTTGGGGACGACGACGAGCCCGGCGAACTCCGGCAGCGGCACCGGCTCGGCACCCAGCTCGATCCGCTTGCGTTCCACGAGCCCGAGCGAGGAGTCGTAGCCGGCGACGGTGAACGCGTGCGGCCGGCTCCCCTCGCGCTCCAGGACCGGGACGTCCCCGTCGCGCCGCACCGAGACCGTGTCGAACCCCGGGCGCCGCAGCCAGGCGTCCACCCACCCGCGTACGTCCTTCGGCGAGCTCGCCGCGAGCGACTCGACGAAGTCGGCCAGGGTCGCATTGGCGAACCGGAAGCGGGTCAGGTGGCGGTTGACCCCGGCCATGAACTCCTCGTCACCGAGCCAGAAGGCGAGCTGCACCAAGCAGGCTCCGCCCTTGGCGTAGGAGATGCCGTCGAAGATGGTGGCGGCGGTGTCCACGTCGGGTACGTCCACCGCCAGCGGAGCGACCGGATGGGTCGAGCTGCGCGCGTCGGAGCGGTAGCCCCACGGCTTGCTCCCGACCTCCACCTCGACCCGCAGGTCCGAGAAGCCGGCGCCGGCCTCCGCGACCCGGTAGCCCATGTAGTCGGCGAACGACTCCTGCAGCCAGGTGTCCTCCCACCAGGTCATCGTCATCGAGTCGCCGAACCACATGTGCGACATCTCGTGAGCGATGATCACCGCGCGGATCGCCCGCTGGGTGTCGGTGATCGCGCCGCGCGGCAACAGCTCGTCGCGGTAGGTCACGCATCCCGGCATCTCCTGCGCGCCCCAGTTGAGCCCGGGCACGAAGACCTGGTCGTAGGAGTCGAAGGGATAGGGCTCGTCGATGAGGTCGGCGTAGTGGACGAAGCACGCCTCGGACGTACGCCGCAGCTCGTCCGCGTCCCGGTCCAGCTCGTCCGCCAGCGACCGCCGGGCATGCCAGCCGAAGTCCAGGCTCTCCCCGGAATCGAGCGCGTACGTCCACCGCACCGAGTGCCACGGCCCGGCGGCGACGACCAGCAGTGCCGGCGGGATCGGGGGAGTGGCGGCGAAGACCCAACGGCCGGCGTCGTGCGAGACGACGGCGCCGTTGGCGAGGACGGTGTCGGCCGGATCGGCGGTGACCGCGACCGCGAACGACGCCTTGAGATCGTTCTGGTCGAAGCAGGCGAAGACCTTCGAGGCATTGTCCATGCCCAGGTAGGCCGACACATAGCGCGATCCGTCGACGGGGTCGGTGAACGTGTGCATCCCGTCGCCGTCGGTCGTATAGGGAATCGTCGCGGTCACCTCCACCTCGTTGACCGCCCCGTCAGACAGCCCGGTCGAGAGGCCGGTCAGGCCCACCCGCCGGCCGTCGTACGCCACCTCGACCGCCTCCCCGTTGACGACCAGCGACACCGCGAGGGCGCCCTTCAGATCCAGGAACGTCTCGGCGACCGTGGAACGGAACCGGACCCGGGTGTGGCTCCGAAAGGTCTCGGGACCGGTGAGGTCGAGATCGAGCGAGTAGGAGACGGAGCTGAGCACGCCGGCCCGTGTGCGGGCCTCGTCGAGTGTGAGGGACACGACCTCCAACGTACGTCCTCGCAGGTCAGCACGCGCGCGCATTTCGCGGTGAGCGTGATCCGGGGATAGTCTGTGGCAGTTGCCTCGGCGAGGGAGCGCATCGCGCTCCGTGATCGACAAGGTGGACGTCTCTTCGGGAGACGCCGTGCCTTCGTCGCACGGCCTTCGTTGGACCAGCCGGGCGCCATTGACGTCAGCACCACTCATCGAGGAGTTCAACGCATGTCCAGCGAGAAGATCGTAGCCGAGAAGCGCACCGAGTTCGGCAAGGGTGCCGCTCGCCGCATCCGCCGTGAGAACAAGATTCCGGCGGTCGTCTACGGCCACGGCGCCGACCCGATGCACCTGAGCCTGCCGGGCCACGCCACCATGATGGCGCTCAAGAACCACGGTGCCAACGCGCTGCTGGAGCTCGACATCGACGGCAAGATCCAGCTCGCCATGACCAAGCAGGTCCAGGTCGACGACGTCCGCCGGGTCATCGAGCACGTCGACTTCGTCGCCGTCCGCGCCGGCGAGAAGGTCACCGTCGACATCACCGTCCACGTCGTGGGCGACGCGATCTCCGGCACCATGGTCGTCACCGACGCCAACACCCTGACCGTCGAGACCGAGGCCACCCACGTGCCCGAGAGCATCGAGATCAGCGTCGAGGGCCTCGAGGCCGGCACCCAGATCCTCGCTGGCGCCGTCGAGCTGCCGAAGGGCACGACCCTGGTCACCGACCCGGAGACTCTGGTCGTCAACATCACCGAGGCCAAGACCAACGAGGAGCCCGCCGACGAGGCCGCCGAGGGCGAGACCGCTGAGTCCGCCGAGGCTGAGGCCACCAACGGCGAGTGACCGACCGGTGACCGATTCGGTGACCGACGGCGTCTGGCTGGTCGTCGGCCTGGGTAACCCCGGGCCGACGTACGCCGGGCACCGTCACAACATCGGCTATCTCGTCACCGACGAGCTGGCCAACCGGCTGGATGGCAAGTGGCGTGCCCACAAGTCCGGCCGTGCTGACGTCGTGGAAGGGCGGCTCCGGGGGGCGACCCCGGGGCTGCCCGGCCCACGCGTCGTGCTCGCCCGTTCCCGGACCTACATGAACGAGTCCGGCGGGCCGGTCAAGGCGCTCGCGACCTTCTACAAGGTCCAGCCCGACCATGTCATCGCCATCCACGACGAGCTCGACATCGCCTTCGACACGATGCGGGTCAAGCTGGGCGGTGGCGACAACGGCCACAACGGCCTCAAGTCGATGCGGTCCTCCCTGGGCACCGGCGACTTCCACCGGGTGCGCGTCGGCATCGGCCGCCCGCCCGGTCGCCAGGAGGTGCACGACTTCGTGCTCTCCAACTTCTCCACCACCGAGCGCAAGGTGTTGCCGTTCGTGGTCGACACCGCCGCCGACGCGATCGAGACGCTGATCAACGAGGGCCTGGAGAAGACCCAGCAGAAGTTCAACTCCTGAGGGTCAACTCCTGAGGGTCAACTCCTAGGCGGTCGCAGATACCGGTCGTACGCAGCGACAGCGGCCAGCTGGGAACCGACCTCGAACTTCCGCAGGATCGACTTCACCTGGGTCCGCACCGTCGTCTGGGCGACGCCGAAGCGTGTCGCGATCTCGGCGACGGTGCCCCCGTCGTAGAGCAGCTCGAGCACCTCGTACTCGCGCGCGGTCAGCGAGCGGACCAGGCGGTGCATGCGCTCGCGACCGTCCCGGAGCAGGTGCCACTGCGCGATGAGCCCCTCGGCCTCGCTCGGAGTGTGCCCGCGCCGTCCTTCGGCCGCGTCGCGCAGCGTGTCCTCGATCGTGTCCGAGCCGGTGTCGGCGGAGAGCACCGCGACCGCACCGGCCTCGAGCAGGGCACCCCAGAGGCCGCCGCGCGGGGCCGGGGTCAGCACGACCCCGGGCAGGCGCACGCTGCGGACCAGGTCACACAACTCGCCGAGATGGGTCCAACCGTCGAGGTCGGTGACCACCAGCCAGGCCGAGGGATCTCCGACCAGCAGCTCCTCGGGGTCCGCGGAGATGGAGGCGGTCGCCGCGACCGTGATGCCGCGCTCGTCGAGTGCAACCGTCACGGCATCGAGGGTCATCGTCTCGTCGGCTGAGACAGCAACCCTGAGTCGTACGGTCGAGCCTGCCATGTCTGCCGCGCCGTTCGGTCGTCTCGGGCCACACCAGATCTCCCTGGGGGTATGGGTATTCTGGGCAACCTCAGGCGTAGATCCGAAACCTGTTCTACACAGCCCCAAGTTTGGGGATGACCTGGGACAACGTGTCCCGCAATGTAGTTTGTGGACGACCTCGAAATTCTATGACTCCTCAATTCTCGGTATTGGCCCGGAATGCGGTCACGTGGCGATACGGTGCTGATTACGTTGCCTTGTAAAGGTTTCGGTCACATCATTCAAATTGGGACGGCCCGACAAGCTCGGGCTGGGGGAGCAGGGCCTGGACACGGCCCTATTCGGGACTCATACCTCACTGGCCGACCCGACCTGGGGAGCAGTATGTCTACGTCCATTTTCCAGCGGATCAACTCGGGTTGGTTAACCACCGCCTACGCAACGACCACCGCCGTCTTCATCGGTATCCAAAGCTTTCTGATCGCCGTCCTTCAGGGACCTTGGGTCTCTTTCCACGCCCACGGAGCAGTCCTCTGGGCCATCCTCACGGCCATCGTCGTCATCACCTCGCTCGTCGCCGCCGCAGCGCTGCTGTTCGGTGGCGTGCGCATCTACCGGCGCGTGTGCGCGGCGGAGGCGAAGGCGGCCGACGAGATCTACCACGACCTGCTCAGCGCGCGTGAGACCCAGCGTCTCCACCGGGCCCGGATGCACGAGGTGACCTCTACCCTCGCCGGCGTCCGCTCGGCCAGTGAGCTGCTGTGCAACTCCGACACGCTCGATCCGGAGCGTCGCGTCGCGATGATGACCATGATGGGCAGCGAGCTCAGGCGCCTTGAGCGCCTCGTCCGTGCCCAGCGTGGCGGCGCGGACACGATGCCGATCGACGTCGGCGTGATCGACGTCGACGCGGTGGTCCACAACCTCGCCCTGGCTCATGAGGCCAGCGGCACCACAGTCGTCCACGAGCCCGGCAACGCGCTCGCCGTGGGCAGCTCGGACGCGGCTGCGCGGATCATCAACATTCTTCTCGACAACGCGGCCAAGCACGGCTCCGGCGCCGTCGACGTCGCCGTGCGGCACGAGCCTGGCGAGTCCGGTCAGATGGTCGTGATCGAGGTCTCCGACGACGGCCCCGGGGTCGCCTCCGAGGTGCGCGAGCGGATCTTCGAGTGGGGCGTCCGCGGCCCGGACTCGGCCGGCCAGGGGATCGGGCTCAACGAGGCCCATACCGTCGCCGAGCGGATGGGCGGCTCGCTCCGCCTCGCCGCCGCGGACCGTACGACCTTCGTGGTCACTCTTCCCAGCGCCGTGATTCAGCGCCCCACCGCAGAAGCAGACAAGGAAGGCGCCTCCGATGACGTTGTCGCCGCGTAGTCAGTATCGAGTAGTCATCGTCGAGGACCATGTCCTCTTCGCCGAGTCGCTCGAGCTCGCCGTCTCGATGGAGGGATACGACGTACGTCGCATCCCGATGCCCGGCGAGCCCGTCTCCACCGCCACGATGGTCTCCGTCGTGCTCCGCAACAAGCCGAAGGTCGTGCTCCTCGACCTCGACCTGGGCCGCTACGGCGACGGCGTACGCCTCATCGAGCCGCTGGCCAAGGCCGGCGTCGACGTGGTCGTGGTGACCGGTGCGATCGAGGAGGCGCGCTGGGGCCAGGCGCTGCGCAACGGCGCCCGCACGGTGCTGTCCAAGTCCCGCCCGCTCGGCGAGATCCTCGGCACCGTCAGGCGGCTCTACCAGGGTGCGTGCGTGCTCGCGGTGAGCGACCGCGAGCGGCTGATCCGGGTCTGGTTCGAGCGCCAGCACGAGGTCTCCGAGCTGAGCCGCCGCATCGAGCTGCTCACCAAGCGCGAGTCCCAGGTCCTCGGCCATCTGATGCTCGGTCGCACCGTCCACGAGATCGCCGTCATCGGCGTCGTCTCCGAGGCGACCGTGCGCACCCAGGTGAAGTCCATCCTCGCCAAGCTCCAGGTCACCTCCCAGATCGCCGCCGTCGGACTGGCCCACCGCCTCGGCTGGCGGTCCCCGCAGTCGCTGGAGTGAGACGACTGGTCTGGACCAGTGGGTTCCGGTTCCCTCATTTGGTCTAACCGGACCCCCATCGGCCCCCAACGACCGCTTTCTTCCCGCATTGTTCTGGCATGAAGTAAGCGTTCGGGCGCCCAGCAGCTATGGGGGAGATTGATGACGATAGAGCTGGCGTCGGTGGAGACAGTAGTCCCGCTCGACATCAACCGCCGGAGGGTGTCTGCCAAGGCACCCTCCCTTCGGTTGCAAGCCTCGATGGTCGACGGGCTCGCGCTGATGATTCTCGCGCCGTTGATCGTGGGACAGGAGATCGTCCCCGCGCTGGCGTGGGGTCTGCTCTGGGGACTGGCCACCAGGATCACCGCGCCGAAGATCCTGCCCGGCGCCGAGCGTCTGCGGGCGACGGTCTCGGGGGTCTTCAAGGCGTTCATGGCGATGAGCATGTTCACCTGGCTGTTGGGTGCGGTGGTCGAGCTGCCGCAGGCGCAGCTGGTCGTGCAGACCATCCTCGGGCTGGTGACCGCGCTCGCGTTCCGGATCGTGGGCTACATCTTCAGCTCCCGCCCGCGCACCCCGCTGCGGGTCGTCGTGGTGGAGGCGGCTCATGACCACGGCGTGATCCCGGAGTGGACTCACCGGCTCAGCGGCGGCCTGATGGAGGCGGCGGCGGTCTGTCGAGCCGACGGGCTCTCCGGCGCCATCGCCTCGGTCGCTCCCGACGCTGTGCTGGTCGTCCCCGGACCCGACCTGGCCGGCCGCGAGATCCAGCGGCTGGCCTGGACGAGCGAGTCCTTCGGCCTGCCGCTGCTGGTCAGCACCCGGATGCAGGACGTGACCCCGCAGCGTACGTCCTCGATGCGGCTGGGCTCGATGACCCTCCTCTACGTCGACGAGGCCCTACGGGCGCGGCTCACCCGGGTGGCCAAGTACGTGTGGGAGTGGCTGGCCGCGGTGGCCGCCGTCGCCGTGCTCCTCCCGGTCTTCGCCGTGATGGCGGTCGTGATCAAGCTCGACTCCCCGGGCCCGGTCTTCTTCCGGCAGGTGCGCGTCGGCCGAGGCGGCAAGCAGTTCCGGATCTGGAAGTTCCGCACCATGGTCGTCGACGCCGAGTCGCTGCTGCGCACGCTCGACCACCGGCCGGGCCACGTCCTCTTCAAGCTGCGCGCTGACCCCCGAGTGACCCGGGTCGGGCGGGTGCTGCGGAAGTACTCCATCGACGAGCTGCCGCAACTTCTGAATATCGTGCTGGGCCAGATGTCGCTGGTCGGGCCCCGGCCGGGCCTGCCGAGCGAGGTGGCGATGTACGATCGGGACTCTCATCGCCGACTTGCGGTTGCACCCGGTCTGACCGGGCTGTGGCAGGTCTCGGGGCGTTCGGACCTCTCCTGGGAGGACACGGTCCGCCTGGACCTGGACTATGTGGACAACTGGACGCTGTTGCGGGACTTCGGAATCGTCGTTCGTACAGTCAAAGCTGTTGTGCGTGGCTCTGGCGCCTACTAGTGAGTGTCGCCTAAACTCCCAGGCCGTTGTGTGAGCAACCCGACACGTACGAACAACTGGATCCTCGACGGGAACGTCCCCCATGCAAACCTCCCCCCACCCCATGATTGCCGGCCGTTATGAGCTGCACCGCCTGATCGGGCGAGGCGGCATGGGCGAGGTATGGCAGGCCATGGACCTCACCCTGCAGCGCTGGGTCGCGGTCAAGGTCGTGAGGACGTCGGCCGACCCCACGATGATCGAGCGGTTCCGGCGCGAGTCGCTCTCCACCGCGGCCGCCAGCCACCCCGGCACCGTGCAGGTCCACGACGCCGGGATCGAACGCACCGGCAACGGGCCGATGGCCTTCCTCGTCATGGAGCTCCTGACCGGCCCCGACCTCGGCGAACGCCTGCGCTCGCACGGCCCGCTGATCGCCCGCGAGGCCGGTGAGGTCATCGTCCAGTCCGCGCGTACGCTCGCCGCGGTCCATGCCCAGGGGATCGTCCACCGCGACATCAAGCCGTCCAACCTCGTCTACGACGGCGACCGCAGGATCAGGATCGTCGACTTCGGGATCGCGCAGCTCGCCCGGCTGGGCGACCAGCGGCTGACCTCCACCCATGACGTGGTCGGAAGCCTCGGCTACCTCTCGCCCGAGCGTGGCTCGGGTGGCGAGGTCGGTCCGCCGAGCGACATCTACTCCCTGGGCTGCGTCTTCTTCGAGATGCTCACCGGTCGCACCCCCTACTCCGGCGGCGCCCCGGCGACGATGGTCTACCAGCACGCCACCGCACCGATCCCGCGGGTCAGCGGTGTGGTCCAGGTGCCGAAGATCATCGACGACCTGGTCGCGATGATGATGGCCAAGGATCCCGAGCAGCGGCCGAGCGCACACGACGTCGTCGCGGTGCTCACCGGCTCGGGCCCGCTGCCGGTCTTCGACGTGCAGGTGCCCAGGCAGCGTCCGGTGCACGCGTCGGGTCCGATCAGCACATCCGGTGCCTACGAGGCTTTCGGCGGGAGCGGCTCGTTCCCCGCTGCCGGGTCGACCGGTGCGACCGGCTCGTCGGGGGCGTTCGCGAAGATCGGGGCCAGCGGGTCGTTCCCGACCGGCGGGTCCCGGGTGGCGAAGCGCTCCGGCGCCAACCGGACGTTGAGCATCCTGCTGGCGGTGGCCCTGGTCGGTGTCGCTGTGGGCGGCCTGGCGACGTTCGCCTCCTTCCGGAGCGCATCGGAGACCGGCCGGGCGGCCGCGATCAGCGAGGCGCTCCCCGAGACCATCGAGCTCGCTGTCGACGTGATCTTCGAACGGGACGCGCTGCAGCCCGTCGCGCAGGCACCGGTCAACGTACGCTCCACCTACCTGCACACGACCGACCTCGCGGTCGAGGAGTGGCGGACGGCGGCGGCCGAGATCGACGTCGACGGTGACACCGAGCTGCGGACACTCCACCACGACATCACCGAGGTGCTCGACGACTTCGAGCTCTACCGGGTCGAGATGCAGGAAGGCGACCGGGCCAGCCAGGACGCCGCTCGCGAGGTCTACACCGCGCTGGCCAGCAACCTGCTGATGCTCGCGGGGCAGGTGCCGGAGCTGGAGGACGGCCAGACCGGCGACCAGGTGCGCAACCTCAGCAGGCTGACGGGGGCAGCGGAGGCGTTCAGCATCGAGCGGGAGCTCATGGTCGTCGCGCTGTCCGAGAACGAGATCGGTACGAAGTCGGTCAAGGACCTCACCGACGCGGAGGCCGCCTGGGTGAAGTCGTCCTCGGCGTTCTACTCGGGTGCCTCGCCCGAGCTCCAGGCGGAGCTCGACCGGGTCTCCGACGGCACCTTCGACAAGGGCTCGGGCGCGATGATGGTGCAGCGTACGGTCCGCGATGTCGCCGCCAAGGGCAGCATCGAAGGCGTCGCCACGGAGCTGAGGGCGGCGTCGAAGGGCGAGCCGATCGTCCGCACCTGGTCCGATGGCGCCGTCGAATACATCCAGAGCCTTCTACAGGTGATCCTGAAGTCGGCCGAGACCATGGCCAACGACGTCACCGACGTGCACGAGCGTGCCAAGACCGGGCTGGTCCTGCGCGCGGTGCTGACCGGGGTGGCGCTGGTCGCCGCGATCGGACTTGGGCTGGGGCTTTATCGGACTCGGCGGACGCCTCGCTAGAGTGCCGTGGGTGAACTTCGCTCCTGGTGTGCCTACGACCGAGATCCTCGCCTCCGACCACCTGCTGGCCGCCTGGCTCGCCGAGACCGCCGGCCGCCGGCTGCTCGAGGTGCGTGCCACCTCCAGCCTGGAGGGCAAGGAGCTCAAGGACGCCGGTGACCTGGCGGCCCATGAGCTGCTGATGGAGCTCGTCGCCGAGTACCGCCCGGAGGACGCGGTTCTCTCCGAGGAGGGCAAGGACTCCAAGGAGCGGCTCACCAAGGATCGGGTGTGGATCATCGATCCGCTCGACGGGACCCGCGAGTTCTCCGAGCCGCCCCGCGACGACTGGGCGGTGCACGTGGCGCTGTGGGCCTCCTCCAACGACGGTGAGCTGATCGCCGGTGCCGTCGCGCAGCCGGCGCTTGCCGACGCGTCCGTGCAGAGCACGTTCCACACCGGTGCCGCTCCTGTCGTTCCGCCGTCGACGTCGGCCCGTCCCCGGATCGCCGTCTCCCGCAGCCGCCCGCCGGCGTTCGTGGAGGCGCTGGCCGAGGAGCTCGGCGCCGATCTGGTGCCGATGGGATCGGCCGGCGTGAAGATGATGTCGGTCGTGCGCGACATCTCCGACGCGTACGTCCACGCGGGCGGGCAGTACGAGTGGGACTCCGCCGCCCCCGTGGCCGTCGCCGCCGCTGCCGGGCTGTTCACTTCCCGCATCGACGGCTCGCCGCTGCGCTACAACCAGGACGACGTCTACCTGCCCGACGTGATCGTGTGCCGCCCCGAGCTCTCCGAGCAGATCCTCACCTTCATCAAGCGCAACGGGGTGGAGTGAGGCTCACGAGGAGAGCAGCAGCTCCTCGAGCGACTCCAGGCTCTGCCGCGCGTACCCCTTCCACATCCACCCGAAGACAGGCATCGCGTACGACGCGGCCTGGGACGTGGGCGTGACGTCCCAGGACCAGGTGACCCGCGAGCCGGTGCCGGCCGGGGCGAAGGACCAGCGTCCGGCCACGTGGCCGACCAGGAGCTTGAGCGGGCCGGAGAGCGGCGTGATCTCGTAGGAGAACGTCGAGGGGCTGTCGATGCCGGTCAGGGTCTCGCGCATGGTCGCGCCGTCGGCGAGGACGATCGTGCGGGTCTCGCCGGCGGCATCCCACCCGCCGGCCTGGTCGCGGACCTCGGCGATCGGGCTGATCGCGGCGTACCGGCGGCCGAAGATCTGCGGCAGCGGCGCCGGGAGGACGCGGGCGAGGGCGGTCTCGTACGCGACCGGGATCGCTCGGGAGGATTCGAGGTGCAGTGCCTCTGGGTGCTGAGTCATGGGGACGAGCATGGCACCAAGGTGCTGCCGGTAGCGTGAGGGCGTGGTCGAGCAGATCGAGATCGAGACACCTGATGGCACCGCCGAGGCCTATCTGGCACGGCCCGAGAGCACGCCGAAGGGTGGTGTGCTCGTCTACATGGATGCCATCGGCCTCCGGCCGCGGCTGGCCGAGATGGTCGAGCGGGTCGCCTCCTGGGGCTACGTCGTACTCGCACCCAACACGTTCTACCGCGATGGCAGCGTGGCGGAGCTGGCACCGACCGGCGACCTGCGCGATCCCGCCGCCAGGGACGCATTCTTCGCCGGCGGCGCGATGAACCGGGTCCGTGGCCTCACCGTGGACCGGCTGGCGATCGACATCCCGGTGTACGTCGAAACCCTCCAGACGTACGTCACCGGCCCGCTCGCCACCCACGGCTACTGCATGGGCGCGCGGCTGGCGGTGCGGACCGCGGGGCGGTTCCCCGACGAGTTCGTCGCGGTCGGCGGCTTCCACGGTGGCGGGCTGGTCACCGCGGACGCTGCCTCGCCGCACACCTGCATCGCCGGGACGAGGGCGGAGTACTACTTCGGCCACGCGGACCACGACCGCTCCATGACGCCGGAGAACGTCGAGGACCTCAGCAGGGCCCTCGACGACGCCGGGGTGATCTACACCAACCTCATCTACCCCGACGCCCCGCACGGCTACACGATGGCGGACACCTCCTCCTACCAGGAGGCGGGGACTCATCGGCACTTCACCGATCTCGAGGCGCTCTACGCCCGTACGATGGCGTGATGGCGAAACCGGTACTGGTCGTGATGGGAGTCTCGGGCTCGGGGAAGTCGACCATCGGGGCGGCGATCGCAGGGCGGCTGCGGGTGCCGTTCGAGGATGCCGACGATCTGCATCCGCAGGCGAACATCGAGAAGATGACCGCAGGGATCGCCCTCGACGACGATGACCGCTACCCCTGGCTCGAGGCGGTCGGGGAGTGGCTCGCCCGGCACGCCGAGCGCGGTGGCGTGATGGGCTGCTCGGCGCTGAAGCGGAAGTACCGTGACCAGCTCCGCCGGCACTGCCCGGAGGTGACCTTCCTCCATCTGGAGGGCACCCGCGAGGTGATCGCGAGGCGCCAGGCGAGCCGACCCGGCCACTTCATGCCGGCCGCCCTCCTGGACAGCCAGTTCAAGACGCTCGAGCCGCTCGAGCCGGACGAGGCCGGGATGGCGATCGCCGTGGACCAGCCGGTCGACGCGATCGTCGAGGAGTACGCAGGCTGGATCGGCGCCTGATCGGCGCCGAGATGCGGCCGACACGCGCCCATCTCGGGTTGGGCACTGCGTGCCGGCCGCGGCCACACCCGGGTGAGGGACCAGCGGGCGGGCCCACTTTCGACCGTAGCCCAGGATCCGGCCCCACAACAGGGGGTCAACGACTATCGCTGCAGGTCAGCCCGTAAAAATCTGTCCGTGGAACACGTCCGGGACCTCGGACGCCTTCGAGGTGAACTCGGGGGCCCGCTTCTCCAGGAACGCGGCGACGCCCTCCTTGCCGTCGCCGATCGAGGCGTAGAACATCGCCAGCGAGTCGGACAGGTGGGCCTCGAGCGGGTGGCGTGCGGAGGCGTTGCGGGTGATCAGCTGGCGCACGAGCGCGGTGCCGACCGGCGACCGGTTCTGGGTGAACCTCCGGGCCAGCTCGACGGCCGCGGGCAGCAGCTCGTCGGGCAGGTGGATGCTGCGGACCAGACCGCCGTCGAGGGCCTGGTCGGGGTCGAGGATCTCCGCGGTGTAGAGCCACTCCAGGGCCCGGGGAACGCCCACGACGCGCGGCAGGAAGTAGGACGAGCAGGCCTCGGGGACGATGCCGAGCTTGCCGAAGACGAAGCCGATCTTCGCCTTCGAGGAAGCCAGCCGCGCGTCCATCGCGCACAGCATCGTGGCGCCGATGCCGACCGCCGGGCCGTTGATCGCGGCGATCACCGGCTTGGGGAGTGCGTGGATCGCGAGGGTGACCTTGCCGCCCGTGTCGCGTACGCCCTCGGCGTACTCGGGGTGGTTGGCCGGGTCGGCGAGGTGCTCGGCGAGCCTCTCGGGTGTCGGGTGCAGCGACTCGTCGAGGCCGAACACGTTCCCGGAGGCGGAGAGGTCCATCCCGGCGCAGAACGCCCGCCCGGCGCCGGTCACCACCACCGCACGCACCTCGTCGGCCATCGCGTCGGTGGTGAAGACCTCCTCCAGCTCGCGCGCCATCGTCACCGTGAACGAGTTGAGCGCGTCGGGGCGGTTGAGGGTCAGGAGCGCGATGCCATCGGCGTCCACGTCGAAGGTCAGGGTCTCGTAAGCCATGGGTCACAGTCTGCACCGGTGGTCGAGCTTGTCGAGACCCCATGTCGCGTATTGGGTCCGTTCAACCGCGGATGGGCGGGTCTGCGTACTGTCGAAAGTCGGTACGTCCGGAGCGATGCCGCGACTACCGTGGTGAGCGTGAGTCTGCTGCCCCGTCCCCGGACCCTCGAGTGGATCCTGTCGGGCCTCCTGGTCGTGGCGGTCGCCGCCGAGCACCTCTACATGAACGATGCCGGACACCCGCAGTGGTCGGGCTGGTCGGCTCTGGCGGGAGTCCTCGGCGTCACCCTCGCGATGTGGGTCCGGCAGCAGTGGCCGGCGGTCGCGGTGGCGCTCGTGTGCGCGCTGGTCGGTGGCACGGTCGTGGTCACCGACGGATGGGTCCTGATCAGCTACGTCGTGTTCGCGATCCTGGTGAGCTTCCTCGTCGGCAGATCGGCCGATCAGGTGTGGCCGTCCGCGGTCGTGGCGGTCGTGGGTGTGGCGACGCTGACCGTGCTCGACGCCGTCGTCGACGGCGGCGGAGTGCAGATGACGATGATCGGCAACATGATCATCTACATGGCGCTGCCGTGGCTCAGCGGCCGCTATCTGCGCCAGGTCGCCCACAACCATTCGACCGAGATCGAGCAGGCCCAGCTCGCCGAGCGCGCCCGGATCGCCCAGGAGATGCACGACTCGCTGGGCCACGAGCTCAGCCTGATCGCGCTGCGCGCCGGTGCGCTCGAGGTGGCACCGGGGCTCACCGACGCCCACCAGAAGGCGGCCGGCGCCATCCGCGCGGCCGCCGCCGGGGCCACCGAGCGGCTCGGCGAGATCGTCGGCGTCCTCCGCCCCGCCGCCGAGGAGGCGCCGCTGACCCCGGCCGCGGCCGGGATCGACGGCCTGGTCGAGCGTGCGCGTGAGTCGGGGATGGACGTACGCCTGGCGGGATCGCTCGACGATGGCGAAGGGGTGCGGGACGTCGTCGCCCATCGCATCGTGCAGGAGGCGTTGACCAACGCCGCCCGGCACGCTCCCGGGGCGCCGGTGACGGTCTCGGTGGAGACCGGAGCCCACGGCGTACGCCTCTCGGTGACGAACGGCCGCGCGACCCTCCCTCCGCGCGTCGGGGCCACCACCGGCCTCGGCCTGGCCGGGCTGGAGGAGGCGGCGCGCGCCGCTGGAGGCACGCTGCGCCACGGTCCCACCACGGGCGGAGGCTTCGAGGTGGTCGCCGACCTGCCCGCCCGCAGTGACCGACCCAGCGATCGGCGAGAGGTGGCCCTGTGATCCGGGTGCTGCTGGCCGACGACGAGGCGATGGTGCGGGCCGGCGTACGCGCGATCCTGGAGACCGACGAGGCGATCGAGGTGGTCGCCGAGGCCGCCGACGGGCGCGAGGCGGTCGAGGCGGCCCAGCGCCACCGGCCCGACGTCGCGCTGCTCGACGTCAGGATGCCGCGGATGGACGGTCTGGCGGCGGGGGCCGAGATCGCCCGGACCGCCCCGGAGACCGCGCGAGTCATGCTGACCACTTTCTCCGAGGACGCCTACATCGCCCGGGCCCTCGGCGACGGGGCGAGCGGGTTCCTGCTCAAGTCCGGCGATCCCCGCGAGCTGCTCGCGGGCGTGCACGCGGTCGCCGACGGCGCCGCCTTCCTCTCGCCACGGGTCGCCCAGCGCGTCATCGCCGAGCTCGGCGCCGGGGCCGGTGACCGGATGTCGCGGGCCGCGGACGCGCGGGTCAAGGTCGCCGCCCTCACCGACCGCGAGCGCGACGTGATGGCGCTGGTCGGCGCCGGGCTCTCGAACGCCGAGATCGGTCGCCGTCTCCACCTCGTGGAGGGGACCGTGAAGGCCTATCTGAGCAGCGCGTTCGGTCGTCTCGGCGTACGCAACCGGGTGCAGGCAGCGGTCCTCGCCCACGAGGCAGGGCTCGTGAGCGAGGACCGCTAGCAGGCGGAGGCCTCAGGCGTCGCGCCGGCGGAACACCACGTAGCCCGCCAGCAGCGTGGCCACGGACCAGGCGGCGAAGAGCCCGAGCCCGCCGTTGCGGTCGTAGGGGAGTCCATCGGAGAGCCCGAAGAGGGTCGCGATCCCGATGCCGAGGTATTCCGTGCCCGCCGTCCCCGGCAGGTAGTAGGACACGTCGGTCATCAGGTCCATCCCGCTCATCATCAGCACCATCGGCAGCAGGAAGAGCACCAGGAACGCCACGACCAGCGCCCCGGCGGTGCTCCGCAGACCGACCGCGAGCCCGATCGCCAGCGCGACGACCACGCCCATGTAGACGCTGATCTTGCCGGCCACCGAGGCCACCGAGGAGACGTCGAAGACCCCGTAGTCACCCGCCGTCAGGTAGCCGAGGCCGGCACCCAGGACGGCGAGAAGCGCTCCGGCGACCAGTGCGACGACCTCCACGACGACCAGCTTCGCGACCAGCACCCGGCCGCGCCGGGGCTCGCACTGCAGGGTCGTACGCATGCTGCCGGAGGCGTACTCCGAGGTCACCGTCAGCAGGGCCAGCGCGATCAGCGCGAACTGGGTGAACAGCAGCCCGGCGGTGGCGACCTCCTCGACATGCAGCAGCTGGTCGGCGTGGGACAGGTTCGGGTTGGGCTCGGCGGCGTCGAAGCCCAGCGGGACCGAGTAGAGCGCCATCAGCGCGGCCGCGCCGATCAGGCACCACCAGGTCGAGCGGACCGACCAGAGCTTGGTCCATTCGGACGAGATCGTGGCCAGGAATGGGCTCAGCATCAGGCCACCTCCGTCCCGCTGTACTGGACGCTGCCGGCAGTCAGCCGGAAGTACGCCTCTTCGAGCGACCCGTGCCCGGCGACGAACGACCTCAGCGAGGAGTCCGCGAGCAGCCGCCCGCGGCCCAGCACGACCAGGTGGTCGGCGGTCTGCTGCATCTCGCTCATCAGGTGGCTGGAGACGAGGACCGTACGCCCCTCCGCGGCGAGCGACCTCAGCAGCTTCCGGATCCACATCACCCCGTCGGGATCGAGCCCGTTGACCGGCTCGTCGAAGAGCATCACCCGCGGGTCGCCGAGCAGCACGCCCGCGATCCCGAGCCGCTGGCTCATCCCGAGCGACAGGCTCCCGGCCCGCCGCCGGGCGACCCCCGCGAGACCGACCCGCTCGAGCACCTCGTCGACCCGGGCCACCGGGATCGAGTTGCTCCGCGCCATCGCCACCAGATGCGTACGCAACCGGCGACCGGGGTGCACCGCCTTGGCGTCCAGCAGCGCCCCGACCTCGCGCAGCGGGCGCCGCAGTGAGGCATACGGACGGCCGTCGATGGTGGCGGTCCCCGACGTCGGCCGGTCCAGGCCGAGGATCATCCGCATGGTCGTGGACTTCCCGGCGCCGTTGGGGCCGAGGAAGCCGGTGACCCGGCCGGGCTGTATCTGCAGGGTGAGATCGTCGACCGCGGTGGTCGCGCCGTATCTCTTGGTCAGGTGGTCCAAAGTGATCATGCCTCGAACCTAGGGACGTGCGAGGGCGCGCACAGTGGACGAAAAGCAGCCGTCCCTACCGACGAAGGTCAGTAGGGACGGCCGGGGTGGAACGGGCTACTCGGGCAGACCGGTCGGCGTGCAGATGTCCGCCGGGATCTGGTCGACGGTGTCCTCCTTGATGTGACCGAACATCGTCAGCGCGTCCTCCTTGCGCCAGTTGACCGCGAAGTCGCGGATCGGGACGCCGCAGGTCATCGCGGAGCCGCCGGCGAGCGCCTTGAACGCCCACAGGAACTTCGCGCCGCCGATGACGCTCATGCCCTCGCCGACCTTTAGTCCTTCGGCGCCCTCGCCCATCTCGGCGAGCTTGGCCGGGTTCAGCAGGGTGCCCAGGCTGGTGGCCTTCTTGCCGATCGCGGAGATGACCTCGGTCTGGTTGGCGCCACGACCCAGGTCGCCGTCCTCGGCCGCATAGCGGGAACGGGAGTAGGCGAGCGCGGTGACTCCATCGACCTCCTGGCAGCCCTTCTTGATGTCCAGGCCGGCCTTGGGGTCCTTCATGTCCTTCTTCGGACAGATCTCGATGCCACCCACGCCGTCGACGAGCCGGGCCAGACCGCCCATGCCGATCTCGACGTAGCCGTCGATGCGTACGCCGGTGTTCTGCTCGATCGTCTGCACCAGCAGCTCGGGGCCGCCGTAGGCGAACGCCGCGTTGATCTTGGTCTCGCCATGACCCGGGATCGGCACGATGGAGTCGCGGGGGAGGGTCACCACGATCGTCTTGCCGGCGCCGGTGTGCAGCAGCTTGATGGTGTCGGTGCGGCTGCCCGCGGCGTCACCGGTGGAGAGCTTCTTCTTCTCCTCGGCGGTCAGGCCCTCGCGGGAGTCGCTGGCGACGATGAGGTACGTCGTGCCGGGCTGGTCCGCGGGCCGCTCGCCGGCGGTCGGCTCATAGGGGACCTTGTCGACCTTGTTCCATGCGCTGATGCCGATCCAGGCGACCGCGCCGACCAGGATCAGCACCGGGATCATCACGATGGCGACGAACCGGCGGAACGGGTGGCGCTTCTTGGGCTTGGGCTGGCGGCCCCCGCGACCGCCGTAGCCATCGCCCGAACCCCCATAGCCGCCGTTGCCACCGTTGCCGCCGTACTCGCTCGGCTGGCTCCAGTCCTGGTTGTAGCCCTGGTTGTAGCCCTGGTTGCCATACCCGCCCTGTTGCCCAGGGGTCGGCGCGATCTGCCCCGGCTGGGGCAGCGGCCGGTCATAGCCGCCATGCGGCGGCGCCGGAGGCGGCGCGCCGCCGGACGGGCGCCGGACGGTGGGCATGACGTTGGTGGGCTCGGGCCCCGAGGGCTGAGCATGCTGGCCATTGCCGTACGCCCAGCCGTACTGCTGCGACCGGGGATCGTTGGGGCTGCCAGGGTTGCGGGGGTTTGGCATGCGCTCAAACGTACCGTGCCAGGCCGCTAAAGTTAGTCGGCGCGTCGCACCACCGTGTTACTCGTGTGACTGGTGATACTGGCGGTGCAGACTCACACCCGAGGGACCCCAGATGGCTGAGCAGAACTACCGGCCCCAGCGTACGGCCGCCGAGCGCGCCTCCCGCGTGCGGTTCCGTCGCGCCATGGCGCTGCTGCTGATCACGCTGCTCCTGCCGGGGTCCGCCCAGCTCGTCGCCGGCAACCGCCGCGTCGGCCGGATCGCGATCTGGACCGTGATCGGTCTCGCGGTCACCACCGGGCTGGTCTTCCTGATCTCCCTGCTGTGGCACGGCCTGATCTTCCGGCTCGGCACGACGCCGTGGCTGCTGGGCCTGTTCCGCATCGCGCTCATCGCCGGCGCCATCGCCTGGGCGGCGCTCTTCATCGACGCCTGGCGCCTGGGCCGCCCGCTCGAGCTCGATCTCAAGCAGCGCCGCATCGTGGTCGCGATCAACGGCGCACTGGCCTTCTCGGTGGCCGCGACCCTGATCTTCGGCGCCCACCTGGTCGGCGTCCACAAGGGCATGGTCGAGGCGATCTTCGCCGGTGCCGAGGCCGCCGAGGCCCACAACGGCCGCTTCAACGTCCTGCTCGCCGGCGCCGACTCCGACGGTGGCAAGACCCGTTGGGGCCTGCGTCCCGACTCGCTCACGGTCGCCTCCATCGACGCCGTGACCGGACGTACGGTGCTCATCGGCCTGCCCCGCAACATGCAGAACTTCACCTTCGACGACGGCTCGCCGATGGACGAGGAGTTCCCGCGCGGCTTCGACTGCGACGGCTGCTACCTCAACGGCGTGAGCACCTGGGCCGGTGAGCACAAGGAGCTCTACAAGGGCGAGAAGGATCCCGGGATGGCCGCCACCGTGGACGCCGTCGAGGGCATCACCGACCTGCAGATCAGCTACTACGCGATCGTCGACCTCAACGGCTTCGAGGAGATCGTGGACGCCATCGGGGGAGTCACCCTGAAGGTCCGCCAGCCGATCCCGGTCGGCCTCCCCTCCGACAGCTTCTACACCCACATCCAGCCCGGCACCAAGAAGCTCGACGGCTGGGAGACCCTCTGGTACGCCCGGGCCCGCCACGACTCCGACGACTACTCCCGGATGGCGCGCCAGAAGTGCGTCCTGAACGCGATCCTGCAGCAGACCAGCCCCGCCGACGTCGTACGCCACTACCAGGACGTCGCGAAGGCGACCGGCTCCACCATCACCACCTCGGTCCCGCCGAGCGAGATCGAGCGGTTCTCGGCGCTGGCGCTGAAGGCGAAGTCGCAGAAGATCTCGACGCTCTCGCTGGTGCCTCCGCTGGTCAACACCGCCGACCCGGACATGTCCGACATCCACGCCGAGGTGCGCAAGGCGGTGAAGAAGGCCACCCCGAAGAAGGAGGAGGCCTTCAACCAGCAGAGCGCGTCGCCCGGTACCGGCGACGACGGCGAGACCAAGGCACCCACGCAGAAGACCGAGGGCAAGCCCGACAAGGGCGGCCCGGTCACCGGCGGTTCGCTGGGCTCGCGCAACAAGGGTTACCAGGCCAACGAGACCGACGACCTCGCCTCAGCCTGTTGAACAACGGGTTAAGCGCAGGTCACAGCGACTCGCTGATTCCCGGGATACCCCGCGGTCGCGGCTAGTCTGGATCCGTGCCAGGGAGCAATCGTGTCGCCGCGGTCGTGGTGACCTTCAACCGTCTCGAGCTGCTGCAGCGACTGCTGGAGCGGCTCGACGTGGTCGACGGCCTCGACGAGGTGATCGTCATCGACAACGCTTCCACCGACGGTACGTCGCAGTGGCTCGCCGAGCTCGACGGTGCCGAGGAGCCGGGTCAGCGCCAGGTGCCGGTGATCGCCCGCACCCTGCAGCGCAACAGCGGCGGCGCCGGCGGGTTCCACGACGGCCTGGAGATGGCGATCGAGCGTGGCGCCGACCTGGTCTGGCTGATGGACGACGACGGCCTGCCCGACACCGACTGCCTCGGGCTGCTGCTCAAGCAGACCGACCTCGACTTCTGGGGGCCGCTCGTCGTCGACGAGGGCGACCCCGGCCGCCTGGTGTTCCCGATCCGGCTCCCGGGCCGCTCCAAGGTCGTGCACCAGCTCGCCGACGTCGAGGCGGCCGCCACCGACGGCCTGATCAAGGACATCGTGATCCCGTTCAACGGGGTCCTGGTCACCCGCGACCTGGTGGAGCGGATCGGCTACCCCCGAGCGGAGTACTTCATCTGGGGCGACGACCATGAATACCGTCTTCGGGCCGAGAGGGCCGGGGCGCGGATCGCGACCGTCGTCGGCGCTCAGGTGCGCCACCCCTCCGTCGGCGATCTCGGCACCCCGATGGCGTGGGGGAGGGCGACGTACAACCACACGCCGAGCGACCTGAAGCACTACTGCATGGCGCGCAACAACCTGCTCAATCTGCGCGACTACCGAGGGTGGCCCTTCGCTTTGGCTTTCGTCGCGAAGACTCTATGGTTCTACCTGCTCACCAAGCCGCAGCCGAAGCGGATCCGGCTCTCTGCGCAGGCGTGGTGGGCGGCCGTCCGGGGGGACTTCAGTGGACACGAGAGGTTCCTTCGTTGAGCACCACCCGTGAGACGGTCGCGATCGTCGTCGTCACCTACAACCGCGCCGATATGCTGCGCGGGCTGCTCGACGGGCTCACCAAGCTCGATGAGCCCGCCGACGCGGTGATCGTCGTCAACAACGCCTCCACCGACCACACCGCGCAGGTCCTCGCCGAGGCGATCACCCCCAACCTGCAGGTGATCGACAGCCCGGAGAACCTCGGCGGCGCCGGTGGCTTCCACCTCGGCACCAAGGCCGCGGTCGAGCAGGGCTGGGACCGTCTCTACCTGATCGACGACGACGTCGTCCCGGCCCACGACTGCCTCGAGGTGCTGCTCGCCCAGGACGAGGACTGCCTCTTCTCCGTGCGTGAGGACAAGAACGGCAAGCTGATCGAGCTGGCCGCGCTGAAGTTCGACCTGCGCAACCCGCTCGCGATCAAGCCCAAGACCGCCTCGGTCATGGACACCTACCCGACCCGCGACGCGCTTCCGGAGCGCGTTCCGGTGGAGAACGTCGCCTTCGAGGGCTTCATGATCCGCCGCACCGTCCTGGAGGAGATCGGGCTTCCGGATCCGACCTACTTCATCTTCTACGACGACGTGGATCTCGCGATCCGCGCCCGCCGCGCCGGCCGCACCATCTGGGCCGTACGCGACGCGGTGCTCGTGCGACAGCTCGACTTCAGCCAGCAGCACGACCTGGCCGGCTGGAAGGGCTTCTACATGTACCGCAACCTCTTCGTCGTCCACTTCCGCTACGGCGAGAACGTCCTCGTACGTCTCAAGCCCTGGCTCATCACCGCGGCTGTGGTTCTCCTCAGCCCGCTGCGAGGCGGCAAGCACGAGGCCGTCAACGTGATCAAGGCCCTGCGCGCAGCGCGAGGCATGCGAACCCTGCCCACTTCTTGAACCGTCCCATCCGCCTGACCTCCCCGACCGTCCCCTTACCCACAGAGACCTAGACTGAGCGATCGTGTCCTTCCCTGAAACCACTCCTGACCTCGTCGTCGTCGGCTCCGGCCTCTTCGGCCTCACCATCGCCGAGCGCGCCGCCACCGAGCTGGACAAGAAGGTGCTCATCATCGAGCGCCGTCCGCACATCGGTGGAAACGCCTACTCCGAGTTCGACGAGGAGACCGGCATCGAGGTGCACAAGTACGGCACCCACCTCTTCCACACCTCCAACGAGAAGGTGTGGGACTACGTGCGGAAGTTCACCGAGTTCACCGACTACAAGCACAAGGTGTTCGGGAAGTACAAGGGGCAGGTCTACTCCCTGCCGATGAACCTCGCGCTGATCAACTCCTTCTTCGGCAAGTCGCACACCCCCGACGAGGCGCGCGCGCTGATCGCGGAGCAGGCCTCCGAGTTCAACACCGAGGACGCCACGAACCTCGAGGAGAAGGCGATCTCGCTGATCGGCCGCCCGCTCTACGAGGCCTTCATCAAGGGCTACACCGCCAAGCAGTGGGAGAAGGACCCGACGGAGCTGTCGCCCGACATCATCACGCGCCTCCCGGTCCGCTACACCTTCGACAACCGTTACTTCAACGACAAGTACGAGGGTCTCCCGGTCGACGGCTACACCGCGTGGCTGCAGCGGATGGCCGACCACCCCAACATCGAGGTCAAGCTCGACACCGACTTCTTCACCGTGGTCGACGACTACAAGGGCAAGGTCCCGATCGTCTACACCGGTCCGGTCGACGAGTACTTCGACTTCTCCGCGGGCAAGCTCTCCTGGCGCACCGTGGACCTCGAGTCCGAGACCCTCGAGGTGGACGACTACCAGGGCACCGGCGTGGTGAACGCCAACGACCCCGAGGTCCCGTTCACCCGTGAGCTGGAGTTCAAGCACCTCCACCCCGAGCGCGCCGACCGCTACAAGCCCGGCAAGACGATCGTGGTGAAGGAGTACAGCCGCTTCGCCCAGGAGGGCGACGAGCCCTACTACCCGATCAACACCGCCGACAACCGCGAGAAGATCCTGGTCTACCGCGACCTGGCCAAGAAGGAGCCGATGGTGCTCTTCGGTGGCCGTCTCGGCACCTACAAGTACCTCGACATGCACATGGCGATCGCGTCCGCGCTCACCATGTTCGAGAACAAGCTCCGTCCCCACTTCGAGGACGGCACCCCGCTCACCTCCGGAGGCGTTGACGAATGAGCGTGACCCGACTGCTCCAGCGGCAGATCCTGCCCCTGGACCGTGACTCCGACGTACTCCCGCTCTACGTCGACAACCAGGCCGCCATCCTCGACGCCGACAAGTACGAGGTCGGCTCCGACAAGACGGCCCAGGCGCTGAACAACGCCCAGATCCGCCAGTCGATCAACGACGGCACCCAGATCCACCCCGACCAGATCGAGTCGCGTACGGCGCTGCGGATCCTGAAGAGCGAGCGGCTCTCGCTCGGCACCTACTTCAACGCGTTCCCGGCCAGCTACTGGCGCCGGCACACCGTGGTCGACAGCGTGAAGCTGACCGTCGCGCTCCAGGGCCGCGGCGCGAGCGTCATCGTCTACAAGTCGATGGCCAACGGCCGCTCGCAGCGCGTCGACGCGGCTGACACCGGCACCAACCCCGAGGGCACCTTCACCTTCGACCTGCCGCTGAAGCCGTTCGTCGACGGTGGCTGGTACTGGTACGACGTCGTCGCCTCCGACGAGGACGCCGTCATCACCTCGGCCGAGTGGACCGCGGAGGTCCCCGACGACCGTGCCGAGCACGGCACCGTCGACATCTGCGTCACCACCATGAACAAGCCCGACTTCTGCGCCAAGCTGCTCGCGCAGATGGGCGAGGACGAGCAGCTGCGCCCCTACCTCGACACCGTCTTCGTGATGGAGCAGGGCACCAAGAAGGTCGCCGACGACGTCGAGTTCCCCGCGGCTGAGAAGGCCCTGGGCGACCTGCTGCACATCATCGAGCAGGGCAACCTGGGCGGCTCCGGCGGCTATGCGCGTGGTCAGCTCGAGTCGGTGCGCAAGGGCACCGCGACGTACGCCCTGATGATGGACGACGACGTCGTTTGCGAGCCCGAGGGCATCATCCGCGCGATCACCTTCGGTGACCTCGCCAAGCGGCCGACCATCGTCGGCGGTCACATGTTCTCGCTCTACGCGAAGTCGCGCCTGCACTCCTACGGCGAGATCGTCCAGCCGTGGCGCTTCTGGTGGCAGTCGGCTCCCGGCGTCTACGGCGACTGGGACTTCGGTGCCCGCAACCTGCGCTCGACCCGCTGGCTGCACAAGCGCGTCGATGTGGACTTCAACGGCTGGTTCATGTGCCTGATCCCGCGCAAGGTGATCGAGGAGATCGGGCTCTCGCTGCCGGTCTTCATCAAGTGGGACGACTCCGAGTACGGCCTGCGCGCCAAGGCGGCCGGCTTCCCGACCGTGTCGTTCCCGGGTGCGGCCGTGTGGCACGTCCCGTGGACCGACAAGAACGACGCCCTCGACTGGCAGTCCTACTTCCACCAGCGCAACCGCTTCGTCGCTGCGCTGCTGCACTCGATCTACGACGACGGCGGCCGCATGGTCACCGAGTCGTTCTCCCACCAGATCAAGCACCTGGTCTCGATGCAGTACTCGACGGTCATGCTGCGCCACCAGGCGCTGCTCGATGTGCTCGCCGGCCCCGAGAAGCTCCACGAGACCCTCGCGACCCAGCTTCCCGCCGTACGCGAGATGGTCAAGGACTACCCGGACGCGCAGCTCAAGGCCGACCGCGAGGAGTTCCCGCCCGTGCGCCGCCACAAGCCGCCGCGCAAGGGCAAGGAGGACACCGAGGTCCCGACCAACCGCGAGGTCAAGCTGGCCGCGCTCAAGGCGCCGATCCGGCAGATCATGAAGCCGCGCAAGCTCTCCACGGAGTTCCCCGAGGCCGAGCTCGCCGCGATGGACAACCAGTGGTACCGGATCACCAAGTACGACAGCGCCATCGTGTCGATGAACGACCAGCAGGGTGCTGCCTTCTACCGCCGCGACAAGAAGCTCTTCAACCAGATGCTGAGGGACACCGTCAAGGTGCACCGCCGGCTCAAGCGCCAGTGGCCGAAGCTGGCCGAGGAGTACCGCTCCAAGCTGGGCGAGTTCACCTCGCCGGAGGCCTGGGAGAAGACGTTCGAGCCGTGGAAGGTCGCTGAGGAGAAGGGGTCCGATGGCAACCGGAGTTGATGAACGCCCCGTACGGATCGTCGACGCGCCGCTGGCACCCCCGGCGGAGAACCTCGGTCTGCTCTCGGTCTTCAAGAGCCGCTACCTCCTCAAGCTGCTTGTGCAGCGGGAGATCAGCGGTCGCTACTCCAACTCGATCCTCGGCGTCTTCTGGTCCTACATCAACCCGTTGACGCAGTTCCTCGTCTACTGGATCTTCATGGGCAAGATCATGGGCGCGGACAAGGGGATGGACAACTACCCGGTCCACCTGTTCGCCGGGCTGGTCATCGTCCACTTCTTCACCGAGACCTTCGGGGCAGGGACGCGGTCCCTGCTCGGCAACAAGGGGTTGCTGAAGAAGATGGCGATGCCGAAGGAGATGTTCCCGGTCGCCTCGATGCTGGTCTCGCTCTACCACCTCGTGCCGGCGACTCTGATCCTCATCGTCGTCTGTCTGTTCAGCGGATGGACGCCGACCTGGGAGACGGTTCCCTCCTTCCTGCTCGCGCTCGGCATCGTGATGGCGCTGGGCACCGCTCTTGCCCTGGTCTTCAGCTTGGCCAACGTCTTCTTCCGGGACTTCGGCAGCGCGGTCAACATCCTGACCAACTACATCCGTTTCGGCGTCCCGATGATGTACCCGTTCTCGATGATCGAGAGCGCCCTCGGGGACAAGGCCTGGATCTACCTGCTCAACCCGATCGCGGACGCCGTGCTGCTCTTCCAGCAGGCTTTCTGGGTCGGGGTGACCCCGAATCCCGAGGAGACCGCCGCCAAGCACCTGCCCGAGAATCTGTGGATGTGGGGTCTGGGTGCGTTCGGTGTCTCGCTGGTCCTGCTGGTGATCGCCCAGGTGGTCTTCAGCAAGTACGAGAACAAGATTCCGGAGCGTCTGACATGACCGCCGACTCGATCGTGGTGGACGGAGTCACCAAGAACTTCACGCTCCGCTACCACCGCAGCATCAAGGACATCACCGTCGCCAAGATGAAGGGACGGGCCGTCTCCAACACCTTCAAGGCGCTGGACGACGTCACCTTCACGATCAAGCAGGGCGAGTCGGTCGGCTTGATGGGCCTCAACGGCTCGGGCAAGTCGACCCTGCTGAAGCTGATCAGCGGCGTGATGCGCCCCGACCAGGGTGTCGTGAAGACGCGTGGCCAGATCGCGGGCCTGATCGCGACGGGTGCGGGCTTCCACCCGCAGCTGTCCGGCCGGGAGAACATCTTCCTCAACGCCGCGATCTACGGGCTCTCCGCCGAGGAGACCGCCGAGATCTACGACGACGTGGTGAACTTCGCCGAGCTCGGCGACCACCTCAACTCCCCGGTCGGCAACTACTCCTCGGGGCAGTACTCGCGCCTGGGGTTCTCGGTCGCTGTCCACATCGACTCCGACATCTTCCTCGCCGACGAGGTCCTCGCCGTCGGTGACAAGCCCTTCAAGAAGAAGTGCATGGAGAAGATGGAGGAGATCCGCGACAGCGGCCGCACCGTGGTCTACGTCAGCCACGCCGCCGGTTCGGTCAAGCGGATGTGCGACCGCGTCATCTGCCTGGAGAAGGGCCGCCTGGTCTTCGACGGCGACGTCGACGAGGGCATCGAGTACCTCCACTACGGTGAGGACGACTCCAAGGGCTCGGTGGCGCAGAGGAGGCTCGACGCTGCCGACAGCGCCCTTGGGGCTGAAGTCTGAGCTGAGCTCAGGGCGAGAGCCCGCGGGGAATTACAGATCTGTAGTTCCCCGCGGGCTCTTCCCAACCCCTGTGACTGATGTGAAAGATGTTCCCTGGTGTTACGGAACCAGGGGGATCCATACGTGCATTCGCAGGCCGGAGAAGAGCAGTCGAGCGATGTCGAGCGTGCTCGGTCGCGCTACGTCGCCTCGACCCAGCAGCTGCTCGTGCTCGGGTTCGTCCTGGCCGCGCTGGTCCCGGCGAGCACCGTCGTCGACCTGAAAGTGGTCCGACCCGGCGAGGTTCCCGTCTCCGGGAGCCAGGTGGCGGTGCCGTCAGCGGCGCAGGTGCCTTCCGATCCGGTCGACGCCCACGTCGAGGAGATCTCGCTGACCGCGCCGTCCGGGCACGGCGTGGCCGGACGGGTCACCGCTGAGGCCAAGAAGGCCACTTCCGCGGGCGACGCGGTGACCGTCACCAGCCTCCCGCAGCCGGTGGACGGCTTCGGGACCGTCGGACTCACCTGGGCGCCCAGCGCGGTCGTCCCGGAGGAGGCGGTCGGGGCCGACGTACGCACGCTGGAGGACGGGACGTGGAGCGACTGGCAGGCGTTGGACGTCCACGTCGACGACCATGCTCCTGACCCGGGCTCGGCGGAGGCCGACGGGTCGAGGCCCGGCACCATGGAGGCGATCGTCGGCGAGGTCGACCAGGTGCAGACCCGGCTGCGGCTGACAGGTGCCCGGGTGCCCGCCGACCTCAGGCTGGCGGTGATCACCCCCGGTGAGGCGGCCGAGAGCCGCAGCGAGTCGCCCGAGATCGAGACCGGCGCCGATGACGCGCCGGAGCCGGCCGAGGCGGTCGAGGGCACCCGGCGCGCCGAGGAGGGGGAGGCGGCGACGCTGTCGGCGGCCGCGTACACCTCCAAGCCCAGCATCTACAGCCGTCGCCAGTGGGGCGCCGACGAGAGCGTGCGCGAGGCCGGCCCGCCCGACTACCACGAGGTCCGCGGTGGGTTCGTGCATCACACCGTCAACACGAACTCCTACACGAAGGCGCAGGTGCCGGGGATCATCCGGAGCATCTACGCCTACCACGTGCGGAGCCGGGGCTGGCGCGACATCGGCTACAACTTCCTGATCGACAAGTTCGGCCGGATCTGGGAGGGCCGCTACGGCGGCGTCGACCGCCCCGTCGTGGGTGCTCACACCTCGGGCTACAACAGCTACGCCTTCGCAGCCTCCGCGATCGGCAACTTCGACAACGTCGCACCCCCGACCGCGCTGGTGAACGCCTTCGGGACGCTGTACGCGTGGAAGCTGTCGCTGCACGGGGTCCGCGGCAACAAGGGCTCCACCCGGATCGGCGACCGCACGTTCTCGCACGCGATCATGGGCCATCGCGACGCCGGCTCCACTGCGTGCCCGGGCCGCTACCTCTACGCCAAGCTGAGCACGATCCGCTCGCAGGCGGGTTCGAAGCAGGCGAGCTGGGCAGCGCGCGAGCTGCAGTCGCAGATCAGTGGGCGCGGCTACCCGGACCTGGTCGCCCGGCGGTCCGCCGACAAGCGGATCGTCGTGATCCGCACCGACGGCAACGCCCGCTTCGGTACGCCGCGGGCGACGAACCTGATCGGCGGCACCTCGGCCACCTTGATGAACGCCGGTGACTGGGACCGCGACGGCGACGGCGACATCCTGATCCGCCACACCGACGGCACGATCCGGGTCAACCGCGGCAACGGCACCGAGACCTTCGCCAGCGGCGTCATCATCGGGCGCGGCTTCGGGTCCGTCTCGGTCATCGACGTGGTCAGCGACATCACCGGCGACGGCTGGCCCGACCTCGTGGGCAAGCACTCCACCGGCGAGATCCGGGTCTGGCCCGGGCGCGGCACCAGCGCCCTGGGAGCGTCCTACCGGATGCGCAGCGCAGTGAGCGGCTCGACCCAGGTCATCGGCGCCGGCCGCTTCTACGCCGACGACGGCTCGCCCGAGGTTGTCTTCAGGGTCTCGAGCAAGCTGCTGATCTTCCGCACCAACGGCCCCGGTGGCCTGACCACCTACTCCGACCCCGGGATCGACACCAGCGTCTTCGACTTCATCCTCGCGACCAAGGACCTGCGCGGCGCCGCCACCGGCGGTGACCTCCTGCTGCGTCGCAAGTCCGACGGCATGTGGTTCGCCTACGAGCACAACCAGAGCGGCGGCTGGGACCGGAAGTCCCAGATGGGCGTGGTGCGGGGCTACGACCAGTTCGGCTGAGCCCGCTCGCTCTCCGCAAGAACGCTGAGGCGCTCGTCGGTCGCGTTGGTGACCAGCACCAGCGAGCCGCCGCCGGCGAGCAGCGAGGCGAGGAGCTCGGCGCCGGCCGGTGAGGCCGAGGGGACGGTGGAGACCAGCCGTACGGCCTTCCCGCCGCCTCCGAACAGGTCCGCGTGGCTGGTCTCGACGCCTGCCCATGAGGTGGCCGCGTCGTCCGCGGCCGGCGGGTCCCAGGGCGTGAAGGCGTCCGGCTGTCCCCAGACCTCGATGCCGACGTCGTGCACGCCCTGGGGGAGCGGGTCGGCGAAACGTACGCCGAACGGCAGCAGCGAGCACGCCAGCGTCGGCCGCTTCCCGGCCTCATCCGCCCAGGCGGGCAGCGTCTCGGGGCCGCAGACGACGGCGTCAGGGCCAGAGGAATCGGAACCGTCGGAGTCGGTCACCACGAGCCCGGTGTTCCAGGCGGCGCCGAGGAACACGGTGGCCAGCCAGTGGGTGGGCAGGTCGATCCGGATGCTGTCCCCGCGCTCGAGGCCGTGCTCGTCGAGGAGAAGGCCGGATGCCTTGGCCACCCAGTTGGCGTACGTCGTGGTGGACAGCTCCTGGCGCTCGCCGCTCGCTTCGTCATAGAAGGTCACGAACGGTCCACCTGGGTTGGTCCGCAGGGCTCGGGCGAGGGTCTCGGGGAAGCTGCTCACGTCGAAACTCTAAGGTGTGCGGCATGACGTTCTGGGCAGTGATCCCCGCCGGCGGCGCAGGCACGCGGCTGTGGCCGCTCTCGCGGTCCTCGGAGCCGAAGTTCCTGCGCGACCTCACCGGCCACGGACGTACCCTCCTGCAGGAGACCTACGACCGCCTCGAGCCCGTCTCCGACGGCATCATGGTGGTGACCGGCGCGGTCCACGAGCGGGCCGTGTGCGAGCAGCTGCCCGAGGTGCCGCACGACGCCATCCTGGCCGAGCCGAGCGGGCGCGACTCGATGGCCGCGATCGGCCTGGCCGCGGCCTTCCTGGAGCGACGCGACCCGGAGGCCGTGATGGGCTCCTTCGCGGCCGACCATGTGATCCGCAACGTCGACAACTTCCACGAGACCGTACGCAGCGCCGCGGCGATCGCCGCGGACGGCTGGCTGGTGACGATCGGGATCTCGCCGACCTTCGCCTCGACCGCGTTCGGCTATATCGCCGAGGGCAGGCCGTTGGACGGCCACCCGGGGGCGTACCTGGTCGACGAGTTCGTCGAGAAGCCGTCGGCCGAGGTCGCGGCCGGCTATCTCGCGACCGGCCGCTACCGCTGGAACGCCGGGATGTTCGTGGTCCGCCCCACGGTCCTTCTCGACCTGCTCGCGGAGTCGGACCCCGGCTTCACCGACCGGCTGCGGGCCATCGCCGCCGAGCCTTCGCGGCTCGAGGAGCTGTGGGAGACGCTGCCGAAGATCGCGGTCGACCACGCGGTCGCCGAGCCCGCTGCCGCCGCCGGCAAGGTCGCCACGGTGCCTGCCGACCTCGGCTGGGACGACATCGGCGACTTCGACTCGCTCGCGACGCTGCTCCAGGCCGCCGCCACCGCCTCGCCCGAGGGCCCCACGATCCTCGGCGACGCCTCGCTCGTCCACGCCCTCGACTCCACCGGCCTGGTCGTGCCCCACTCGGGCCGCATGGTCGCCCTCATCGGCCTCGAGGACATCGTCGTCGTCGACACCGACGACGCCGTCCTCGTCACCACCCGCACCCATGCCCAACAGGTCAAGAAGATCGTCGCGGCTCTCAAGGACTCCGATCGCACCGACCTCACCTGAGCCGGTTCGCTGAAACGAGAGACGGCCGCCTCCCCGAAGGGAGACGGCCGTCTCGTACGTCCTGAGGGGCCAGGTCACATGGCCTGGGCCTCGGGGCTGGAGGTATAGGGGTACTGAGTCATGAAGTCCTTGATCGCCTCGCCGGAGACGCCCTCGCAGTACTGGAAGACGCCCTTCTGGGTGGACGCCTCGGTCGGGTTGGCCGGGTCGGCGGACCAGTGCGTCATCGCGATGTGGGTGCCCGAGGGGAACTCGGTCTTCTTGTCGCCGGCGACCGCGGTCTCCTTGGCGTCGGCAGCGGTCCACGGGGCCGCGATGAACTTGTAGCGGAAGTTGGAGGTGCCGGCGAACTTGTCACCGATCGCGCGCAGCTCGTCCAGCTCGTCCTCGGAGACGGTGTCGTCGTACCACACGATCGTGTAGCCGTGCTCGAGGTTGTGCACCAGAGCCTCGAGGTCGGGACGGTCCTCGGGGGTGTAGAACTTGCGCGACATGTCGGCCGGCGCGACGTTGGCCTCGTTCCAGTGAGGGCCGAATGCCGGGGGAGCAGTCGTGTAGGTCTGCTCGGTGCCGGTGGCGATGTGGTTCTGGTTCCCGTCGGCCGCCATCTCGGTGACCTTCTGGCAGCCGGCCGCCTTGGCGCTCTTCCCGATGTCCGGCAGAGCGACGTCCTTGTACTCGCTGTCCTTGATGAAGCCGCTGATCGGCGTCCATGCGGCAGCGCCGACGATCACGACGGCGAAGGCGATGCAGACACCGATGATCGCCCAGCCTCGGACGCGCTCGGCGCGGCCCTGCTTCTTGCGGATGTCGTTGATGACCGCACGGCGGTCTTTGTTGAGCGACTTGTTGGCCACGGTTCGGCGTACCTCGGGTCTTTTGTCGGGACGCGCAGATTCTAGGTGGTCAGTGGTAGCAGAAGGGAAGTTGCCCCGTGATTATTCTCCTCGCGCTCGCATCGCCAGCCGTGGGCGAACGCCAGCGCGGCGATCACCGCGGGGTCGGCTCCGGCCACCCGAAGCCCGTCCCGGTGCGGGACGGGGGCGGTCCCGGTCACCTCCGCGACGGCCGCGGAGAGCTCCTCGACGCTTGCCGACGCACCGAACGGAGCCTGGTCCTCGGCGGCACCCTTCAGAGCGCGTACGACTGCCTCCCTGGCCCCGAAGCCGAAGAAGTCCGACCCCTCGGGGCGGATGAGCGCGCTCGCTCCCGGCCCGTCGTCACCCGGCTCGCGGACGAGGTCCGCCCGGCCGCGCAGGACCGCGAACGGTCGCGCGCCCAGCTTGCCCTGGGAGATCTCGGCCGCCGAGGCGATCTCGTCGACGACGGCGGGGGCGGTGACGACGAGGTCGTTGCCGTAGGCGTCGACCTGGCCGGCGAAGCTCTCCAGCACCTCGAGGCCGGCGGCGCCGATGGCGATGTCGGTCTGCCCGTCGCGCCAGGCGCGTCCGGCGGTGTCGGTGATGATCACCCCGACGTTCGCGCCGGTGCGGTCGCGGAACGTGGCGCGCAGGGCACGCGCGGAGGCGTCGGGGTCCAGGGGGAGCAGCACGATGTAACCGGCCTCGACGTTGGAGGCGTCGATCCCGGCGGCAGCCATCGTCAGCCCGAGGCGGCTGCGCACGATCTGGGTCGGCCCGCGTCGGGCCACCACCCGCGTCGTCTCGCCGGGGAGCGCGTCGTCCCGGTTGCCCTCCCGCACCTGACCCTCGGCCTTGGAGACGACCTTCGAGGTGACCACGACGATGTCGCCGTCGACCAGAGGGGACGCCAGGGCGTCGAGGAGCAGGGCGGCGAGGTCGTCGCCCTTACGCACCTCGGGTACGCCGTCCGGGGCGGTGACGGTGATGCCCTGCCCACTCATCGGCCCAGCCGTGTGCCCCGTCATCGGGTGACCAGTTCGACCGCGGCGGCGGCAATGTCGGCGGTCGCGTCCTCGGAGGACATCCACAGCGGTACGGCGGCCGCCTTCAGTCCCGACTCGGTGAGCGAGGGGACCGCGGCGGCGTCGGCGGTGTCGACGAGCCAGCCGTCGAGGACCCCGCCCGAGCCCCGCGTCCCATAATGCAGACCGACTCCGGCGGCGGTCGCGTCGACGCCGATGGCGGCGAGCATCTGCTCGGCCATGCCGCGTACGTGATGACCGCTGATGATGGGCGAGATCCCCACCACGGGGGCCGAGGTGGCGACCAGTCCCTCCCGGATCCCGGGTACGCCGAGGATGGTTCCGATCGAGACGACCGGGTTGGACGGGGGCACGATCACCAGGTCGGACTTCAGCAGCGCGTCCATCACCCCGGGGCCCGGCTTCGACTCGTCCTGCCCCACGAAGATCAGCTTTTCGACGGGAACGCCGGCCCGGAGGCGTACCCAGTATTCCTGGAAGTGAACGACCGAGAGTCCACTGGGTGAATTCTCGTCCTTGATCGCCACATGGGTCTCGACGCGGTCGTCGGTCATCGGCAGCAGCTGCACGCGGTCGTCCCATACAGGCTTCAGCCAGCGTTCGCACAACGCCGTGGTGACCTGCGACAACGGAAAGCCGGCCTCGAGCATCTGGGTGCGTACGAGGTGGGTGGCGATATCGCGGTCGCCGAGCCCGAACCAGGTGCCGGGGACCTCGTAGGCCTCGAGCTCCTCCTTGATCGACCACGTCTCGGCCTTGCGGCCCCAGCCGCGCTCATGGTCGAATCCGTTGCCGAGGGTGTACATCACCGTGTCGAGGTCGGGACAGACCTTGACGCCGTGCATCCACAGATCGTCGGCGGTATTGGCGATCACGGTGACCCGGGCATCTTCCTCAATGCCCGGGACATGGCCGGCGGAGATGCCGTGGAGGAGCCCGGAGATGAACTTCGAACCACCATGGCCGCCGGAGAGAACGGTGATGTCACGCATGGCCCTAGCCTCTCAGACGGGGGCCAGCAACCCTGCTCCAGCCGGTGAAGAAAGCCTGTGTTAAAGCGGCCCTAGCAGATTTGAGGGTTGACTTGTGGCACCGACAGGCATGTAATTTCATCAGTGTGATTCGAAATTGAAACGGGGACCGATAGCGGTGGCGACAGCGCTTGAAAATCTCGGGAAGATTTCGGCAGGGAACTGCATCAAAGTGACGGCCTAGGTCGTAACAAGAGGCAGTTCCCGAAAAAACGGGGGGATCGGTTACCTGCCGATGGCGTGAGGTGACTGGCCCGAGATGGGGTCACGGTCCCGAAAACAAGCTGAATAGGGTCGAAAGGTCGGAAAGACGATGAGAGAGCTGTTTCTCCTCGAGCCGGACACCGACGAAGGGGGCTGGCAGGAGCGCGCCCTGTGCGCGCAGACGGATCCGGAGGCGTTCTTCCCTGAAAAGGGTGGATCGACTCGGGAGGCCAAGAAGGTCTGCCAGACCTGCGAGGTGCGCCAGGACTGCCTTGAGTCTGCTCTGGGCAACGACGAGCGTTTCGGAATCTGGGGTGGACTCTCCGAGCGAGAGCGCCGCAAGCTGAAGAAGCGCGCAGTTTGAGCCTGTGACCTCGCGACGAAGGAGCGAGGTCGCAACGCGAAAAGATCGAGCGTGACGACTGAGCGAGGTCGAACGGCGAGCTTGCTCGTCCGTTCGCGCCGAGCGAGGGAGTAAGGCGCCCGAAGGGCGCCAGCGCAGCGCCTGAGCTTGCGAAGGCGCAAAGCGGGTCGAGATCTACTGAAGGCCGCAACCAAGCACGAGCCAGCAAGGCCCGGACCATCACGGTCCGGGCCTGCTGATCTTTTCCGCCTCGATACCTGTGGGGGCGTGGCCGATCGCTCGACAGGTCCATTCGGTCTATCACCAGATGGGCACTAGGGTTGCCGATCGTGCATGCGTCGGTCGCCCTCGTCCTCGTCTCTCATAACGGCGCCGGCTGGCTTCCGACCGTCATCGACGGGATCAGGAACCAGCAGGCTCCGGTGAGCTTTGCCGTCACGATCGACACCGGCTCGACCGACAGGTCGGTCGAGATCCTGGAGGAGACCTTCGCCCAGGTGGTCAAGCTCCCGGCGTCGACGACGTTCGCGGACGCGGCTAACGAGGCGCTCGCCATCCTCCACCAGGCGGCGCAGCCGCCGGAGTGGATCTGGTTCCTCCACGACGACTCCACCCCCGACCCGCACGCGCTCTCGACCCTGCTCGACGCCGCCGCGGAATACCCGGAGGCCGACATCCTCGGCCCCAAGATCCGGGAGTGGCCCTCGCTGCGCCGGATGCTCGAGCTCGGTGTCTCGATCTCGGTCACCGGAGCCCGGGAGACCGGCCTGGAGCGGGGCGAGTACGACCAGGGCCAGCACGACGAGGTACGCCGCGTCCTGGCCGTCAACACCGCCGGCATGCTGATCCGCCGCGAGGTCCTCGAATACCTGGGCGGCTTCGACAAGCACCTCCCGGTCCTCGGCACCGACATGGACCTCGGCTGGCGGGCCGCGAACGCGGGCTTCACGACCATCGCCGTCCCGGACGCGGTCGTCTTCCACGTGGAGGCGGCCCACCGCGGCGTACGCAAGACGCAGCTGACCGGTCGCCGGATCCACTATCAGGAGCGCCGGGCCGCGCTCTACACCCTGCTGGTCAACGGCCGGCCGGGGACGCTGGCGCTGTGGATGGTCAGGTTCTTCTTCCAGACCCTGTGGCGGATGCTCGGCTTCATCCTGGTGCGCGATCCCGGGACCGCGCTCGACGACCTGGCCGCGCTGGGCTGGATCTACGGCCACACCGGCCAGATCATGCTCGCCAAGCGGCGTCGCCGGAAGCAGGCGCACGCCGACAAGGACGTGGTCAAGGCACTGCTGCCTCCGCCCTGGCTGCCCTACCGCCACGGTCTCGACTTCGTCTCCGACGTCGCCACCGCGGTCACCTTGCAGGCCTCCGACATCGCCGAGCGGCGCCAGATGGCGCAGGCCGAGGCCGACCCGGCCTCCTTCGCCGCCAAGCGGCAGGCCGATCGGGCACAGCTCGAGGAGGATGAGATCCCCGCCGAGACCGGATGGCTGGTGCGTCTGTTCACCAACCCGGTCGCGGTGCTCCTGGTCGTCGTCGGCATCCTCGGGGTCATCGGGGCACGTGCGGCGCTCGGCGGCGTGGCCGGCAGCGGCCTCGGGCCGACACCCCAGAACGTGGGCGACTGGTGGCAGCTGCAGTTCGAGTCGTGGCACGCGATCTCGCAGGGCACCGGTGTGCCCGCGCCGCCGCACGTCTTCCCGCTGGCGGTGCTCGCGACGTTCCTCGGCGGCAACCCGAGCCTGGCGGTCACCGCCGTCATGCTGCTCAGCTTCCCGATCGCGCTCGGCGGTGCGTGGCGGCTGCTGCGGGTCGCGGGCCGGCTGATCAGCCACCTCGGCGCCCCTCGCTGGCTGCTGCTGTGGGGCTCGACGGCGTACGCCCTGGTTCCCTATGTCAGCGGTGCCTTCGGTGACGGCCGGATCGGTGCGGTCGTGGTCGGCGCGCTGCTGCCCTGGCTCGCCCACGCCGCGCTCGGGTTCAGCGACCCGGTCGCCGACCGCCGCTGGCGCGCCGGATGGCGCACCGGCCTGCTGCTGACCGTCATCACCGCCTTCGCGCCGATGGCCTTCCTGGTCGCGGCCGTCTTCGCGGCGGTCATCTTCATCGTCGCCCGCCGCCTGATGCCCGCCGTGCTCAGCGACCGCGACCAGTGGGGTCCGCCCACCGCGGCCATCGCGACACCGGTCGGACTGCTGCTTCCGTGGTGGCTGCCGGCGCTCTTCTCCGGCGGCTGGGCCGCTCTGCTGCTCGACCCTGGCCGGCTGCCGGCTCCGGCCGCCGGCGGGTTCGACCTGCTCGTGGGCCGCCTGACCGGCCTCGACGGTGCCGATCTCGGCGCCCCGTGGTGGCTGGGCCTGGCGCTGCCGCTGCTCGCCGTGCTCGCGCTGATCCCGAGCCGCACCCGGATCCCGGTCATGGTCTGCTGGATCGGTGCGGTCGCGACCGCGGTCGTCACGATGCTGCTGTCCTGGATCCCGATCCCGCTCGACGCCGGCATCGCCCGGGTCGGCTGGGGCTTCCCGCTGGTCGCCATCCAGGGCTTCGCGGTGGTCGCGGCGGTTCTGGGTGCCCAGGGCGCCATCCTCGACGGCCTCAGCGGGCTGCGGAAGGTCATGGTCGGCGCGGCCGCTGCGGCCGCGGCGGTCGGCGTCGTCGGCAGCCTCGGCTGGTTCGTCTACGCCGGCACCGGCGACCTCACCGACAACACCCGGGCTCTCGGCCACACCGGGGTGCCCTCCTACATGCTCGACCCGACCTCGACCACGCTCGGCCCGGAGGACGGCGTCCTCGTGCTTCGCGGTTCGGTCGACGACGGCATCCGCTACGCCGTCCTGCGCAACGACGGGATCACCCTCGGTGAGGACGAGATCGCGCAGGTCGCCGGTGGCTCCGAGGAGCTCACCGGAGTCGTACGCCGCCTGGCCGCCGACCCCGACGACGCGGTGATCGGTGATCTGGCCGCCCAGGGCGTGGCCTACATCGTGATGCCCGGGCCGGCCGACTCCTCGGTCGCCGAGGGGATCGACGCCTCCGGGTCGGTGACCCAGGCGAGCACCGTCGAGCGCTCGACGCGTGCCTGGCTGCTCGACTCCGAGCCGAGCGACCCGGGCGTGACCAAGTCACAGTCCATCATCCGTACGATCCTGTTGGTCCTGGCCGGGATCGGGCTGTTCGTGGTCCTGGTCCTGTGCCTGCCGACGCTGATCCAGAGGAGGGAGTCGGCATGAGTCACTCACGAGACCCCTACGACCGCTCGCAGGAGCCGCAGACCGACGACGTCTACGGCCAGGAGCCGTGGATGCTGGACCCGTACGCCGACCCCTACACGGGGCAGACGGCCCAGACGCCGCCGGAGGGCTACACCCCGGAGCAGCTCTACGCCCAGGAGCCCTACGTGCCTGGCCCGGAGACGGGACAGATGCTTGCCCAGACGGGCTACCCGCCGCCGTACGAGGGCGACTATCAGACCGGCGACTATCGGACCGGCGACTATCGGGGCGGCTTCGAGCCGGAGTTCGAGGCCTGGCCGACCGCCGACGAGATGCGCGCGGAGGAGCCGGAGGCCCAGCAGGAATCACAGCAGGAGCGGGCCAAGGGCGGACGGATGGCTGCTGCCGCCGCGGCAGCAGCCGCCGCGCGACCCCGGCTGCGCCGCGTACGCAGGCAGCGCGGTCGGCGCCTCGACAACACCGTGCTCGTGGCGCTGGGCCTGGTCGGCGCGATGGCCGTGGCGCTGCTGCTCAACCGGCCCCACCAGTGGGAGCAGCCGAAGCTGGCCGCCGACAGCAGCGCGCCGACGGCGGCCACTGTGGTGTGCCCCGGCAAGCCGAAGTCCGGCGCCGACCAGGTCGCCGTCACCAACGCTGCCGAGGGGTCCGGCAAGGTCACGCTGAACGGCCCGGGTGCGGGCAACGGCGCGGAGACCACCGTGGGGGCCGGCAAGGTCACCAGCGCGTCGGTCAAGCCCGGATCGGTCGTGGTCAAGGCGGGCAAGGAGGTCGCGCCCGGGCTGGTCGCCGGACGTTCGACGACCAAGCCGCTCGCGGCGACGGGCTGCCTGCCTCCGCAGGCGGAGGCGTGGTTCCCCGGCATCGGTGCGGGCGCCACCCACAACTCGATCCTCGAGCTCACCAACCCCAACAGCGGCGCGGCCACGGTCGACATCTCGCTCTACGACGAGAAGGGCGTGGTGGCGGTCCCCGAGGACCTCCGCGGCGTCGCGATCCCCGGCAACACCACCCGCACCTTCGACCTGCTGCACGTGATCCCGCGCAAGGGCGAGCTCTCCCTGAAGACCACGGTCGTACGCGGCCAGGCCGGGGTGATGGTCCGCGACCGTGCCGTCGCACTAGAGACGCAGGGTGGCAGCGAGGACTACTTCCCGGGTCAGTCGACTCCGGCCGAGACCAACCTGCTGGTCGGCTACCCCAACAAGTCCGCGAGCCGCACGCTCACCGTCACCAACCCGGGCGACGCCCAGGTGAGCGCCGAGCTGCGCCTGCTCACCCCGAAGAACGTGCTCACCCCGGAGGGTGCTCCGGAGATCAGCGTGCCGCCCAACGGGCAGACGCAGGTCGACCTGACCAAGCTGCTCGGCAAGGACAGCGCCGGTGACGCGTACGGCGTCGAGATCGTCGCCACCGGCCCGGTCGCCACCGCGATGCGCTCGGTCGACCGCGGCGACGTCGCGATCACCACGGCCACCGAGACGATCTCGGAGCCGACCGCGGTGGTCGTCCCGGCCGGCGGCGGCGTCGGCAAGAAGCGGGTCGTGATCTCTGGCCCGGTCGCCAAGACCGGGGCCAGCGGCACCGTCAAGGTGGTCCCGATGACCGCGAAGGGCAAGGCGCTCAAGGCCAAGTCCGTCGAGATCGGTCCAGGGCTGGGCGCGGAGGTCGAGGTGCCCGCGGAGGCAGCGCTGATCCAGCTCGTGCCCGCGGGCGTCGAGATCAACGCGGCCGTGGTGATGAGTGGTGACGGCGACGCGGTCGTCCCGTTCCGGCCGCTGCGCTCGGAGGTACGCACCGCTGGCGTTGCTCCTGGGCTGCCGTTGCCGTTGGAGCCCTGAGCACTGCCTTCGAGTCGGTGTTGCTTCGTGGTTGGGGTTTGCCGCGGAGGTTTGGGTTGGGCGCGGGCTTGGGGATTCTGGTTGGGGTTTCGTCCCGGTCAGTCGGGCAGTGGTGGGAGGCGAACGAATTTTCGTTCGCCGCAAGGTGCCGCCTCGGCCGGGGTGGGGTTGGTGGGGTGGAAGAAATTTTTCTTTCACCCGGAGACCCCATGTCTGGTGGAGGTGTGGAACGGTCACAGCCCGTGGGTGAGTGTGCCGTGGCCACACCCGGGCCGCCGCCCCGATAGCCAGCCAAATCTTTCTCGACGTGATCCGGTGTCAAGGATCGCCGAAGGCGACCGGCGAAGCCGGCGGCCGCAGGCCGTCCTTTACTCCGGGGCAGGTCGAGAAGACCCTCGAAGAACGGGTCGGCGGCCCAGACCAGCCACAAAATCTCGGTACCAAAGCGCGCCGGTACGAGAAAGACTCGCCCTCAAGGCTGGTAGCGCGGATCGACGTCCTCGGCGGCGATCCCGAGCAGGTCCGCGATCTGCTCGACCACGACCATGAGCACCATCGCCTCGACCTCGGAGCGGGTGTGGCAGCGGTGCTCGATCGGCCGCCGGTAGATCACCAGCCGCGCGGGTTTCGCGCCCGAGCCACGCTCGAGCGACCCGAGCGGGATGTGGTCCTCGACGGTCCACTCCTTGGGGATGTCCGGCGACTCCTCGACGGCGTACTCGATCAGGCCGAGCCGTGACTGCCAGCGACCGTCGATCTCGGTGACGATGGCGAGCGCGATGTCGTCGAAGCGCTCGCGGCGGGTGCGCAGGACCGGCACCTTCGGGTCGGTGGGGACCGCCATCGGGCCGCGAGTCCCACGGCCATGCCGATCCCTGTGCCTGGTCATGTACGCGAGCCTAACTGCGCGGCTGGCCTCAGGGGAGTACGGTTCACCCGTGACTGCTCGTCGTTGTTCGCGTACCGCCTGCCAGCGTCAAGCCGTCTGCACGCTCACCTATGTGTACGCCGATCAGACGGCCGTCCTCGGCCCGCTGGCGACCTATGCCGAGCCGCATGCCTATGACCTGTGCGAGGAGCATGCCGAGCGGCTGTCCGCGCCTCGGGGCTGGGAGGTCGTCAGGCTGGCCCGTGAGCCCGTCGACCCGCAGCCGAAGGGCGATGACCTGCTCGCTCTGGCCGATGCCGTCCGTGAGGCCGCGAGGCCGCCGGCTCCGTCCCCGCGAGGACCCGTCGGGGCCCCCGCGCAGGACGAAGCCGACGAGCCGGGGGCGAATGACGGCCAGCCTCGCCCCGGCGGCACCCGCCGCGGGCACCTCCGCGTGCTGACGTCGGAGTAGGACGACTAGAGTTCCGGACATGCCGGAGAGAGTCGACCCCGACATCGCCAACGCCGTCTTCAAGGCGTACGACGTCCGTGGCACCGTCCCTGACCAGATCGACGAGAACCTCGCCCGACTCGCCGGGCGTGCCTTCGTGCACGTCGTCGGCGCCCGCGGTGGGTCGATCGTCGTCGGCCACGACATGCGCCCGAGCTCCCCGGCGCTCTCGGGAGCCTTCGCCGACGGTGCGACCGAGGCGGGAGCCGACGTGACGATGATCGGGCTGGCGTCGACCGACGAGCTCTACTTCGCCTCCGGTCACCTCGGCCTGCCGGGCGCGATGTTCACCGCCAGCCACAACCCGGCGCAGTACAACGGCATCAAGCTCTGCCGGGCCAACGCGGTCCCGGTCGGCGCCGAGACCGGGCTGGACGAGATCCGCGACCTGGTCATCTCCGGCCAGGCTCCGATCGCCGACATCTCCGGCGACATCAGCGAGACCGATGTGCTGGAGGCGTACGCCGCGCACCTGCTCGGTCTGGCCCCGGTCAAGGGTCGCCGGCTCACCATCGTCGCCGACGCCGGCAACGGCATGGCCGGCCACACCGCGCCTGCGGTCTTCGGCCGCCTGGGCGCCGACGCCGTCGAGCTGATCCCGATGTACTTCGAGCTCGACGGCACCTTCCCCAACCACGAGGCCAACCCGCTCGACTCGACCACGCTGGTCGACCTGCAGGCCAAGGTCCGCGAGACCGGCGCCGACGCCGGCCTGGCCTTCGACGGCGACGCCGACCGCTGCTTCCTGGTCGACGAGAAGGGCGACGTGGTCAGCCCGAGCGCGATCACCGCCCTGATCGCCGAGCGTGCCCTGGCCCAGGAGCCGGGCGCGACGATCATCCACAACCTGATCACCTCCCGCGCGGTTCCGGAGATCGTGAGCGAGCTCGGCGGCACCCCGGTACGCACCCGCGTCGGCCACTCCTACATCAAGGCCGTGATGGCCGAGTCCGAGGCGGCCTTCGGCGGGGAGCACAGCGGCCACTTCTACTTCCGCGACTTCTGGCGCGCCGACTCCGGCATGCTCGCCGCGCTGCACGTCCTCGCCGCCCTCGCCGAGACGGACAAGCCGCTGAGCGATCTGCTGGCTGCCTACGCTCGCTATCCGATGAGCGGCGAGATCAACTCCACCGTCCCCGACCAGGCCGCCACCCTGGCCGAGATCGAGAAGGCGTACGCAGAGCGCGACGGCGTCACCGTCGACAGACTCGACGGCCTGACCCTCTCCCACGCCGACTGGTCGTTCAACGTACGCGCCTCCAACACCGAGCCGCTGCTGCGGCTCAACGCGGAGGGCAAGGACACACTCACCATGGAGCGCGTGCGCGACGAGGCGCTCGCGATCATCCGAAAGGACAACGCAACATGACTGGCGCAACGACCCCTCTGGGCCTGAGCGAGAAGCTGCTCGAGATCATCGTCTGCCCGCAGTGCCATGGCGACCTCCTGCCTGTCGAGGCCGACAGTGAGCTGGTCTGCCAAGGGGAGTGCGGGTTGGCCTACCCGGTCCGCGACGGCATCCCTGTCCTGCTCATCGACGAGGCCCGTCCGACCAAGGGCGAGTGAGGCCGCGATGACCTGGTTCGACGAGTCCAGGCTGGACGACGAGCGGGCGCTGGCCGGTATCGACCTGCTGCTGCGTTCGCTGGCCGAGTCCGGAGCCCGGGTCCGCCGGGAGGCTGCGGGTGCCGCAGAGCCCCTGCAGGAGGCCGTACGCCGCGCCGCGGAGACCGGCCGCCCCCGGGCCGTCGTCGCGGCGGGTCCCGACTCCCGCCTGCTGCGGGCCGTCCTCGAGCCGTTCTGCCCGGTGCCGTTCGTCGCCTGGCCGGCCCCAGGCCTGCCGGGTTGGGCGGGGAGCCTCGACCTCGTGGTCGTGCTGGCCCCGACCGGCTCCGACCCGGGTGAGGCCTCGGCCGCCGCCGAGGCCGTCCGCCGTGGCGCCCAGCTGGTCGTGGCCGCTCCGGAGAAGTCGCTGGTCGCCCAGCACGCCGAGGGGCGCGACAGCACCCTGCTTCCGGTCGAGGGCGGCGACACGCTCGCGATGGCGATCCTGATGCTCACCTACCTCAACTCGGTCGGTCTCGGCCCGGAGGCCGACGCGGACAAGGTGGCCGACGCGCTCGACGACGTCGCCACCGCCTGCTCGCCGCATCGCGACATCTCGGTCAACCCGGGCAAGATCCTGGCGATCTCGCTGGCCGACTCGCTCCCGGTCGTGTGGGGTGGCTCCGTCCTGGCCGCTCGCGCGGCCCGTCGAGTCGCCGAGAACCTGCGCCGGGCCAGCGGCCGCGGTGCCATCGCCGGTGACGCCGACGACCTGCTCCCGGTCCTCGAGGCGGCGCGGCCGCGCAACGTCTTCGACGACCCCTTCGCCGAGGAGGAGGCGTCCGTACGTCCCGTTCTGGTCATCCTCGACGACGGCGCGACCGATCCGATCATGGTCGAGCAGCGACGCCTGCTCACCGAGGCGGCGGACACGCGCGGCGTACGGGTGGAGGTCGTCGAGGCGAACGCGACCACGGAGGTCGCCCGCTACGCGTCCCTGCTGCTCCAGGGCACATACTCCGCGGAGTATCTTCGTTTGGGCCTGGTTAACGACGGTTAATTCCGAATGACGGACCGAACCGTGTGAGGTCTTCAGGGAAAAGGGCGCCTGATGCGCGGGTGTCTGTGTTTGATTCCGTTCACCTGGGCCGGCTTCTCGAAGGTGAACGATGCGAGTGATCTGTGTCACGCACTGCGGTGAAGGTTCGGTCACGGATCGCGACAGATCGTGACGACGATGGACGAAAACCTGGACGCGGGGGAGCAGACAGGTGTTTGATGCAACATCGTCCGGCCACTCTTGGCCAGCACGTCTCGGATTCTCGGCGCCGACGTGACGGGCATGCCCCACCATCCCGAAAACACAGGACTTCCGCATGAATCACATCAAGTTTGTCGTCGCCGGCGCCCTGGCCCTCCTAGGGGTCCTGGTCATCGGCGGCTATTTCGCCGACCCAGCCCCCAAAGCGACCGACGAGAAGAGTGCCTCCGCCGGTGGCACGCTGCGGATCGGTGTCGACGGTACCGAGCCGGCCTTCTACAAGGTCGACGGCGTGACCAAAGGGTTCGACTACGAGATGGCGCTCGGCGTCGCCGAGGGTCTGGGTGCCAAGCCGGAGTTCGTGGTGATGGACTTCAGCGACCTCTTCACCGCGCTCGAGGCCGGTGAGATCGACATGATCGGCGCCCAGGTCACCGAGACCGCGGAGCGGAAGCAGGACTTCGACTTCACCGCGCCCTACTTCGTCACGTACCTGTCCTTCCTCACCCCGGAGGACTCGCCCATCAAGAAGCGCGAGGACATCAACGGCAAGAACATCGCGGTCGTCGAGGGCACCATCCACGAGCGCTACCTCGACGAGCAGTACGAGAACGTCAACGTCATCAAGGCCAAGGACGAGGACTCCGCGGTCAAGGCGATCGAGACCGGCGAGGCCGACGCGTTCTTCTACGACGCGCCCTACACCGCGCCGATCATCGGCCGGGCGCCGATCACCCTGAAGGAGGCGATCGTCTACCCGGCGGACGATGCTCCGATCGGGTTCGTCATGCAGAAGGGTGACGAGCGCAAGGAGACGATCGACGGGGTCCTCGAGGAGATGATCCTCGATGGGAAGTGGCTGAAGATCAAGAAGGAGTACTTCAAGGAGTACCCGCTCTCGGAGGTCTTCAAGGACAAGGGCGCCTGAGCCTGACCCGGCTCGCCCCACTTTGGGGCGCCTGAAGTCCAGTAGCCTACGATGCCCGCTGGCCTGGCTCAGTCAGGTCACAGTGTCTCGGCGCACCCCTCCCCCCAACCAGGACGTCGTATGAAATCCCTGAAGTTCATCCTTGCGGGCGCGGTCACCCTTCTGGTGATCCTGATCGTGGTCTCCAACACGGTTGAGACGACCGGCCCCTCCTCCGCCAGGCGCAGCAGCGCCGCCGATGACGGCCAGCTCAAGATCGGTGTGCTGGACAGCGCCCCGGTCTACTACACCGAAGGCTCCGCCGCCAAGGGCTTCGACTACGAGATGGCCCTCGGCGTGACCGAGTCGCTCGGCATCAAGCCGTCCTTCATACCGATGGACTTCGCCGACCTGTTCACGGCTCTCGACGAAGGCAAGATCGACATGATCGCCTCCCAGGTCAGTGTCACCGAGGAGCGCGAGGAGGCCTACGACTTCTCGCACCCCTACTTCGTCACCTACCTGTCCTTCACCACCCCGAAGAACTCCCCGATCAAGAAGCTCAAGGACATCAACGGCACCCGGGTCGCCATCGTGGACGGCACCGCGCAGGAGAGCATCCTCAAGGCCCGCTTCCCCAAGGCCGAGATCGTGAAGCGGAAGAACGAGGCGGCCGCGCTCGAGGCGGTCGCCGCGGGCAAGGCGGACTCGTTCTTCTACGATGCGCCGTTCACCGAAGGACTGATCAAGAGCGCCCCGATCACGATGGAGGAGCGGATCGTCTTTCCGTCCGACAAGGCACCCATCGCCTTCGTCTTCCGCAAGGGCGACGGGCTCAGGGACCAGGCCGACGACGCGATCGACGAGATGATCGTCAACGGGGACTGGCTGCGGATCAAGACCGACTACTTCAGGGAGTACCCGCTCTCGGAACGGTTCCGGGAGCAGGGCGTCGAGTAACGGGACCCACCCGATAAGGTTCCGAGCATGAGCGCCGGACTCTTCGCACTCCTCGACGACGTAGCCGCCATCGCCAAGCTGGCGGCTGCGTCCGTCGACGACGTCGGCGCTGCCGCCGGCAAGGCCTCGGCCAAGGCCGCCGGTGTCGTCATCGACGACACCGCGGTGACGCCGCAGTACGTCCACGGCATCGCCGCAGAGCGCGAGGTGCCGATCATCAAGAAGATCGCCTTCGGCTCGCTGCGCAACAAGCTCCTGATCATCCTGCCGGTGGCGCTGATCCTGGCGCAGTGGGCGCCGTGGGCGATCACCCCGATCCTGATGCTCGGTGGCGCCTTCCTCGCCTATGAGGGCGCCGAGAAGGTGCTGGAGTGGGTCCGGCCGCACGAGCACGCCCACGAGACGCCGGTCGTCGAGGAAGGGCCCGAGGCCGAGAAGACGATGATCGCGGGTGCCGTACGCACCGACCTGATCCTCTCCACCGAGATCATGGTGATCGCGCTCAACGAGGTCATCGACCAGGGCTTCTGGATGCGGCTCGGCGCCCTGGTGGCGGTCGCATTCCTGATCACGATCGTGGTCTACGGCGTGGTCGCCCTGATCGTGAAGATGGACGACGCCGGCCTGTCGCTCTCCCAGCGCCCCGGCGCCTTCGCCCAGCGGCTCGGCCTGGGCATGGTCTCCGCGATGCCGAAGGTGCTCGCCGTGATCTCGGTCGTCGGCACCGTCGCGATGCTCTGGGTCGGTGGCCACCTGATCCTGGTCGGTGTCCACGACGTCAACGGCCTCGCCGCCGGCCACCCCGGCTGGGCGTGGCCCTACGACACCGTGCACCACCTCGAGGAGGAGGTCCACCACGCCCTCGGTGCCGTCGGCGCAGCGGCGGCCTGGCTGGTCAACACCTTCTTCTCCGCGCTCGTCGGGCTCATCGTCGGCGCGATCGTGGTCGGCGTACTCCACCTGCTGCCGTTCAAGAAGAAGCACTGACGCACCTGCGCCTACCCGGCCCCGGCTGCTCGTGCCTCCCCGGCCTCGATCTCGGCCATCAGGTCGATGACGTAGCGGGCGAAGTCGATCTGGATGGTGTGGCGTGGGGCGGCGTAGTACTGCTCCAGGTGAGCCTGCTCGTCGGCTTTCAGGATGCGCTCCTGCTCCTCGACGGGTGGAAGCGCATAGCTCCCGGTGATCAGGCGGGCCAGGAGCTTGGACTGCTGCTCGGCGAGGTTGACGATGGTGGGGGAGGACTGGGCGAGCCCCATGAAGTAGAGGTGGTCGGCGCCCGGCTTGATCATCCGCTTGAACAGCGGATAGCGGTGGTCGGCGTCGGGATGCAGCGAGACCTCGGCGGGGTCGAAGAACGGGAACGACATGTCGTAGCCGGTCGCCGCGATCACCACGTCCGCCTCGACCGACGAGCCGTCGACGAGGTGCACCGTCGATCCCTCGAACCGAGCGATCTCGGGAAGCATGTGGATGTCGCCCGAGCCGGCCTTGGTCAGGAAGTCGGCACTGACGGACGGATGCGCGGACAGTGGCTCGTGGTCGGGCTCCGGGAGCCCGTACGTCGACATCGACCCGACCAGCCCGCGGATCAGCTCGCGGGAGGCCGCCAGCGCCTGTTCCTTGGGGATGTCGGGCGGCGCCATGACCTTGTCGGCCGGCTGCCCGTTGCGATACTTCGGCAGCACCCACACGCCCCGGCGCGCGGAGACGTACAGCTTCGACGCCATCCAGGGCGAGGACAGCTCCGAGGCGATGTCCATCGCCGAGTTGCCCATCCCGACCACGATCACCCGCTTGCCGCGGATCTCGACGGGCTCGAACGGGGAGACGTAGGAATGGCTGTGGACGATCTCGCCGGCGAACTCGCCTTTCCAGGCAGGCAGCCGCGGTGACCAGTGGTGGCCGTTGGCGACCACCAGATCGGTGTAGGACCGGGTCTCCCCGGTCGACAGGCTGACCTCCCAGGAGCCGTCCTCGCGCTGCGTGGCTCGTTCGACGCCGGTGTTGAACGTGATCTGCTCCCGCAGCCCGAAGTGGTCGGTGTAGTCGCGGAAGTACTGGTGGATCAGGGTGTGGTGCGGGAAGTGCGGGAACGACACCGGCGCGGGGAAATCCTCGAACTCCAGTCGGCTGGTCGAGGTGTCGATGTGCAACGACTCGTAGACCGAGGAGAGGCCGTTGGGGTTGCGGAAGTACCAGTTCCCGCCGACGTCGTCGGAGAGCTCGAACTGGTCGTAGGCGACCCCGAACTCCTTGAGCCGCTTGGCCGTCGTGATCCCCGAGCAACCGGCGCCGATGACGCAGACCTTGACCTCGCTCATCGGGCCACCTCCATGCCGGCCGCCTCCACGCACTCGAAGGCGGTGCGCACATAGGCGTCGGTGCGCTGCGAGGAGGTCATGTGCTGGGTCATCCGGTTCATCGCGTACGCCACCGTGACCCGTCGTTCCAGGTCGTTGACCACGATCGCGCCGCCGTAGCCGGTCCACCAGCAGACGCGTCCCTCGGGCACCGCCGGCGCCGCGACCGGCTGCGGCAGGCCGTAGCCGATTCCCCATCGCATCGGCGTCAGCAGTACCTGGTCGACACCGTCGGCCTGCACCTCGAAGATCCGCTCGATCGTGGTCGGTGACAGCAGACGTACGCCGTCGACCTCCCCACCGTGGGAGACGGCCGACTGGATCCGGGCGATCGAGCGGGCGTTGCCGTGCCCGTTGATCCCCGCCAACGAGACCGTACGCATCGGGGCCGTGTTGAACTCGGCCGGATCCAGCCTCGGGTTGACCAGGGTCGGGATCATCAGGTTGCCCTCGGGCAGCGCGGCGACGTCGATCCCTCCGGGCGGGGGAGCCTCGAGGTCGGCGCAGCGGCCGAGCTCGCTCTCCGGGACACCCAGGTGGAAGTCGGCCCTCAGTGGCCCCGCGACCAGCTCGGCGAACACCTCCGAGAGCGGCTTCCCGGTGGCGGCACGGACCAGGCCGTCGACCAGATGCCCGTAGGAGACCATGTGGTACCCCGACCCCGAGCCCGGCTCGAACCAGGGTTCCTGCCGGGCGAGCATCTCGTTGGCGAGCGGCAGGTCCAGGAGCGCCTCGGTGGAGAGCCGCTCGGTCCACCCGGACATGCCGGAGGTGTGAGAGAGCAGCTGACGTACGAGAACCCGCTCGTCGGCGAACGAGGGCCAGTAGTCCGCGACCGGAGCGTCCAGGTCCAGCTGGCCACGGTCGGCGAGCACGAGCGCGGTCAGAGAAGCCATCGTCTTGGTCACCGACCAGACCCGGACGATGGTGTCCTCCTGCCATGCCTCGCCCGGCCGGGCCTCACCACCCCACAGATCAGCCACGACTTCGCCGTCACGGATCACCGCGACGGAGGCACCGAGGTCGGCTCCGGAGGAGAGGTTGCGCGCGAGCAGGTCGCGCAGGGGCGCGTACGCAGGGGCGCAGTCGCCCTGGACCGTGTGCGGGTCGGGTGTGGGTGCCGTCATGCCCGCCAATAATAGGAACTTGTTCTAGTTTTCGACAGGGTTACGGGCGAACTGTTGGTTGCGGATTACCGCTCCCGTCGACGAGCGCTTGTAGTCTGAGAGCAACCTGCGTGGGAGATCCCGCTGATGCGCAGATGCGCGACGCAGGCCCGCATTAACTTCGGTAAGGAATAACCATGGACTACAAGGTTGCCGACCTGAGCCTGGCCGAGTTCGGCCGCAAGGAGCTCTCCCTCGCCGAGCACGAGATGCCGGGCCTGATGGCCATGCGCGAGCGCTATGGCAAGGACCAGCCGCTCAAGGGCGCCCGCATCGCCGGCTCGCTGCACATGACGATCCAGACCGGCGTCCTGATCGAGACGCTGACCGCGCTCGGCGCCGACGTGCGCTGGGCCACCTGCAACATCTTCTCCACCCAGGACCACGCCGCCGCTGCCGTCGTCGTCGGCAACGGCACCGCCGAGGACCCCCAGGGCACCCCGGTCTTCGCCTGGAAGGGCGAGACCCTGGCGGAGTACTGGGACGAGGCCGAGAAGGTCTTCGACTTCACCGACGCCGACGGCAACAAGGTCGGCCCCAACATGCTCCTCGACGACGGCGGCGACATCACGCTGCTCGTCCACAAGGGTGTCGAGTTCGAGAAGGCCGGCGCCGTGCCGGGCCAGGACTCCACCGACAACGAGGAGTTCAAGGAGGTCCTCCGGGTCCTCGACCGTTCGCTGACGAACGACCCGCAGCGCTGGACCAACATCGCCAACGGCATCAAGGGCGTCACCGAGGAGACCACCACCGGTGTCCTGCGCCTCTACGACCGGTTCAAGGAGGGCTCGCTCCTCTTCCCGGCGATCAACGTCAACGACTCGGTCACCAAGTCGAAGTTCGACAACAAGTACGGCTGCCGCCACTCGCTCATCGACGGCATCAACCGCGCCACCGACGTGATGATCGGCGGCAAGGTCGCGGTCGTGTGCGGCTACGGCGACGTCGGCAAGGGCTCCGCGGAGTCGCTGCGCGGCCAGGGCGCTCGCGTCATCGTCACCGAGATCGACCCGATCTGCGCGCTGCAGGCGGCGATGGACGGCTACGAGGTCCGCCGCCTGGAGTCGGTCGTCGAGACCGCCGACATCTTCATCACCACGACCGGCAACTTCGACATCATCCGGGTCGAGCACTTCGAGAAGATGAAGAACCAGGCCATCGTCGGCAACATCGGCCACTTCGACAACGAGATCGACATGGCCGGCCTCGCGAAGATCCCGGGCATCGTCAAGGACGAGATCAAGCCGCAGGTCCACCAGTGGATCTTCCCTGATGGGAAGAAGATCATCGTGCTCTCCGAGGGCCGCCTGCTCAACCTGGGCAACGCCACCGGTCACCCGAGCTTCGTGATGTCGAACTCCTTCACCAACCAGACGCTGGCCCAGATCGAGCTCTTCACCAAGACCGACGAGTACCCGATCGGCGTCTACGTCCTGCCCAAGGCGCTCGACGAGGAGGTCGCCCGCCTCCACCTCGGCGCCCTCGGTGTCGAGCTCACCGAGCTCAAGCAGGTGCAGGCCGACTACCTCGGCGTCCCGGTCGAGGGGCCCTACAAGTCGGACCACTACCGCTACTGACCAACCCTCGCCGAGTCGGCTCGTTCTGACCGAAAACCTCGCCGAGTCGGCTCGTCATGACGAGCCGACTCGGCGATGGATCTTGTCAGTTCGAGCCGACTCGGCTCGGCAGGTCAGTCGACGGTGATGCGAGCCAGGGCTCGCGAGGTGTCGCCGTCGAGGTAGGCACTGAAGCCGAGCTGGCCGAGCGCTTCGATGTCGTCGGCGACCTCGGGAGCCTCGGCTGCCGCCAGCTCGTCGAGACCGTCGAAGTCGAGGTAGACCACCCCGGAGGAGTCCTCGGCGTTGGGGACCGCGTTCTTGAACTTGTCGGTCTCTGCCAGGCCACCGTCGGCGAGCAGGTCCTTGCTGTAGTCCCCCATCCCGACAGAGGTCACCTCGCCCTCGCTGTCGACGCTGACGATGCCCTCGGCACCGAAGCCCGCGGTGAGGTCGCCGACGAACTTCTCGACATCGGCGGAATCGGCACCGTCGAGCTTGATCCCGATGTCCAGGGAGTCCGGAGCGCTCAGGTCGATCTCGCCGGCCGCGATCGCGAAGCTGTCACCGAGGAGCTTCTCGAGATCGCCGGGTGCCATCCCGAGCATCTGCGTGAACTGGTCCTCCGCGCCGCTCCCGGCCAGACCGGTCGTGAGCCAGCCATCGGCCGGGTTGGCCGCGATCACCGCGGTGGTGTCCTTCGGAAGCGTGCCGGCGAGGGTGCCGGCCTCCATGGACTCGGCCTGCTCGCCCATCGACGAGGCGGCTTCGAGCTCGAAGGCGTTCTCGTCGGCACGTACGGTGAAGGCCGCACCGCCGAAGTCCTTCATCGCCGACCGAATCGTGTCGGCAAGGGCAGCCGGGTCTGGCAACGGCGCGATCCCACCCATCGGGTTCTCGGCGAGCTCACCCTCGGCCTCGTCGAACGCGCCGTTCTCAGCCGCCTCGGCGATGGCGTCCGGCAGCTCCTTCGCGGCGTACGCCGTGATGAACCCGGTGCCGCCGACGTCACCGGTCCACTTCTCGAAGCCGGCGTCCTCGGCCAGGGTGCCGGCCGCCACCGCCTTCTCGATCGTGGCGAGGTCGCCGTCGGTCTCCGCGATGAGCGCCCACCCGTCACCGACCGACCAGGCCGACTCCGAGCCGCCGCACTCGGCGAGCTTGGGAAGGCCGGCCTCGGCATCGGACTCGTCGGTGACCTGGAGTGCGAACGCGAGCACCGGTTCCGCGTCCGTCGGGACTGCGCCGACCGCGGCCTTGTAGCCGATCCACGGCTCGACGTCCTTGGCGAAGTCGAGGTCGTCACAGGCGTTGGTGAACAGCGCCTCGCGCGGGTCCTCGCCCTTCTTCAGGCCGAGCTCCTTCTCGAGCGAAGGCAGCTTGCGCAGCGTCGGCAGGGCGCTCTTGGCCTCGGTCAGGTCGATCTCGGCGTAAGCGACGGTCGAGGCGGGGAACGCTTCTGCCGGGGAGCCACCGGCGCTGCTCAGTGCGACCGCGGTGACGGTGCCGGCGGTCGCCAGCACAGCGACGCCCACGACGGCTACCGCGCCGATGACCAGCGGCTTCTTGCTCTTTCCGGCGGGCCTTCCGCCGAGATCGAGGATCTCTGTCGCCTCCGGTCCGGACGGGCTCTGACCGGGCATGTTCTCTGACATCAGTGACTTTCAGGTTCTGTCGGTCAGCATGGTGCCAACCGTCCAACCTGTTGAATCTACGCCGCCCAACGGAGGCTGTCCGCCGAATTTACCTTTCGGTCGCGGACTGCTGCCCGTCGAGCTCGTGATCCGCGGGAGGGTGCGGCGCCCACATCAAGAAGATGACCATCAGCGCCAGCATCGCCGAGCCCGGGACTAGCAGGACCAGCCACGGCGAGGCCAGCTGGAAGCTGTCCTCGAGCACGGTGCCGTCGGCGGCACCCTTGGCGAGACCATTGGGGTCCTCGGGCGAGAGCAGCGAGGTGATCAGCAGCATCAGGCCGCCACCGATCGCACCGCCGACCATCAGCGCACCGAGGGTGACCAGCTCGGAGCGGTTGAGCCAGACCGCGGCCGCGATGCCGACCAGCAGGCCGAGCACGATCGCACAGACCGAGAACCAGGCGGTCGCGGCGAAGACGCCCTGATCGATGTTCTGCCCGATGGCGGGCGGGTCGATCGAGATGAGCCCCCGGTACCACTTGTCCTCGAGCACCATCCCGGTCGGCGGCGTCCACAACGTCGCCGCCGCGAGACCAGCCGCAAGGCCGCCGACGATGAAGGCGGCCACGATGATGGCCACCTGGACCAGCACCGGGCGGGACAGGTCGGGGCGGGCGGAGCGGTGGCCGGTCGCGTAGAGACTGGGCGGCGGCGGCACGATCAGATTGTCAGGCATCCTGGTCCGAGGAGTTGTTTGAGGTCGGCGAACAGCTCGGGAGTCGGTGCCACCCGCAGCCGGTCATCGAGCTTCATGACCCGGGTCGCGTCCCGTGTCATCAACCGTAGCCTGACCTCGGCTACTCCGGGATAGGTGGTCAGTACGTCACGCAGCGACGCGATCACCTGCGGCGTGCACCGCGTCGACGGCAGCGAGATCACCACCGGCCCCCCAGCCGCACCCGGGCCGCCGGTCAGGTCGGGGACGGTGACCTCCTGGCCACGCAGCTCGGGCTGATCCTTGTCGCGGGAGAGCTGGCCCTTGACCCGGATGATCCCGTCCTCGACCAGATGCGGCGCGGCCAGCTGGTAGGACGACGGGAAGAGCAGCACCTCGACCGAGCCCTCGAGGTCCTCAAGGGTCACCGTCGCCCAGGCGTCGCCCTTCTTGGTGATGCGCCGGTTGACGTTGGTGACCAGCCCAGAGACCGTGACGGTGGTGTTGTGGGGCCGCGTCTCGTCGGTCATCAGCTGACCGATGGTGCAGTCGGTGCCGTTGGCGAGGACGTGCTCCAGGCCCATCAGCGGGTGGTCGGAGACGTAGAGACCCAGCATCTCCCGCTCATGGCCGAGCAGGGTCATCTTGTCCCACTCGTCCATGTCGGGGATGGCCACCGAGACGCCGAAGCCGTCGCCGCCGTCCTCGTCGAGGCCGCCGAAGAGCGAGTCCTGGCCGATCGCCTCGTTGCGCTTGATGTCGATGTACTGGTCCACGGCGGTCTCGTGGATCGCCACCAGCGCGCGACGGCGGTGCTTCATGTCGTCGAAGGCACCGGCCTTGATCAGCGACTCGATCACGCGCTTGTTGCAGGCTCGCTCGGGCACCTTGGAGAGATAGTCGTTGAAGTCCTCGAACCGGCCCTTGGAGGTGCGGGCCTCGACGATCCCGTCGACCACCTGGGCGCCGACGTTGCGCACGGCGGTCAGGCCGAAGCGGATGTCACTGCCGACCGCGGTGAAGTCGTGGGCGGACTCGTTGACGTCGGGCGGCAGCACCGCGATCTTCATCCGGCGACACTCGTTGAGGTAGATCGCCATCTTGTCCTTGTCGTTCTTGACCGAGGTCAAGAGCGCGGCCATGTATTCGGTCGGGTAGTTGGCCTTGAGGTAGGCGGTCCAGTAGGTGACCACGCCGTAGGCCGCCGAGTGCGACTTGTTGAAGGCGTAGTCGGAGAACGGCAGCAGGATCTCCCAGATCGTGTCGATCGCCTTCTGGGAGTAGCCGCGCTCGAGCATGCCGGCCTGGAAGCCGGCGTACTGCTTGTCGAGCTCGGCCTTCTTCTTCTTGCCCATCGCGCGGCGCAGGTTGTCGGCCTGTCCGAGCGAGAACCCGGCCAGGACCTGGGCGATCGACATCACCTGCTCCTGATAGACAATCAGGCCGTACGTCTCCCCCAGCACCTCGGCGAGCGGCTTCTCGAGCTCGGGGTGGATCGGCACGATCGGCTCGCGGCCGTTCTTGCGGTGGGCGTACTTGTTGTGGGAGTCGGCGCCCATCGGGCCGGGCCGGTAGAGCGCGGAGACCGCGGTGATGTCGGCGAACCGGTCGGGCAGCATCGAGCGCAGCAGCGCGCGCATGCCACCACCATCGAGCTGGAAGACGCCGAGCGTGTCGCCGCGCTGCATCAGCTCGTAGGTCGGCTTGTCGTCGAACGGGACCTCCTCGAGCACCAGATCGATGTCGCGGTTCGCGCGGATGTTGCCGAGCGCGTCCTCGAGGGTGTGGAGGTTGGAGAGGCCGAGGAAGTCCATCTTGACCAGGCCGAGCGCCTCACAGGTCGGATACTCGAACTGCGTGACGACCTGGCCGTCCTGCTTGGGCTCCATCAGCGGGACGACGTCGATGATCGGCTCGGAGGCCATGATCACGCCCGCGGCGTGGATGCCGGTCTGCCGGATCTGGCCCTCGAGACCGAGCGCGGTCTCGTAGATCTTGCGGACGTCGGGGTCGGTGTCGTGCAGGGCCCGGAAGTCGCCGCCCTCGCCGTAGCGCTTGTGGTCGGGGTTGAACAGCTCCTTGAGCGGAACCCCCTTGCCCATCACGTCGGGCGGCAGCGCCTTGGTGATCCGGTCGCCGATCGCGAAGCCGTGGTCGAGGATTCGGGCCGCGTCCTTGATCGCCTGCTTGGCCTTGATCCGGCCGAAGGTGGCGATCTGGGCGACCTTCTCCGCGCCGTACTTCTCCGTGACGTACTTGATCGTCTCGCCGCGGCGGTGGTCGTCGAAGTCGATGTCGAAGTCGGGCATCGAGGGACGTTCGGGGTTGAGGAACCGCTCGAAGAAGAGTCCGTGCTCGAGCGGGTCGAGATCGGTGATCCGCAGCGCGTACGCCACGATCGAGCCGGCACCGGAACCACGGCCCGGTCCGATCCGGATGCCGTTGTCCTTGGACCACTGGATGAAGTCGGCGACCACCAGGAAGTAGCCCGGGTAGCCCTTCTGCAGGATGACGTCGATCTCGAACTCGACGCGGTCCCGGACCTCCTGGGTCGTCTTCTCACCCGGGTAGCGCAGCTCGATGCCGCGCCAGGTCTCCTTGCGCAGCCACGACTCCTCGGTCTCGCCCTCGGGGATGTCGGCGAGCGCCATGTAGCCACCGGTCGACTCGGTGAACTGGACGTCGCAGCGTTCGGCGATCAGCAGGGTGTTGTCGCAGGCCTCGATCAGGTCCTGCCGGCCCCACAGCTCGCGCATCTCGGCGGCGGTCTTGATGTAGTAGCCGCTGCCCTCGAACGCGAACCGCTTGCCGCCCTTGGAGTAGGGCGGCTCGGTCATCCGGCTGCCCGACTGGACGCACAGCAGCGCCTCGTGGGCGGCGGCGTCCTCGGGGTTGTTGTAGTGGGAGTCGTTGGTCGCGACCGGGCGGATGTTCATCGCCTTGCCGAGCTTGAGCAGGTCGTCGCGGACCCGCTTCTCGATGGAGATGCCGTGGTCCATCAGCTCGAGGAAGACGTTGTCCTTCCCGAAGATGTCCTGCAGCTCGCCGGCCTCCTTGAGCGCCTCGTCCCACTGGCCCAGCCGCAGCCGGGTCTGGATCGCGCCCGAGGGACAGCCGGTGGAGACGATGATCCCCTTGGAGTGCTCGGCGAGGATCTCCTTGTCCATCCGCGGCTTGAAGTAATAGCCCTCCAGGCTCGAGCGGCTCGAGAGCCGGAAGAGGTTGTGCATCCCCTCGGTGGACTCGGCCCACATCGTCATGTGGGTGTAGGCGCCACCACCCGAGACGTCGTCGCCGCCCTCCTGCGCCCGGTCGCCCTTGCCCCACCGCACCCGCTTGCGCTCGCCGCGCGGGGTGTTCGGCGTGATGTAGGCCTCGATGCCGATGATCGGCTTGACGTCGTGCTTGCGGGCCTTCGACCAGAAGTCGTAGGCGCCGTGCATGTTGCCGTGGTCGGTCATCGCGATCGCCGGCATCTCCAGCTCGGCGGTGCGCGAGAACAGCCCGTCGAGGAGCGAGGCTCCGTCCAGCATCGAGTATTCGGTGTGGACGTGCAGGTGGACGAATGAGTCCTTGGAGCCGGCCGCCATTGGCGTGGAGCCCTCCTCGAGGTCGAACGGATGGAGCGGGCGCAGGAGCCCGTGCTCAAACGGACGACCTGGGGGAAGGACTACAGACTATCTGGCGGCACCGACAGTTTCGTCGACGCCCCAGGGCGTTTCTCGGGCGGCTGGCCGTACAGTCTTGAGTCATGGTGACGATCCTCGACGGCGGCCTGTCCAACGCGCTGGAAGCACGCGGTCACGACGTCTCCGGAGCCCTGTGGACGGCCCGGCTGCTGGACGAGTCACCCGCGGAGATCGCCGCGGTCCACCGCGCCTACTTCACCGCCGGGGCCGACGTCGCCACGACCGCCAGCTACCAGGCCAGCGTGCCCGGTTTCGTGGAGGCCGGGATGACCCAGACGTACGCCACCGAGCTGCTGCGCCGCAGTGTCCGCGTCGCGCGTGAGGTCGCTGAGGAGGCTCCCGGACGCCTGGTCGCCGCCTCGATCGGGCCCTACGGCGCCTACCTGGCCGACGGGTCGGAGTACCGCGGCCGCTACGGCGTCTCGGCGGCCGTACTGCGTGACTTCCACGCACCCCGGCTGGCGCTGCTCGAGACCGAGGACCCCGATCTCATCGCGGTCGAGACCATCCCCGACATCGAGGAGGCCGAGGTGCTCGTCGACCTGCTCGACGACATCGGCCTCCCGGTGTGGTTCTCCTACTCCTGCGCCGGCACCCGCACCCGCGCCGACCAGCCCCTGGCCGACGCACTGGCGCTGGCCGCGGGCATCCGCTCGGTCGTCGCCGTCGGCGTCAACTGCTGCGACCCCGCCGACGTCCCCGCCGCCATCCAGCTGGCCACCGCCACCGGCGAGCCCGCCGTCGTCTACCCCAACACCGGTGAGACGTACTCCGACGGCGCCTGGACCGGCACCCCTCGCTTCCGGCCCGGAGAGGCCCTCTCCTGGGTCAGCGCCGGGGCTGAGTACGTCGGCGGCTGCTGCCGCGTCGGCCCCGCCGAGATCGCCCGCATCGCGGCCGAGATGGACCACCTCAAGGGCGAGTAGGTCAGGGCCAGGCCATCCGTACGTCGGGGGTCTTCTCCTGGTTGGCCGAGCCGTCGGTCCGCTCGACCTCGCGCAGTCCGTGCCGGGCGTAGAAGGCCCGCGCGGGGGTGTTCATCTCGAAGACCCACAGGCCGAAGCCGTCGGCGGTCAGCGACTTCACCAGGTCGAGCAGCATGGTGCCGAGGCCGGCGCCCTGGGCGCGAGGGTGGACGAAGAGGTCGTCGAGCCAGGTCGGGGTGAAGGCGACGAAGGCCGAGACGACGCCGTCGACCTCCGCGACCCAGACCTGCGACCCCTTCTGGGGCGCCAGGACCTTGACCGCGAGCCACTCCCGGATGTCCGACTCGGGGTAGATCGGAGCCGGCATCGGCGCGGCGGCACGTGCCTCGACGTAGGTGCGGACGATCTCGGCGATGTCCTCGGACTCCGCCGGGCGGAGTACCGCCTCAGTCGGAGTCGCGGATGACATCGAGGGCGTGCTGGAGGTCGTCTGGGTAGGTCGACTCGAAGGTGACGTACTCACCGGTCTCCGGGTGCTCGAAGCCGAGCTGCACCGCGTGCAGCCACTGCCGCTCGACCCCGACGCGCCGCGCCAGGGCGGGGTCGGCGCCGTAGGTGAGGTCGCCGACGCACGGGTGCTTCAGCGCCGACATGTGGACGCGGATCTGGTGGGTGCGCCCGGTCTCGAGGTGGATCTCGAGCAGCGAGGCGAACCGATGCGCCTCGAGCGTCTCGTAGTGGGTCACCGACTGACGCCCGTCCGCGCGGACCGCGAACTTGTAGTCGTACTTCGGGTTGCGCCCGATCGGTGCGTCGATCGTCCCCTCGAGCGGGTCGGGGTGGCCCTGGACCAGAGCGTGGTAGGTCTTGTCGACCGTACGCTGCCGGAACGCGTTCTTGAGGACGGAGTAGGCGTGCTCGGACTTGGCGATCACCATCACGCCCGAGGTGCCGACGTCGAGGCGCTGGACGATGCCCTCGCGCTCCTTGGCCCCCGAGGTGGAGATCCGGAAGCCGGCCGCGACGAGGTGGCCGACGACGGTCTTCCCCTGCCAGCCCGGCGAGGGATGGACGGCCACGCCGACCGGCTTGTCGATCACCACGAAGGCGTCGTCGTCGTAGATGATCTTGATGCCCTCGACGATCTCGGGCTTGATCTCGAGGGGGTCTGCCTGCGACGGGATCGTCGCGTCGAGCATCGACCCGGCACTGACCCGGTCGCTCTTGGCCACGGCCGAGCCGTCCACGGTCACCAGCCCTTCGGCGATCAGCTCTGCCGCACGGGTGCGGGAGAGGCCGAACAGCCGCGCCATGGCGGCGTCGACCCGCTCCCCCTCCAGACCGTCGGGGACGTGCAGCGTGCGCTGGTCGGCGTGACCGAAGTTCACTTCTTCTCGCCCTCGGGCTCGTCCGAGGTGTCCTCGGACTCGTCCGCGGCACCGCCGTCGATCGACCCGTCGAGCCCGATCCCCTTGAACGAGAAGATCACGATCAGCACCGCGGCGACGTTGATGCACATGTCGGCGACGTTGAAGATCGGCCAGTTGGGCAGCTGCAGGAAGTCGACGACGTGCCCGACGTAGAAGCCCGGCTCACGCAGGAGCCGGTCGACCAGGTTGCCGCTGATGCCGGCGACCAGGATGCCGAGCGCGATGGCCCAGCCGCGGTGACGCACCCGGCGCGCGAACCAGAGCACACCGATCGTGGCCGCGATCGAGAGCGTCGTGAAGACCCAGGTGTAGCCGGTCCCGGTCGAGAAGGCTGCTCCCGGGTTGCGGATGATGTTGAACTGGAGCACCGAGCCGATGAACTCCTGCGGCTGCCCGGGAACGAGCGTCGCGACCGCCCAGAGCTTCGTGATCTGGTCGATGACCAGCAGAAACACTGCGACGGTCGCGAACTCGGCCCATCGAACAGGGCGCACGTCGGACTCAGGACCGGTATGTGCGTCGCTCAGCGACGCTCCTCGCGCTGCTTGCATGTCATGCACAGTGTGGCACGCGGGAACGCCATGAGCCGCATCTTGCCGATCGGCTCCCCACACGACTCACAGATGCCGTACGAGCCGTCCTCGAGGTATCCCAGGACACGCTCGATCTGGGCCAGCTTGTCCTTCTCGCTGTTGACCACGGTCAGCTCGTGGTCACGCTCGAAGCTGGTCGCGCCCATGTCGGCCTGGTCCTGGCCGGCGCCGTCGCCGGAGTCCTTCATCAGGCCGGAGAGCTCGGCTTCGAGAGCGGTGAGCACCTCGAGGCTGTGAGCTCTCATCTCGTGAAGCTCGTCGATGACCTCGTTGAGCTCATCCTTCGTCCACGGGTCCTCGCCGTCCTTGACCTTCAACTGGTCAGGAGAGACGACGGTCTTGGTTGCTTTCTTAGGCACGGCACTCGCTTTCTGGTGTGTGACACGGCCCCCCGGGCCGCACGGTGGTCAGTTATGGCTTAGGCGCTCGCCGCGGCCACCGACGTGGAAGCCGTGACGTAGGAGCTGGTATTCCCAGAAAGCTCGGGCGTCGCCACCTGGACGCGCCCGACTGCCGCGCTGGCGCGACACCTCATCGGTACAGACATGGAGTCCCCTTTCTCCTGCCGTCACTTCGCGCCGCCGAGTCGGTGCGGAGTGCGTGCCCGGAATGTAGCCCGGGATTCGGCTCCACTCAACTAACACACCGAAACTGCACGCATATTGGTCCGCAGCGCGGAAAAACTCCGAAATCCTCTTACAGGACCCGCCTCACCTGCTACAACGCGTTCCTGCCGCAGCCGGCGGGCTCCGTCAGGACACAGCGGACGTACGCATCGGCCGGCCCCGCGATGCGGGACCGGCCGATGGAAGCCTGACTACGAGGACCTCAGCCCTCGTCCTCCCCCAGGATGGAGCGCAGGCGCTTGGGCGCCGGGCCCGACTCGTTGACGGCGGCGGCCATCACAGGCGCCTGTGACTCAGCCGAGTTGTTGAGCGCGTCGAGCTGCTGCGTGAAGTAGCTCTTCAGGCGGGAGCGGTACTCACGCTCGAAGTTGCGCAGGGTGTCGACCTCGGTGGTCAGGTTGTCCTTCTCACGCTCGAGCTCGCCGAAGAGCTGCTGGCGACGCTCGGCGGTCTCGCTGTCGAGCATCTGCGCACGGGTGCGCGCGTCAGCCTCCATGCGGTCGGCCTTCGACTTCGACTCGGCCTCGAGGCGCTCGGCCTTGGTGCGAGCCTCGCCGACGATCTTGTCGGCGTCGTTCTTGGCAGTGTCGATGAGCGCGTCGTGGTTGCGCGTGGCCAGCTCGAGCAGGCGCGCGGCGGCGTTGGACGCCTCCGGCACGGTCTCGACCCGGATCGTCTCGATGCCGCCGGTCTGCGGTGCCTCCTGATACATCGGCATCTGGTGCGAGACCGGCTCAGGAGCCGGCATCGGCTCAGGAGCAGGCGGCTCGGGAGCCATCGGGAAGGACGGACCCCCACCCGACTGCGCAGATGCCAACTTCCCGCGAAGGTCGTCGTTCTCCCGGGTGAGACGTGCCAGTTCGGCCTCGACCTCGTCGAGGAACTGGTCCACCTCGCCCATGTCGTAGCCCTCGCGGAGCCGGACGGGAGTAAAGCGCTTGTTGCTCACGTCCTCTGGCGTCAGCGGCATGACCTCACCCATTCATTACTCGGTTGACTCAGACGTACGGACTGCACCGCCGGGGGGCGGCATCAGGTAATGCTGTCGAAACTCTAGCGCCTGTCCGTAGACATGCCAGATGCGGACCGCATCCAGGCACCTACGAGCAGGTGTCGAAGGCCTCAGCTCTGGTTGAAGAAGCCGCCCTCAACGATCCTCTGCTTTGCCTCAGCCGTGACCGAAACGTTCGCAGGTGAGATAAGAAACACCTTGTTGGTGACCCTCTCGATGTTCCCATAGGTAGCAAAGATCAGGCCGGCCGCAAAGTCGACAAGCCGTTTCGCGTCCGGATCGTTCATCTCGGTGAGGTTCATGATCACCGGCGTGCCGTCGCGGTAGTTCTCGCCGATCTGACGCGCTTCGTTGTAGGACGTCGGGGTCAGCGTGATGATCTTGGAAAGCTCTGCCACTGCAGGCACCACCGTTGCTCGTCGCCGCTCGGAAAGGTCAGCCACCGGAGCCGGGCGTGACTGCTTCGACCGCACCGGCGCCTTGACGGCCTGGTGGGAGCGGGTCTCGTCGTCGTCACCCTCGTAGACATCGTCGTCGTACCCGGTGTCCTCGAGCAGGCCGAGGTATTCACCGAACCTGCGCATCGCGCCGCTCATGCCGCCACCTCCGTAGGGCAACCACAAGAATACGGACGCGGCGGCCTGAGGTTCCTAGCCGTTCGCTGACGCTCACTCATGTAGCCACCTTCCCCAAAGTATTGCTTCCCGAGACATTACTTGACAGTTGGCCTCTGTCCGAGGACCGCAGACCCGACACGTACGTGTGTCGCGCCATGGGCAATCGCCTGCTCCAGGTCGCCGCTCATCCCCGCCGACAGCACTGTCGCCTCGGGATACTCGACCAGGAAGTCCTCCCGGATCCGCGCCAGCCGGACGAACGCCGGCTCCGGTTCCTCACCGAGAGGCGCGACCGCCATCAGCCCCCGCAGCCGGAGCCCGTCGGTCGCCTCGACCTCAGCAGCCAGGTCGCGTACGTCACCGGGATCCGCCCCGGCGCGACCCTCGCGCCCGAGCGGGTCGAGGGATACCTGCAGGAGGACGTCGAGGATCTGGCCGCGCTCCCCCGCGCCGCGGCTGAGCCGGGGCAGCAGCGAGGACCGGTCGACGGACTCGACCACGTCGGCGTAGCCGGCCACGGCGGCCGCCTTGTTGGACTGGAGCCCGCCGATGTAGTGCCATCGCAGACCGAGGTCGGCGCACTCGGCCGCCTTGGCCGCCGCCTCCTGGTGGCGGTTCTCGCCGACGTCGGTGACGCCGAGGCCGGCCAGGATGCGTACGTCGGAGGCGGGGAAGAACTTGGTGACCACGACCAGGTGGACGTCGTCGGCGGGGCGACCGGCGGCCTTGGCGGCCACCGCGACCCGCTCGCGGGTCTCGGCGAGCCCCGCGGCGATCTCATCGGCGCGATCGGTCGCCATCAGGCACCACGCAGCCGGATCAGGGCGCCCAGCGACATGCCGGCGCCGTCGCGACGGTAGGAGTAGAGGTCGTCGGACTCGCGGGTGCAGCGGCTGGCGTCGACCGTCTCGACGCCCTCGCGAGCCAGCTGGGCGAGCACTCCGGCGCCGACGTCGAGGCTCGGGGTGCCCCAGCTCGTGGTGGCGCGTGCGGCCGGCTCGACCGCGACGATCTCCTCCTGCATCTCGGCAGGCACCTCGTAGCACTTGCCGCACACGTGCGGCCCCACCCAGGCGCTGATCCGTGTCGCGCCGAGCGCGCGCATCCGGGCGATGGTCTCGGGCACGACCCCGGCCGCCATCCCCTTGCGTCCGGCGTGCGCCGCGCCGATGACCCCGGCCGCCTCGTCCGCGAACAGCACGGGTACGCAGTCGGCGGTGCGGACCAACAGCACCAGGTCACGCTCGGTGGTCACGATTCCGTCCGCCTCGGGGCGGGTGCCGCACTCCGCGTCGACGACCGCGTTGCCGTGGACCTGGTAGAGGTCGGCATAGGGCGCGCCGTCGGCGAAGTCAGCCAGCAGCAGCCGATGGTTCTCGGCCTTCGCCTCCGGCGAGTCCGAGCCGTTGACCGCCAGGTTGAGCTCGGCGTACGGAGCGAGACTGACCCCGCCGTACCTGTCGGTGAACGCCAGGTCGACGAGGCCTGCTGAGGCTCGGAACGAATACAAGCGAGGGACCTACTTCAAGAAATCGGGAACGTCGAGCTCATCGTCGCTGTACTGGACGCTCGGAGCAGGCTTCTTGGCGACCGGGGCGGGCTCGGCCGGCGGAGCCGCGGGCGGAGGCGTGGCCGGGGCGGGCTTGGCCGGCGCGGCGGCCGGGGTCTCCTCGGCCTCCTCGGTGCGCCGGGTCGCGACCGCGGTGGCCACGGCGGCGGTCTCACCGTTGTTGGTGGACTGGGAGGCGCTGGAGCGGCCCTGCACGCTGCCGAGCGCCGAGGCGCCCTCGCGGCGCTTGGGCATGCCACCGTCGAAGCCGGCGGCGATCACCGTGACCCGGACCTCGTCACCGAGCGCGTCGTCGATGGTCGCGCCGAAGATGATGTTGGCTTCCTCGTGGACCGCGTCGGCGACCAGCGCGGCGGCCTCGTTGATCTCGAAGAGGCCGAGGTCGGAGCCACCCGCGATCGAGAGCAGGACCCCGTGGGCGCCGTCGATCGATGCCTCCAGCAGCGGCGAGGAGACGGCCATCTCGGCGGCCTCGACGCTGCGGTTGTCACCGCGCGCCGAGCCGATGCCCATCAGCGCCGAGCCGGCGTTGGACATGACCGACTTCACGTCGGCGAAGTCGAGGTTGATCAGGCCGGGCGTGGTGATCAGGTCGGTGATGCCGGAGACACCCTGCAGCAGCACCTGGTCGGCCTGGCGGAACGCGTCCATCACCGACACGTTGCGGTCTGAGATCGACAGCAGGCGGTCGTTGGGGATGACGATGAGGGTGTCGACCTCCTCGCGGAGCTTGCTGATCCCCTCCTCGGCGGAGTTGGCGCGACGACGGCCCTCGAAGGCGAACGGGCGGGTCACCACACCGATGGTCAGGGCGCCGAGGGAGCGGGCGATGCGGGCCACGACCGGGGCGCCACCGGTGCCGGTGCCGCCACCCTCGCCGGCGGTCACGAAGACCATGTCGGCGCCCTTGATGACCTCTTCGATCTCGTCGGCGTGGTCCTCGGCGGCGCTCTCCCCGACGCTCGGGTTGGCGCCGGCACCGAGACCGCGGGTGAGCTCGCGACCGATGTCGAGCTTGACGTCGGCGTCGCTCATCAGCAGCGCCTGGGCGTCGGTGTTGATGGCGATGAACTCGACCCCCTTGAGGCCGACCTCGATCATCCGGTTGACAGCGTTGACGCCGCCGCCACCGATGCCGACGACCTTGATGATCGCCAGATAGTTCTGTGCAGCTCCCACGGTGGTCGCCCCTTCGATCGATGGTTGGTTCTTACGGCCGGTTCTTAACCCTTACCCTCAGCCTGAGGGTTATAGTTATGTCAACCTCGCCGTTCTCAGAACAGTAGGCAGACGTACGTCCTCAAACTGGCGCGACACGCGGACGCGGATCAGTTGTGCCCATCCGTTGCCGTCCGGTAGAGGATCAGTCGACGCTCTTGCTGGTGACGGGCTGGCCGGGTACGGAGACGTCGTAGCGGGACACGTCGGGCTCGGCCTTCATCAACGCGACCAGCACGTCGGCCTTGGTGTCGGACTGGGCGCTGCTCCCCCACACCACCCGCTTGTCGTTGCGCAGTTCCAGGGAGATCGAGTCGACGGTGGTCACCTCGACGTGGTCGACCGTCTTGGCGAGGTCGGGCGGGAGCGCCGAGGCCACCGCGGCGGCCTCGCGGAGTGCGTCGGAGTTGGTGCCGGTGACGGTGTTCACCATCGGCAGACCTCGCGGCGCCTTCTTGTAGTCCCAGAAGACGGTGCCGGTCTCGTCGAGCGCACGGAGCCGGCCGCCGATGGAGACGACGGCCACCGGCGTACGTTCGGTGACGTCGACCCGGATCTTGTCGGGCCACTCGCGCGAGACGTTGACCGAGCGCACCATCGGCAGCCCGTTGAGCACGCGCACCTGCACTGCCTCGAGGTCAGCGGTGGCCAGCGGCTCGCCGACCGGGACCGCCGCGAACTCGACGACCTGCTTCGCGCTGGTCATCTTCATCGAGCCGTGCACGGAGGTGCCCTTGACCTGCAGCCAGGTGGAGAAGTAGACCGCCCAGATTCCACCGAGCAGGAGCGCGATGACCAGGGTGCCGACGATCAGATAGCGCCACGCCAGCCAGCGCCGGCGCCACTGGCGCCGGGCGAAGGCCTTGCGGCTCTTCAGGGTCGCCGAATCGACCGCAGCGGGCTCGTCCTGAGACTCCTCCGACTCCGGTTCGGTGCTCGACTCAGCGCCGGCCTTGGCCTCCTCGCCGTCGAGGTCGATCTCGCGCTCCCCCGACGCCGACTGGGCGATCTCCAGGGCTTCGGCGATCTCCGTCTCGACGCCCGACCCCTTCTCCCCCATGCTCGCCTCCCCCAGCGTTACTGCTCTGCCGTACGTAGCCTGGCGAGCACCATCGGGCCCACCTCGGTCACGGTACCTGCCCCGAGCGTCAGAACCAGGTCACCCGGTCGGGCGCGGCGGGCCAGCTCGGCGGCGGCCTCCTCGAGCCCAGCGACGCTGACGACCCGGTCGGGCGGCAGCGGCACCGCGTCGGCGACGAGCTTGCCGGTGACCTCGGGGTCGTAGTCCTCGCGGGCGAGGTAGACGTCGAGGACGACGACCTCGTCGGCGGCGCCGAGCACGCGTCCCATCTCCTCGCCGAAGATCCGGGTGCGGGAGACCATGTGCGGCTGGAAGGCGACGATGAGCCGCCCCTGCCCCGCCACGGACCGGCCGGAGACGAGGTCGCCGGCGATCTCGGAGGGGTGGTGGGCGTAGGAGTCGTAGACGCGTACGCCTGCGGCCTCTCCCTTGCGCTCCATCCGCCGCCGGGTGCCGGTGAACGACTCCAGCCCCGCCTTGAGCAGGTCGAAGGAGTGACCGAGACGCAGGCCGACGGTCAACGCGGCCAGCGCGTCGGCGACGTAGTGGCGCCCGGGGATCTGCAGCGTGATCCGGCCCAGCTCGTCGAGCCCGTCGACGACGGTGAAGGAGGAGGTGGTGCCCTCCAGGACGATGTCGACGGCGCGTACGTCGGCCAGCTCCGACTCACCGACGCCGATGAAGCGGCGGCCGAGCGAGTGGGCGACGTGGCGCAGGTCCGCGGCGCCGGGGTCGTCGATGACCGCAACCAGGAACCCGTCGGGAGCCAGCCGCCCCACGAACTGGGCGAAACCCTCGCGGTAGGCCTCCTCGGTCCCCCACTGGTCGAGGTGGTCGGCCTCGACGTTGGTGACGACCGCGGCGTACGGCTTGTAGACCAGGAAGGCGCCGTCGGACTCGTCCGCCTCGGCGACGAACAGGTCGCTTGAGCCCTCGGCGGCGTTGGTGCCCGAGGCGGCCAGCTCGCCACCGACGGTGTAGGTCGGCGCAGCGCCCGCAGCCTGCAAGGAGACGGTCAGCAGCGAGGTGGTGGTGGTCTTGCCGTGGGTGCCGGCGACGGCGAGGACGCGGCGGCCCTCCATCACCGAGGCCAGGCCGGCCGAGCGCGGGTAGATCCGCAGACCCTTCTCGACGGCCGCGACGTACTCGGGGTTGTCCTCACGGATCGCGGTGGAGACGATCAGGGTGTCGACGCCGTCGACCTGGGAGGCGTCGTGACCGACGTAGACGGTCGCGCCCTCCTCGCGCAGCGCTGCGACCATCGACGAGTCGGCGCCGTCGCTGCCGGAGACCTCGATCCCGCGGGCCAGCATGACCCGGGCGATCGCGGACAGACCCGCGCCACCGATGCCGATGAAGTGGACCCTGCCCAGATGCTCGGCGGGAAGAATGTGCTCGGGAACCGGAACTCTCATGATCTGCCTCCTGCGACAACCTCGAAGATCATCCGTGCCAGCCGTTCGTCGGCGTCGCGCGGCACCAGGTCGCTGGCGGCCTTCGACATCGCCTCGAGGCGGGCGCGGTCGGTGACGATCGGGGGTACGTGGCTGGTGACCCAGGCGGCGTTCATGTCGGCGTCGGAGACGAGCACGGCGCCGCCGGCGTCGACGACGGCGCGGGCGTTGAGGGCCTGCTCGCCGTTGCCGATCGGGAGAGGTACGTAGACGGCCGGCACTCCCACGGCGCTCGCCTCGATCACCGAGTTGGCGCCCGAGCGGCAGATCATCAGGTCGGCGGCGGCCAGCGCGAGGTCCATCCGGTCGACGTAGTTGAGCACGTGGTAGCCGGGGCCGGGCGAGACCAGCTCGTTCTTCGGGCCGATCACGTGGAGCACCTGGATCCCGTTGCTGGCCAGGGCCAGGTAGGCGCCGGAGACCGACTCGTTGATCGTCCGGGCGCCCTGCGAGCCGCCGGTGACGACGATCGTGGGGCGGTGCTGGTCGAGCCCGAAGAAGCTGCGGGCCTCGGCGCGCAGCGCCCAGCGGTCCATCGTCGAGATCGTCCGGCGGATCGGCAGCCCGATGTATTCGGCCTTGGGCAGCTTGGTGTCCGGGAAGCTGACCGCGACCCGGTCGGCGAGCCGAGCACCGACCTTGTTGGCGTAGCCGGGCATCGAGTTGCCCTCATGGACGATCACCGGGATGTGGCGCCGTTTCGCAGCGATGTAGGCCGGCACCGACACGTACCCGCCGTAGCCGACGACCACGTCGGGCCGGATCCGGTCGAGCACCTCGTAGGTCGCGTCGACCGCGCCCTTCAGGTTGGCCGGCACCTTGAGCAGGTCGCTGCTGAGCTGGCGCGGCATCGGGACCGGCGGGATCAGCTCGAGCGGGTAGCCCGCGGCGGGAACGACCTGGTTCTCCAGGCCGCGAGGCGTGCCGAGGCAGGTCACCTCCACGCTGGGGTCCAGACGGCGCAGGGCGTCAGCCGTGGCGAGCAGGGGGGATGTGTGTCCGGCGGTGCCACCACCGGCGAGGAGGGCCTTCATGATGCGTCCGAACTTAGCGGTTGCGTTGGGCGGACCGGTAAGCGGCTGCCTGGCGTGCCCGATCCTTTGCCAAGGCTTTACGCTGCTTCAGCGCAGCGGCCGCCGCCGGTTCACGACGGGCGAAGCCGATGACGACGCCCAGCGCCACCATCGACGGGATCAGCGCCGAGCCGCCGTAGGAGACCAGCGGCAGCGGGATGCCGATGACGGGCAGCAGTGCGAGCACCATGCCGACGTTGATGATCATCTGGCCCAGCAGCCAGACCAGCACGCCGAAGCTGAAGTAGCGTACGAACGGCCGGTCGGTCTGGCGCGCGACCTTGACCAGCGCGAAGGCGAGAGTCAGGAAGAGGCCGACCACGAGCAGGGTGCCGACCAGGCCGAGCTCCTCCCCGAGCACCGCGAAGATGTAGTCGGTGTGGGCCTCGGGCAGGTCGCCCCACTTCTGCTGCGACGCCCCGATCCCCTGGCCCAGGATGCCGCCCGAGCTGAGTGCGTAGAGGCCGTGGGAGGGCTGCCAGCCCTGTCCGTGGTAGTCCTTGAACGGGTCCGCGAAGCTGGTCAATCGGGCGAGCCGCTCGGTGTCGGTGCTGATCAGGAACAGCACCGAGACACCGATGATCGAGATCGCCATCCCGAACAGCCGCCCGGGCGCCCCGACCACCCACAGCATCCCGAGCACGATCGCGAAGAAGACCAGGGCGGTGCCGAGGTCCCGGCCGGCGAGGACGAGCCCGGTGGCCAGCGCGATGCCCGGCAGGACCGGCATCAGCACCTCGTGGAGGCTGTCGAGCCGGCGCTCCTTGAGGGCGTAGACGTGGGCCGCCCAGAGCACGATCCCCAGCTTGGCGATCTCGCTCGGCTGGATCTTGACCGGGCCGGCCCCGATCCAGTTCTGCTGTCCGTTGACGTCGTGGCCCAGGAAGATCGTCAGGAAGAGCAGCACGCAGGCGATGACGTATCCCGGCCAGGCCAGCCGTCGCAGGTGCTTCGGCCGGATCCTGGAGGCGATGAACGCACAGGGGATGCCGATGATCACCCACAGCACCTGCCGCCCGACGATCGCGTAGGAGTTGCCCATCTGGGTGTAGGCCCACACGCTCGAGGCGCTCAGCACCATGATCAGCCCGATGGTCAGCAGCAGCGCGGTGCTGGTGAGCAGCAGGTAGTAGGCGGCCAGCGGCCGGTTCAGCGCCACTCTCAGCGCGTGGAACCAGGCCTTGAGATAGCCGAGAACCGACTTCGGGTACGCCTTGGCCTGCTCGGCCGAGCCGGAACCGGTCTGGTCGGGGCTGGTAGTCGTCACGGCCTACCTCCCAGTTGCGGTGCGACGTACGTCCATTACATTCTCGCCGCCGTCTCCGCGTTCCCGGCGCATCTCCCCCGCGTGTCGCCCCGGCCGAGGCGCGTGGGCTCAGAGCTGGCGGCGTACGGCGTCGGCGAAGGCTTCGCCGCGGGCCTTGTAATCGCGGAACTGGTCCTGGCTGGCGCAGCCGGGGGCCAGGAGCACGGTGTCGCCGGGCTTGGCCAGCGCGGCGGCGATCTCGACGGCCTCCGCGAGAGCGGCCACGCCGTCGGGATCGTCGAGCTCGACGATCTCCAGGTCACCGGCGTGAGCGGCGAGGGCCGAGGCGATGACGTCGCGGTCCTGGCCGATCAGGATGACGGCCCGCAGCCGGTCGTGGATGGAGGCGACCAGGTCCTCGAAGCGGGCACCCTTGGCCAGCCCGCCGGCGATCCAGATCACCGGGTCGTAGGCCTGCAGCGAGGCCTGTGCGGCGTGCGGGTTGGTCGCCTTGGAGTCGTCGACCCAGGTGACGCCGCCGGCCTCGGCGACGACCTCGATGCGGTGGCCGTCGGGGCGGAAGGACTTCAGCCCGTCGCGTACGGCGGCCTGGGAGACCCCGTGCGCCCGGGCGAGCGCAGCCGCGGCCAGCGCGTTCTGGACGTAGTGGGGCGCGGAGGAGGCGAGGTCGGAGATCTGGCACAACTCCGCGGCGGAGGTCTGACGCTCCTCGATGAAGGCCCGGTCGACCAGGATGTCCTCGACGATCCCGAGCTGACCCACCGCCGGGGTGCCGAGGGTGAAGCCGACCGCGCGGGCGCCCTCGACGACGTCGGCCTCCTCGACCAGGTGCAGCGTGGCCTCGTCGGCGACGTTGTAGACGCAGGCCCGCTCGACGCCCTCGTAGACGCGGCCCTTGTCCGCGGCGTACTCCTTCATCGAGGGGTACCAGTCGAGGTGGTCCTCGGCGATGTTGAGGACGACTGCGGCCTCGGCGCCCATCGAGGAGGTGTAGTGGAGCTGGAAGGAGGAGAGCTCCACGGCGAAGACGTCGTAGGGCTCGGGGTCCATCACGGCCTCGACGATCGGCAGGCCGACGTTGCCGACGGCGACGGACCGGAGCCCGGCGGTACGCAGGATGTTGTCGAGCATCTGCACGGTCGTGGTCTTGCCGTTGGTGCCGGTGACCGCCAGCCAGGGGGCGGCGTTGTCGGGGTCGCGCAGCCGCCAGGCGAGCTCGACCTCTCCCCAGATCGGGATCCCGCGCTCGCGCGCCTGGGCGAGCAGCGGAGCCGTCGGCCTCCAGCCGGGTGAGGTGACCACGACGTCGACGTCGTCGGGCAGCACGTGGGTGGCGCCCTCGCCAAGGCGTACGTCGGCACCCAGGATGCCGAGGAGCTTGGCCTTCTCCTGGCGCTCCTCGTCGCCCGGCGACTCGTCGAGCGCGATCACCGAGGCACCCAGGTGGGTGAGGTTGTCGGCGGCGGCGAAACCGGAGACGCCGAAGCCGGCCACGACCGCCTTCACGCCCTCCCAGGAGTCGTTGCGGCCCAGCGTGTCGAGCTTCTCAGCCATGTCGTCCGGCTCAGTCATCAGATCGTCGCCACCCATTCGGCGTAGAAGATTCCCAGGCCGGCAGCGACGCAGAGACCGGTGATGATCCAGAACCGGATCACCACGGTCACCTGTTCCCAGCCGAGCATCTCGAAATGGTGATGGATCGGTGTCATCCGGAAGATCCGCTTGGGGGTGCCGGTCACCTTGCGGGTGAGCTTGAACCAGCCCGTCTGCAGGATCACCGAGAGCGTCTCGGTGACGAAGAGGCCGCCGAGGATGATCAGCAGGAACTCGGTGTGCGACAGGATCGCGAACCCGGCCAGCACCGAGCCGAGCGCGAGCGAGCCGGTGTCGCCCATGAAGATCCTCGCCGGGCTGGCGTTCCACCACAGGAAGCCGATGCAGGCGCCGCTGATCGCGGCGCCGAGGATCGCCATGTCTAGCGGGTCGCGCACCTCGTAGCAGGTGCCGATCTCCACGCTCGGGCGGCCGCAGCGCTGGTTGTTCTGCCAGATCGAGATGATCGTGTAGGCGGCGAAGACGATCGCCGAGGAGGCCGCCAGCAGCCCGTCCAGGCCGTCGGTGAGGTTGGTGGCGTTGGACGTGCCGGTGACCATGATCCAGAAGATGACCAGCAGCAGGGCGCCACCGAGCCAGTAGAGGATCCCGTCGCCGCCGAGGAAGTGTGGACCGAAGTCACGGATGAAGGAGAGCTGGTCGGCCGCCGGCGTGATGCCGTCGGCGTTGGCCAGGCTCGGATGGATTGCGACTGCGCCGAAACCCACCGCGACCAGCGTCTGACCGACCATCTTGGACCACGCGCGCAGACCGAGGTTGCGCTGCATGAAGACCTTGATGAAGTCGTCGACGAAGCCGACCGCGGCCATGCCCACCAGGAGGAAGAGCAGCAGATAGGCAGTCGCGCTCGGGGCGTCCCCGGTCAACAGCTTGGCCGCGAAGTAGCCCACGACGACCGAGATCACGATCGCGACGCCACCCATGGTCGGGGTGCCGCGCTTGGTGCGGTGGGTGGTCGGGCCGTCCTCGCGGATCTCCTGGCCGTAGCCCAACTTCGTGAACTGTACGATCGCAAATCGGGTGCCGAGCAGCGAGAACAGAAGCGCAATCGCTCCGCTCAGCAAGATCGCTCTCATGTCAGCCGGGTGCCTTCCTTGCCATGCCGTTCCTGGTCCTTGCCCCCGGGCCGGTGTGCATAGCGAAGACACCGGCCCCCGGCATTCTTCCCTACGGGTTCGCCGGCTCTGCGGCACCCCGCCGTATCAGCACATCGATCACTGTGACGCCAACGCCGTACGCACGACCTCGCGGTCGTCGAACGGGTGGGTGACGCCGTTGATCTCCTGGCCCGTCTCATGCCCCTTACCTGCGACGACGACGATATCGCCGGGCTCGGCGAGGCTGATCGCGCGGACGATCGCGGCCCGCCTGTCACCGATCTCCTCGACGCTCGCGCTGCCGCCGGTCGTGCCGTCCAGCACCTGTCGCCGGATGCTCGCCGGATCCTCGGTGCGGGGGTTGTCGTCGGTGACGATCACGTGGTCGGCCAGCCGCGCGCTGATCTCCCCCATGATCGGCCGCTTGCCGGTGTCGCGGTCTCCCCCGGCCCCGATCACGACGATCAGCCGGGACTCGGTCAGCGGACGGAGCGTGCCGAGCGCGGCCTCGACCGCGTCCGGCTTGTGCGCGTAGTCGACCACGACGGTGAACGGCTGGCCCTCGTCGATCCGCTCGAGCCGTCCCGGGACGCCGGAGCCCTTCGCAAGGGCGGTGGCGACATCGCGTACCACCGTCTCGTCGCCGTACGCGTGGTGGATGCTCGCCAGGGCGGCGAGGGTGTTGCTGACGTTGTAGTCGCCGGCCAGCGGGCTGGCGCCCGGGAACTCCAGGCCGTCAGGGCCATGGACGGTGAAGCTCGAGCCGTCAGGGCGCAGCTCGACGTCGGTGGCGCGCCAGTCGGCGGTGTCGTCGTGCAGCGCATAGGTGAGGATCGGGATGGTCGCCTCGGCGGCGAGGCGGCGGCCGTGCTCGTCGTCGATGTTGACGATGCCCAACATCGCCCGCTCCGGGGTGAACAGGTCCGCCTTCGCCGCGTAGTAGTCCTCCACCGTCTCGTGGAAGTCGAGGTGGTCGCGGCCGAGGTTGAGGAAGACCGCGACGTCGAAGACGACCCCGTCGACGCGCCCCATGACCAGGGCGTGGGAGGAGACCTCCATGGCGCACGCCTCGGTCCCCTCCTCGACCATCCGGGCGAAGAGACCGTGCAGGTCGGGAGCCTCGGGCGTGGTCAGCGGCGTCTTCACGTCGCGGCCGCCGATCCGGGTGCCGACGGTGCCGATGACACCGGCGCGGTGGCCGGCGTCGAGCAGCGCGCTCTCGGCCAACCGGGTGGTCGTCGTCTTGCCCTGGGTGCCGGTGACCCCGATCAGCCGGAGCCTGCCCGACGGGTTGCCGTAGACGCGGGCCGAGAGCGAACCGAGCACCTTGCGCGGTTTCTCGACGAGCAGCACGGGCACCTCGCCGAGTCCCTGGGCCTCCAGCTCGGCGGCGCCGGCGGCGTCGGTGAGCACCGCGACCGCTCCGGCCTCGACGGCACTGGCGGCGTAGCTGGCGCCGTGCGCACGGCTCCCGGGGAGGGCGGCGTAGAGGTCGCCGGGCAGCACCCGTTGGGAGCTCAGCGTGACCCCGGTGACGCGGGCCTCGCCCCGTACGTCCAGGCCGAACTCGCCGGCCAGCTCGGCCAGCGTCACCGGCTCGGTCACTCGCGGGCGGGTCGGGCTCTTGGGATCCGCCGTCTCGTACGCACTGCTCACCTGGCGAAGGTTATCCGCCCGGCGGGACCAGGTCCCGCCGGGCCGACCTCAGGCGTGGCGTTCAGGCTGACGTTCAGGCGTGGCGCAGCTGGGTCAGCGCCGCGGCGCTGAGCTCGTGCGGCTCTTGGCCGGGAACGACGAGCACGACGGGTACGCCGGCGTTCCGCACGACCGCGGAGGTGATCGAGCCGTCGGCGAGCTGGGCGGCGCGGCCTCGGGGCGAGGAGCCGAGCGCGATCGTGCGGACGCGGGCCTCGGTGGCGTACCTGGCCAGCACCATCCCTGCGCTGGCGTGGTCGCCGACGCTGTGCAGCACCAGGCCGGTCGCGGTCACGCCGCGGGCGGCGAGGCGGTCCAGGTGGGCGCGTACGGTCGCGGCGGCCATCTCCGGCTCCTCGGCGTCGATCGCCAACTCCTCGACCACCTCGGTCTCGCGGACGTGGACGACCTCGAGCGGTGCGCCCTCGGCGGCAGCCATCTCGGCTGCCCGGTCGACGACCGCGTCGGCGTCGAGGGTGGCACCGACGGCGACCAGCACCGGCCGGCCCTCACCACGGACCGGTCCGACGGGCTCGAGCGTCGGCGCGACCGGTTCGGCGGTCTCGGCCGACTCGGCGGCCGTGATCAGCTTGTGGCCGCTGGCCAGGACGGGGATCGCGATCAGGAAGGCGGCGGCGCCGACGTAGAAGGCCACCGACTGGTCGGTCGCCTCGGCGATCTTGCCCGCGGCGAAGGGTGCGAGACCGCCGCCGATGAAGCGTACGAAACCGTAGGCCGACGACGCGATCGGCCGCTCCACCGGCGAGACCAGCATGACCGCCTGGGTGGTCAGCGTGTTGTTGAGGCCGACGAAGATGCCGGACAGGATCACGGCCACGATGACCACGGTCGGCGAGGAGACGCCGAGGCCAATGACGGCGAGCAGGGCACCGAGACCGAGCAGATTGACGTAGAGGGTCGGCGCGGTGCCGAAGCGGCGCTGCGCCCACGGCGCACCCCACACGGCGAAGACGGCGACCAGGATGCCCCACGCGAAGAAGACCCAGCCGAGCTGGAGCGGGTCGTGCAGGCCCATCGGGTAGGGCGCGTAGCCGAGCAGGGTGAAGAAGCCCCAGTTGTAGAGCAGCGCCATGATGCCCATCGTCAGCAGCCCGCGGTGGCGCAGCGCGGCGAGCGGTGCGAGCAGGGTGACCTTCTTCTCCGGCTTGGGCGTCGGTGGGAGGAAGACCAGCGTGGCGACCAGCGCGATCGCCATCAGCGCGGAGACGCCGAAGAACGGGCCGCGCCAGGAGATGCCCCCGAGGACGCCGCCGAGGAGCGGACCGACCGCGATGCCGAGGCCGAGCGCGGTCTCGTAGAGGATGATCGCCCCCGCGAAGCCGCTGGTCGCCGAGCCGACGATCACGGCGAGGCTGGTGGAGATGAACAGCGCGTTGCCCAGGCCCCAGCCGGCCCGGAAGCCGACGATGCCGTCGACACCGTCGACGGTCCCGGCCAGCCCGGCGAACACCACGATCAGCACCAGGCCGAGGATCAGCGTCCACTTGGCGCCGATCCGGCTGGAGACCCAGCCGACCCCGATCATCGCCACGGCGGTCACCACGAGGTAGCTGGTGAACAGCAGCGACACCTGGGCGGGCGTCGCCGCCAACTCCTCGGCGAGCACCGGGAGGATCGGGTCGACGAGCCCGATGCCCATGAACGACACCACGCACGCGAACGCGACCGCCCACACGGCGCGTGGTTGCTTGAACGGACTTGCGGCAGCTGCCCCTTGGTGGGAGCTCATTCTTCTTGCCTCTTCTCAGACGTTGGTTTCGTACGCGTCGCCGGCAGGCCGGCGCGTCAGGAATCGAGCACGGCGTCGACGAGCCGGTCGAGTGCGGGCAGTGCAGCCGCGATGGCGGCACGGTCCTCGACGGAGACCCGGGCCAGGGCGGCGTCGAGCACACCGGCTCGCTGCCCGCGCCTGGTCTCGAGGACGTCTCGTCCGGTGTCGGTGACCTCGACGAGGACCGCCCGCCTGTCGGCGTCGTCGGCGACCCGGGCGAGCATCCCCTGCTGGGTGAGCCGGTTGACCAGCTGCGTCATCGCGGGTTGGGACACCCCGGCGACCTTTGCCAGGTCCGTGACCCGCTGCGGTCCCGTCCTCGCCAGCCCGGCCAGCACCGTGGCCGCCGTCGGCGACACGTCCCCCGCGGTCGACACCTCCCGCACCAGTCGCACCACCTTCTCGAGGGCGAGCGACAGGTCACGTCCGGAGGCAGAAGTCGTGCTCACAGAAGAAACATAACATACCTATGTTATGCATTCGAGGCGGATCATCTGTCTCATCCGTCACAGCGCACAGGCAATGCCTGCACTTCTCCGGTGTTGCATTGCCCGAGAAGTGCAGGAATACCCGGTGAACCGGGTATTCCTGCAACCGGCGCAACTCACCAACCAGTGGGCATCTTCGAAGGCTCGGTGCCGGTCGGCGGGACACCGTAGCGGCGCAAGGCGAAGGACATGATCTGGGAGAAGACCGGGCCGGTGACGGTGCCACCGCCACCGCCGTTGCCGGGGTTGTGGATGGCCACGTAGACCGTGAACCGCGGGTCGTCGGTGGGGGCGAAGCCGCCGAAGGAGACCGTGGTGGTGCCGTCGTAGCACTTGCACTCAGAGTTGACCCGCTGCGCGGTGCCGGTCTTGCCGGAGACGCGGTAGCCGGGAACAGCGGCCTGCGGAGCGGTGGCGTTGTCCGGGTCGTTGATGACCCGCTCCATCATCTCCCCGGTCTGGGAGGCGGCCTCCTCGGAGACGACACGGGTGCGATCCGCGGTGTCGGTGCCGACCTCGATGCCGGAATTGTTGGTGGCGCTCCCGGCGATGAGGCTGGGGTCGATGCGTACGCCGCCGTTGGCGATCGTGTTGAGCGCGGCGGTCATCTGCACGGCGTTGACCGAGATCGACTGGCCGAAGTCGATGCGGTCCTCGTCGGCCGGGTTCCAGGTCTCCGGCGAGGCGAGCAGACCGGCCGACTCGGTGTCGAGGCCGAGGCCGGTGCGCCGGCCCTGGCCGAAGGCGGAGAGGTAGTCGCGCAGCTGGCCGTCCTCGTACTTGTTCGCGGCCATCACGGTGCCGATGTTGGAGGACTTCGCGATCACCCCGGCCAGGGTGAGCTTCTCCATGCCGTGCTCGTACCAGTCGTGGATGTCGGCGTCGCCCGAGCGATAGGACCCCGGCACCTTGAGCCGGGTCGAGGGCGAGACGAGGCCCTGGTCGAGCAGGCCGGCGACGGTGAGCACCTTCTGCACCGAGCCGGGCTCGTAGACGTTGGAGAGCGCGTTGCTCCCGCGCAGCGTGTTCGGTGATGCCCCCGGATCACGGGCGTCGAAGGTCGGGTAGTCGGCCAGACTCAGGATCTCGCCGGTCTGGGTGTCCATGACCACCGCCATCCCCGACTCGGCGCGCGACTTCTGCACGGCCTCCATCAGGGTCTGCTGCACGTAGTACTGCAGGTCGCGGTCGAGGGTGAGCTTCAGGTCGTCGCCGTCTACGGGAGCGACGCGGTTGTTGGTGCCCAGCGGCATCCGGGTGCCGCTTACCGGGCTGGTCGCGTCGTATTCCGCATGCCCGTCCTTGCCGGCCAGGTGCTTGTCGAAGGCGGCCTCCAGGCCCGCCAGCGGGCGCTGGTCGTTGCCGAGGAAGCCGACCAGGTTGGCCGCGACGTCGCCGTTGGGGTAGTTGCGCAGCGGGTCACGGCTGGTCCACAACCCCTGATAGCCCTCCTTGCCCGCCTTCTCGACCGCGGCGGTCGCCTGGGTCGCGGGCACCTGACGCTTGATGTACTGGAACCGGCTGCCGTCCTTGCGGAGCTTCGCGAGCGCCGAGGCGTAGTCGACGCCGAGCTCCTTGGCCAGGAACGCCGCGATCGCCGGGGCGTCCTTCTTCGTCTGCTTCGGGTCGGCCAGCACCATCAGCCCGTCGGAGGAGTCGGCCAGCGCCTCGCCGTCACGGTCGAGGATCTCGCCGCGCTCGGCCGGCAGCACGACATCGACGACGTTCTCGGCGGCCGCCATCGCGGCGTACGAGTGCGGGTCGATGCCCTGCAGCTGCACCAGCCGGCCCCCGAAGACCGAGAGCACCATCGCCACCAGGATGAAGCCGACGCGGAGCCGGATGTGCACCGGCCCGCGTCGCTGCGTCGCCTTCGGCGTGGACCGCGAGGCAGAGCTGCGCGCCGGCCGGCGGACCTTCCGCTTGACCTGTCGCTGGGCCATCGCTCCGCTCCCCTACCGAGCCTCGCCCGAAGACGTACGCTGCTGCTCCTCGGCCGTCTGCTTCTCTGCCGCCTCCTGCTCGCGCTTCTTCTCGGCGAGCTCGGCCGCCTTCTTCTTCGCGGCGGCCGCCTCGGCCGCCTTCTGCTCGGCGACCAGCACGCTGTATGGCTTGGCGACCTTCGGGTGCAGCGGCGGCGTCGCAGACCTGTCGGCCGCGGCCGCCTCGCCCTCGATCTTCGCCTCGGGGACCCGGAGCATGGCCGCGTTCTGCGGGACGACCATGCCGAGATCCTTCGCCTTGGCGGCGATCTTGTGCGGGTCCTCCATCTTCTTCAGCTCACCGTCGAGCGCCTGCTCCCGTGCAGCCAGCGTGGTCGCCTGCTCCTGGAGGCGCGCCTCTTGGAAGGCCGACTGCTGCATGGAGGTGTTGAAGACGAGCAGACCCACGACGCCACCGATGAGCAGCATCGAGACGAGCACGACGAACGGCAACCGCGGCGCCATCGGGGCAGGCAGCGGCGCCGGCACGGCGGTGAGCCGTGTCTGGGTCGTCTCGTTGGCCCGGTCCGGGCTGCGCACGGGCGCCTGTGGCGCGGCGGCGATGCTCATCTGGCTGCTCCAGGGTTCGACTTGGCTGTATTGGCTCTTGGGTTGGTTCGGGGCTTGACGCGCTCCACCGCGCGCAGTCGCACCGAGGCGGCGCGCGGGTTCTCCTCGATCTCGGCCTCGTTGGCCTGCTCGGCACCACGGGTGAGCAGGCGGAACGACGGCTCGGCCTCGGGCGGCACGAACGGCATGTCGGGAGGTACGTCCAGCTTGGTCGCCTCGGTGAAGGCCCGCTTGGTGAGCCGGTCCTCGAGCGAGTGGTAGGACTCGACCACCACCCGGCCACCGACGCCGACGGCCTCGAGAGAGTCCGGCAGTGCCGTACGCAGCGCCCCGAGCTCGTCGTTGACCTCCATCCGCAGCGCCTGGAAGGTGCGCTTGGCCGGATGTCCGCCGGTGCGACGGGCAGGTGCCGGGATCTCCGCGTAGAGAAGCTCCACCAGCGGCCCGCTCGTCGTGAACGGCACCGTCTCGCGACGCTTGACGATGGCGTAGGCGATCTTCTTGGCGAACTTCTCCTCGCCGTAGTCCCGCAGGATCCGGGTCAGGTCCGCCGCGGAGTAGTTGTTGAGGACGTCCGCCGCGGTCTGACCCCGGGTGGCATCCATCCGCATGTCGAGCGGCGCGTCCTCCGCGTAGGCGAAGCCACGCTCGCGCTGGTCGAGCTGCATCGAGGAGACACCGAGGTCGAAGAGGACCGCCTGGACCTCGTCCAGGCCCTGCCCGGCGACGACGTCGAGGATCTCGTCGTAGACCGCGTGGACGCCTGTCCACCGGTCGCCGAAGCGGGCCAGCCGCTCCCCCGCGATGCCGAGGGCATAGGTGTCCCGGTCGATGCCGATCACGCGTGATCCAGGGATCCGCTCGAGGACGGCCTCGGTGTGACCACCGTGACCGGTCGTGCAGTCGACGAGCACGCCACCATCGGCGAGCGCCGGCGCGAGCAGGTCGACGATGCGGTCGAGCATCACCGGCACGTGCTTCTGGTTCGTCACCGCCTCGACCCCCATCGCACGGCTTCGTCTGGTGTGTGTTCTCCCCCAGCTCTTTGGCAGAGCTACGGGCTGACAACGCCACGGATCCGCAGAGCCAGGTCTCATGCCCGCTCCGTCACCACCTGTGCCGTCCGGAGCCGGGGAAGGTGCCCCGGATGGCTGGATGAGTGGAGCGGGACTGAGACCTCGTCCTGCGGATCCGCTGTTGACTTGTTTCGTTTCTGATCAGCTCTGCTGCTTGTCGCTTTGTCGATCTGTCCCTTTATCAGTCCGTCGACTCGTCGAGGTCTGCGAACTTGGCCTGTGCACCCGCGGAGTACTCCGCCCACTTGGCCGGGTCCCAGATCTCGATCCGGTCCATCACACCGATCACGACCACGTCCTTGACGATCCCGGCGTAGTCGCGCAGGAGCGGCGGAATGCCGATCCGGCCCTGCTTGTCGGGTGTCGTCTGCTCGGCCCCCGCAAAGAGGACACGGGCGTAGTCACGTGCGTCCCGAGAGGTGAGCGGCGTCTGCTGGGCCCGCTGCGCCTCCTGCATGAAGACGTCCTCGGGCCACACCACGAGGCAGTTCTCCTGACCTTGCGTCACGACAACCCCCTCCGCCAGTCGATCTCGGAACTTTGCCGGGAGGAAGATCCGGCCCTTCTCATCGAGCTTCGGCGTGTACGTGCCCATGAAGAACATGTGCTCGCCCCCGCGGTCAGCTCAACGTGGATCGTTCCTCCACTTTGCCCCACCGTACCCCACAATCCCCCACATTCAAACCACCTTCCTCCCCCACGAGGCGATTTCCCACCACCGCCCGCTCCCCCGGCCCGCGTGGCGCGGAAGCCGGCGGCATACCGCCTACAGGTCACAGTCGGGTGAATGGCGCAGACGCCCGTAGGCGCTACCCCGTACGGTGTTCCCATACGCAGGGTGAGTCGGAAGGACGCGACGTGACGACGCCGTTGGAGGCCCCAGGATCGGGTCCAGTGCATGGGGCAGAGATCGAGACATTGGTGCGGGTCGCGGGCCGCATTCGCGACAGCATCGAGAAGGTGATCGAAGGAAAGACCGACGTCGTCGACTCCACGCTGACCGTGCTGCTCGCCGAGGGACACCTCCTGATCGAGGACGTGCCCGGGGTCGGCAAGACCCAGCTCGCGAAGGCGCTGGCGCGCTCGATCGACTGTTCGGTGCGCCGCATCCAGTTCACGCCCGACCTGCTCCCGAGCGATGTCACCGGGGTGTCGATCTTCAACCAGAACACCCGGGAGTTCGAGTTCCGCCCGGGTGGCATCTTCGCCAACATCGTGGTCGGCGACGAGATCAACCGTGCCTCCCCCAAGACCCAGTCGGCGCTGCTGGAGTGCATGGAGGAGCATCAGGTCACCGTCGACAACGTGACCTACCAGCTGGACTCGCCGTTCATGGTGATCGCGACCCAGAACCCGATCGAGATGGAGGGGACGTACGCCCTCCCCGAGGCGCAGCGCGACCGGTTCATGGCGCGGGTCTCGGTCGGCTATCCGCCGGTGGCCTCCGAGATTGCGATGCTGGCCAGCCACAGCGCGGCCAACCCGCTCGACGACCTGGACCCGGTCACCGACGCCGTGGAGATCCGCAAGCTCGTCGGCGTCGTCAACCAGATCTACGTCTCCGAGGCGGTCCGCCGCTACACCGTGGCGCTGACCGCGGCGACCCGCACCAACAACGAGCTCGCCCTGGGCGCCTCGCCGCGGGCGAGCCTCCACCTGCTGCGGGCCGCCAAGGCTCATGCCGCCCTGCACGGACGCGAGTTCGTCCTCCCCGATGACGTACGCAGGCTGACCGGTCCGGTCCTTGCCCACCGTCTCCTCCCCAGCGCCTCCGCGGCGATGCACGGCCGGTCGGTCACCGACATCCTCGAGTCCGTCGTGTCCGCCGTGCCGGTGCCACAGTCCTAACCCTCGGGCCGACTTCAAGGAGGGGCGCGATGCGTGAGGCACTGTCCGGACTGACCGTCCGGGGCCGGGCTTTCCTGGCCGCCGGGATCACCGCCATCGTCTGCGGGATCCTGCTGGACCAGTCCACACTGTCCCGGATCGGGATGCTGCTGGTCGCACTGCCGCTGGTCACAGCGGTGGTCGCCGCCTGGGGCCGCTACCGGCTCGCGCTCGTCCGCCACATCGAGCCGCACCTGACCGAGGCCGGTCAGCCGGCCAGGGTAGAGCTCACCATCGCCAACGAGGGCCGGATCCCCACCGGGACCCTGCTGCTGGAGGAGACGGTGCCGTACGCCCTGGGTGGGCGCCCGCGCTTCGTGGTCGACCGGATCGGCTTCGGGTGGCGCCACAAGCTCGGTTACCAGATCCGCTCCGAGATCCGGGGCCGCTTCGACATCGGCCCGATGCGCGTGACCGTGGCCGACCCGTTCGGCCTGGTCGAGCTCAACCGCGCGTTCCAGTCCACGGTCCCGTTCACGGTCACCCCGAGAGTGGTCCCGTTGCCCCCGACTCCCCTGACCGGCAACGCCACCTCGTCGGGCGACTCCCGGCCGAGGGCGTTCCTCGGGGGCAGCGCGGAGGACGTCACGGTGCGTGAGTACCGCCGCGGCGACGAGCTGCGGCGGGTGCACTGGCGCAGCTCGGCGCGGCTCGGCGAGCTGATGGTGCGCCGCGAGGAGCAGCCCTGGCAGGCTCGTGCCACCGTCTTCCTCGACAACCGTCGCTCGGTCCACCGCGGCCAGGGCGCGGGCTCATCCTTCGAGCACGCCGTCGTGGTCGCCGCCTCGGTCGCGGTGCACCTGGTCGAGGCCGGCTACTCGGTGCGGCTGGTGACCTCCGGCGGAAACACCCCCGGCGCCGCGGGCAGCGGTGAGCTCAACACCGGCTGGCACGACCGCGAGGGCCAGGCCGACGCGGCCGCCCTGCTGGAGGCGCTCGCCGTGGTCGAGACCGTCCAGCACCACCGCATCGACGCCTCCTGGATCGGCGAGGCCGGGCAGGGCGGAGTCACCGTCGCGGTGCTCGGCTCGCTGGACCAGGACGACGCCGGCGTGCTTCGCCGGGTGCGACACCACACCGGGGCAGCGCTCGCCTTCTCGCTCGCCGTCGACGGCTGGAGCGCGGTGCACCTGGCGCCGGAGCAACGGCGGCCCAGCGGCGTACCTCTGCTGATCCAGCACGGCTGGAAGGCGGTCGAGCTCGGGGTCGGCGACTCGGTGGCCACGCGCTGGCGCGAGCTCGGCACCCGGGGCGCGGCAGCGGGAGCGGGGGCAGCGCGATGATGACCTCCCGAGACGCACGCGGCGTGGTGCCCGCGATGGCGGTGCCGCTGACCTGCTTCCTGACCGTGCTGTTCGCACTGTCGTCGTGGGGCTCGTTCACGAGCACCCGGTTCCCCTACCTCGGCCCGATCCTGGTCGCCGGCCTGCTCGTGGTCGGCACCGGCATCTCCGCGCGGCTGCTGCGCGTGCACGGCTCGGTCGTGGTCCTGCTCCAGGTGCTCCTCGGCACGATCGCGACCGGCCTCCTGGTCGTGCAGCACCCCTTGCCCATCACCGGCGGCGGCCGGGCACGGGTCACGGCCGAGATGACCGAGGCGTACGTCGCGTTCAACCCGTTCGACCTGCCGATGTCCGGGTCGGAGGTGGCGCCCTACCTCATCCCGGGCGGTGTCGCGGCGGTGCTGCTCGCCGACATCCTCGCCGTCTCGCTGCGGCGGCCGCCGATGATGGGGCTCGTGGTGCTGGGCGTCTTCACGGTGCCGTTCAGCATCATCGGCGCCGGTGGCGGAGGCGGGGTCTCCTGGGTCGTCTTCGCGCTCACCGCGATCTCGTTCCTGGTGATGCTCCGCCTCGACCGAGCCCAGCAGCTGAGCCGCTGGGGCCGGCGCCTCGACGACGACCTTCCGGTGGTGCCCGCCGCCGGGCCGGCGGTCATCGGCGTCTCCGCGGTCATGATCGCCCTGCTCACCCCGGCTTGGATGCCCAGCCCGAACGTCTCCCTTCCCGGCCTGGGGCCGGGCGACGGCAACGGCCCCCTGCGAGTGATCAACCCGACCGTCGGGCTCTACGACGACCTACGCCGGCAGAGCGACCAGGTGATGGTGTCCGTGACCCCCGTCTACGGCGACACCGAGACTCCTCCGTCCTATCTCCGCGTCGGAGCCCTGACCAAGTTCACCGGCACGGAGTGGACCTCGGGCAACCGCGACGTACCCTCCGACCACAGCGGCGTGGCCACCTTCGAGCCGCCGATGTCCGACCCGACCCTGCTCGGCGATCCCACGACCTACCAGCTGCGGGCGAGCGCGAAGTTCCAGTCGACCTGGCTGCCGATCTTCGCCCATCCCCTCGAGGTCACCGCCCGGGGTCCGTGGCGCTACGACGAGGACACCCTCGACTTCATGTCGACCGAGGGCAGGGACCAGACCGTCGCCGGGCAGAGCTGGCGGATGACCGCCGCCCCGGTCGAGCCGACCCAGGAGCGCCTCCTCGCCGCCGGCGACCCCGGCGTCGGCGCCCCACCGGGCATGACCGACCTGCCGCTGCTCCCCGACGAGATCGAGGAGATCGCCCTGGAGCGGACCGCCGGCCAGGACCGGCCGTTCGCCAAGGCGGTCGCCCTGCAGAACTGGTTCCGCCACAGCGGCGAGTTCACCTACAGCCTGGAGCGTGACGTCGGCGCCGACAGCGCGGCCCTGCTGGACTTCCTGACCGACAACAAGATCGGCTACTGCCAGCAGTACGCCACGGCCATGGCCGTGCTCGCTCGCGAGCTCGGCATCCCGGCCCGGGTCGCCTTCGGCTTCCTGGGCGGCGACCGGGACGAGGACGGCGTGTGGCAGTTCCGCGGCCGCGACCTGCACGCCTGGCCCGAGCTGTGGTTCGAGGACATCGGCTGGATCCGCTTCGAGCCGACCCCGTCGGCCGCAGACACCAGCGAACCCGGCTACACCACGGGTGCGCTGGGCAACGCCCGCAACGAGCCGGAGGCGCCTGTTCCCAGCGCCGGCACGAGCGTCGACCCGGTGCCCAACCGCCCGCAGCGCGAGGAGCCGGACACGCCCGAGGTCGCCGACACCGGCACCGAGGAATCCAACGCCGGCGCCGTCTGGACGGGTCTGGGGATCGTCGCCCTGGTCGGCCTGATCGCGCTCGCGGCACCGGCCGTGATCCGGCGCCGGCGGCGTACGACGCGGCTCGCGGGCGACGCCGAGGCCGGCTGGAGCGAGATCGGCGACACCGCGATCGACCTCGGTCTCCCCTGGACCGGGACCCGTTCACCCCGGGAGGAGGCCACCGGCCTGGCCCCGCATCTGCAGGATCGCGAGCCGATGCTCGCGCTGCAGCGGATCGTGGCCGCCGTCGAGCGCAACCGCTACGCGGAGCACCGTGACACCGCAGCGGTCGGGGACGACGTACGCCTGGTCTCGGCCACGCTCAGGGAACACGCCGATCGGCGTGCCCGTCGCCGGGCACGCCTGTGGCCGGCGTCGGTCTTCCGCCGCCGGCCCGCGCCAGCCTCCGACGGACCGGTCGCGCGGTCCGAGCGGGAGCTGATCTCGTCCTAGAGGTCCCTCTGAGAGGTCGTTCTCTCAGAGGTCGTTGTCGCGGCGGCGCTGCTTCCAGCGCTCGCTGGCCCGGTCGAAGAACGAGCTGCGGGGCGTGTGGTCCCCGTCGTCCTCCTCGACCGCGGCAGCACCACGAAGAGCGGTGAGCAGCACGGAGGTCGAGGCCAGCATCACCAGGAAGCCGACCACCCCGACGATCCACATCCGTGAGATCACACCGGTCATCAGCAACGCGACACCACCGGCGAGCACGATGCCCGCGATGACCGCATGTCGACGTTGGGCACGGCGCAAGGCCGTGCCTCGGAGGGCGGAGGCGAACTTCGGGTCCTCCGCCGAGAGCGCGCGCTCCATCTGCTCAAGCAGGCGAAGCTCCTCTTCCGAGAGTGGCACCGTACCTCCCATGTCCTGTTGGGGCATCTCCAAGTCTAGGCTGGCCACCCTGAAGGCGGTAGTGAGCCCAGAAAATTCTTGCCCCTTGACGTTCTGCCACATGGCACAACCAGGACCGATTGTGTCAAGCGAAGTGGCGGGTGCTCAACCCCGGCCCTGATCGAGCAGGCTCGCGCGGCGTACGAGGCTGGATCCGAAGCGTTCGGCGACCTGGTCGATGGCGCGGTCGGCCTCGGACCAGCCCCGCTCCCGCTCGCCGAGCACCATCTGCCGGTCGGTGCCCTCGCGGGCGACCAGGTGCTCGACCCGGACCCCGACCAGGCGCAGCGCCCGGCCCCGGAGATTCAGCTCGTCGTAGAGGCGGACCGCGATGGCGTGCACCTCCTGGGTGACGTCGGTGGGATCAGGCAGCGTGCGCGAGCGCGAGATGGTCTTGAAGTCGGTGAACCGCACCGTCAGCGCGACCGTGCGGCCGACCGTGCCGGCCCGCCGCATCCGCCGGGTGACGCGGGCCGAGAGGCGCAGCAGCTCGCGGACGATGTCCTCGCGGTCGCTCAGGTCGTGACCGAAGGTCTCTTGGGCGCCGGTGGACCGGTCGGGCAGGTCGGGGCCCAGCCGCCCCGTCAGCTCGCGCTGGTCGGTGCCGGTGGCGAGCCGGTGCAGGTGGCCGCCGAGGCGCGGGCCGAGGATCTGGTGGAGGGTCGGCACCGGGGTGCGCGCGATGTCGCCCACCGTCTCGAAGCCGAGCCGCCGCAGCCGGGTCCTCGTGCTCGGGCCGACGCCGTAGAGCTCACCGACGTCGAGCGGGTGGAGGAAGCCGGGGATCTCCTCCGGCCGGACGACCACGACGCCGTCGGGCTTCGCCTTGCGGCTGCCGACCTTGGCCACGCTCGGGGTGGGCGCGACGCCGACCGAGCAGGTGATGCTCAGCTCCTCGGCGATCTGGCGGCGGATCCGCTGGGCGATCTCCTCGGGGCTCCCGAAGAGCCTGGTCGCTCCCCGTACGTCGAGGAACGCCTCGTCGACGCTGACCACCTCCACGAGCGGGGTGGCGCGGCGGAAGATCTCGCGGACCTGATGGGAGACCTCGGCGACCTCACCGAAGTCGAGACGGACCGAGACGAGCTGAGGGCACAGCCGTCTCGCCATCGAGCCCGGCATCGCGGCCCGCACGCCGTAGGCCCGCGCCGGATAGTTGGCGCAGGTCACCACGCCACGGGCGTGTCCCCCGACCACCACCGGCTGGTCCCAGAGCTCGGGCTGGTGCCTGATGGCCACCGACACGAAGAAGGCGTCCATGTCGACATGGAGGATCGGGGTGGCCTCCGGAGCGCCAGCGGAGGAGGTCACCCCGATCCTCCAAGGACGCGCCTGTCAGCGAAGCGAGGCGAGCAGATGCACCTGCGAAGCCAGCGGCAGGTAGTCAGCGCGCGTAGATGCCCGCTGCTCCAGATCGACCAGTGCGTTGGTCGCACCCGGGTCGACATCGAGCAGCGACCCGGGAACGTGATCCACGAAGACACGTACGCCACGAACGTCCGAGACCGCGAAGCCGGCGGCCTCGAGCAGCCCGGTGACCTCGTCGAGCGCGAAACGTCGACCGGAGCGCCCCTGGGAAGTGGTGTCGTCGAGAAGCTCGGCGGCCTGCGCGAAGTGGCCGGCCAGAGCGCGGGAGAGGACGGCGGCGGTGCGCTGGGCGACCAGCAGGCTGAGCGTGCCGCCCGGACGGAGCACCTCGCGGATCCCCGCCAGTGCGGCAGCAGGGTCGGGAACGACCTCGAGGACGCCGTGGCAGAGCACCACGTCGGCACCGCTGGGGTCGGCGACGTCGGAGAGTGCGGCCAGGTCGCCCTGGCGCGCGTCGACGGAGACGCCGGCCTCGCGCGCCCGGCGGTCGAGCGCGGCCAGCGCATCGGGACTGGGGTCGACGACGGTGACCCGGTGGCCGAGCCCGGCGATGCGTACGGCCGAGGTGCCGGTGCCGCCGCCGATGTCGAGGACGTCGAGCGGGCCGGAGGCCAGGACCGGGTCGAGCGCGTCCCAGACGGCGACGGTCCGGGCGCCTGCCCGACGACTGGTTGAAGCGGAGCCAGCTGACATGGGGCCAAGCGTAGGCCCTGCCTCCCACCCTGCGTACGCCACACCTGGATCAGCCCACGAGGCGGTCGTGCCGGAGCGGGGTGGCCTGCGAGGTGTGGGCCATCAGCCCGAGCGACTCCTCGACGACGGCGAGGAACCGGTCGGCGTCACGCACCTGCTCGTCGGCCTCTTCCGCGGTGACCGCACGGATGGAGCCGGCCTCCGCGGCGGCGCGCTTGGCGGCACCTGCGGCGAAGTAGTCGGCCCACTCGGAGAGCTCGGGCGCGACCTTCTTGAGGCGGACCCAGGCGTTCCACGGGCGACGGCGACCGGCGCGGCTCGCGGCCTCGACGGGATCGGTGCGGGCGGCGATCAGCGCGGCGGCGGCCTGGAGTGCGGCGACGTGAGCGATGGCGTACCTGCTCGGCACGTCGTCGGCCACGATCGCCTCCGCGAGGGTCTCGGTGGCTCGGAAGAGGTAGCTGTGCGTCGTGGCCGGCAGCAGATGCATCGGGTCGTCCTTCTCGCTCACGGTCGACCCCGCAGTGGACGGCTCCGGCGGGCGTCGGGGGTCGAGGACGACGCCCGCCAGAGCCTGGTTGTTCGAACATCTGTTCGAACACGTGATCAAACTACACCCCGCCACCGACAGTCACAAGACGTTTCGGTGGCGGGGCGTGTCGAGCGGTGCTGCGGGTCGCTCAGTCGTCGGCGACGGCGCCGCGGATGAGGTGCGGCGGGTGGATGTAGCGGGTGTTGGCCGGCAGCCACATCACCACCAGCAGCCCCGCGGCGATGACGATCGCGATCGTGGTGAGCACGCTGATGATCACCGGCGGGCCGGTCAGGATGCCGCCGACGCTGGCCACCGCGGAGATGAACACCAGGAACGTGATGACGATGCGGGCCCACTCGAAGCCGTTGCGGAGGAAGACCGCGAGCACGCCGAGCATGACGGCCATCACACCGAACAGGGTGATCGCGGGGGCGATGAACGCCGGCGCGCTGACCCGGTTGTCGGTGGGCGGGTTGATGAGGGCCTCGAGCCCCTCGGTCTCCAGGATGCGCTTGGCCGAGGCGTTGCCCTCCGCCCACGCGCGCACCAGGTCATCGGAACGCAGCACCATGACCACGACCACGACGGCGCTGAACGCGATCAGACCGACGATCAGCCGGACCGCCCACGTCATCTCCCGCGGCACGGGCTCAGCAGCGAGGGCGGCGACCTCGTAGGCGACCTCCGGGTCCTCGTTCACGACCACACCTTCGTTCTCGTCGGGTGTCGTCATGGTCATCCGGTCTCCTTGCGACGTGGGGGGAACTCTGCGTTGATCAGCCCATTCTGCCGCACGGGGCACAACGGAGGTAAATACGGGATCGCGTGCGCCTGGTCTCGGGCCGGGTCCGGGTTGTCGGTGTCGTACGCCAAGATGTCTCCATGGAATCTCTAGCGCTGACCTTCTCCAGCGGGTGGGCCAGTGGCATCAACGCCTATCTGGTCGTGCTGGTGCTCGGCGTCGTGCAGCGTACGACGGGGGCCGAGGAGATCCCTGACGTGCTCGGCACCTGGCCGGTGCTGGCGGCCGCAGGGGCGATGTTCGCGATCGAGTTCGTCGCGGACAAGGTGCCCTACGTCGACTCGACCTGGGACTCGATCTCCACCGTGATCCGGCCCACGATCGGCGCCGTGATCGGTGTCCTGCTCGCCGGTGAGGCCGACTCGCTCAACGCGGCCGTCGGCGGCGTCGTGGGCGGCACCTCGGCGTTCATGTCCCATCTGGTCAAGGCCAGTGAGCGGCTGGCGGTCAACTCCTCCCCCGAGCCGGTCTCCAACTCGGTGGTCAGCCTGGCCGAGGACGGCCTCGTCCTCGGCGTGGTCTGGTTCGCGACCGAGCACCCGCTGGCCGCCGCCGGCATCGCGGCGGCCCTGCTGGCGACCGGGCTGGTGCTGGTGTACTTCATCATCCGCACGGTTCGTGGAGGCTGGCGCAGGCTCACCCGCCGCGGAAGACGGGGTGCCCCGCCGCCGGAGGAGCCGTCCGACGGCACGACCAAGCCCTACCCCGTCCAGTGACGAGCATTGTCGTCCTCGGGGGCGGGTACGCCGGGATGGCCAGCGCCGCCAGACTGGCCAAGCTCGGCCACTCGGTGACCCTTCTCGAGGCCTCCGGTCAGCTCGGCGGCGCTCTGGTGCCGGTGCGTGAGGCGGGGTTCACCTGGGACGCCTCGGCGACCTCGACGCTGCTGCCCGCGGTGATGCGCGACCTGTTCCGCAAGTCCGGGCGGCCGGCCGAGCGTGAGCTCGAGCTGGTGCCGATGGACGTCATCCGCGAGCACCGGTTCGCCGACAAGACCTCGGTCTCCGTGCCCGGCGGCACCCGTGGCGCCCAGCTTGCGGCCTTCGACGAGCTGGGCCCCGGCATGGGCCAGCGGTGGACCGACTACGTCGCCAGGTTCAGCGAGGACTGGGAGGTGCTGCGCCAGCACTACTTCGAGGTGCCGTGGGAGCCTTCGGCGCTGCCCGCGGCCGTCGCGGAGCGGTTCCGGTCGCGCGAGACCCTCCACAAGCGGCTGCGCAAGACGTTCAAGGACGAGCGGCTCCGGCTGATCGCGGCGCACCCGTTCGTCGCGGCGGGGCAGGAGCTGCGTGACGTACCCGCCTGGGCGGGGCTCACCGCCTATCTCGAGCAGCGCTTCGGCGCCTGGCGGGTCGAGGGCGGGATGGGGGTGGTCGCGGAGGTGCTCGCCGCCCGGATGACCACCCGCCGGGTCTCGGTGCAGACCGCGACCCGCGTGGAGGACATCGTCGTACGTGACGGGCGGGCGGTCGCGGTCAGCACCACCGCCGGGGAGATCGATCTCGGCGCCGACGGAGCGGTCGTGGTCGCCTTCGACCCGCGCTCGCTGTCGGCGCTGCGGCCGCTGGTGGAACGTACGCTGCCGGCGATCCCGCCGATGACGTTCCACCTCGGACTCTCCTCGCTGCCCGAGCACCTCCTCGATCTTCCCGACGAGCTGGTGCTCCACGGCGAGCCCACCCTGGTCGTACGCACCCGTGGGCTCGCCCCCGAGGGGCAGCACGCCTGGACGATCCACTCCCACGGCAAGCTGATGGAGGACGTCCTGCTGGCGCTGGCGCGCCACAAGATAGACCTGCGCGAGCACGTCGTACATCGTGTCGACCTGGGCGCCGCCGAGCTCGTACGCCGCTGGCGCGGGTCGCCGCTGGGCGTGAAGTGGTCGGGGCGCGGCACGGTGTTCCAGCGTCTCGGGCCGCGCACCCCTCTCCCCAACGTCTACGCCGCCGGCGCCCACGCGACGCCCGGCTCCGGGCTGCCGTTCGCCGGGCTCTCGTCCGCGCTGGTCGCGCAGTCGATCGGTCCTGCCGAGAAGTGAGCGCCGCCTAGACCGTCACGTTGAGCTTGGCGAAGATCTCCAGCGTCGCCTTGGAGCGGTTGAGCGTGTAGAAGTGCAGCCCGGGGGCGCCTCCGTCGAGGAGCTCCTGGCAGAGCTCGGCGGCCACGGCGATGCCCTCGGCACGGATGTCGGCGGGCTCGGGGCCGGCGGCGCTGAGGCGCTCGACGATCTCCTCGGGGACCTCGGCGCCGATCAGCTCGCTCTGGCGGCGGATGGCGGCGAGGTTCAGGATCGGCATGATCCCCGGCAGGATCGGGATGTCGACGCCGCGGGCACGGACCCGGTCGACGAGGCCGAAGTAGTCGGCCGCGCGGAAGAACATCTGGGTGACCGCGAACTCCGCGCCGGCCTTCGCCTTGGCGACCAGCACGTCGGCGTCGGCCTCGAGCGACTCGGCGCTCGGGTGGCCCTCCGGGAAGGCGGCGACGCCGATGCGGAAGTCGCCGCGCTCGCGGGCCAGCTTCACCACGTCGATCGCGTAGTCGAGACCGCCCGCGGTCGGGGTCCACTCGGCGCGCGGCCCCTCGGCGGGGTCGCCGCGCAGGGCCATCACGTGCTCGACCCCCTTCGCCGCGTAGGAGTCCAGGATCCCGGCGACCTCGTCGCGGGTGTGGCCGACGCAGGTCAGGTGGGCGACCGGGAGCAGCTCGGTCTCCGCGGCGATCCGGCCGGTGATGGCGACCGTCTTGTCACGGGTCGAGCCGCCGGCGCCGTAGGTGACGCTCACGAAGGTGGGGCGGTAGGGCTCCAGCGCGCGCACGGCGTTCCACAGCTGCTCCTCGCCGGCCTCGTCCTTCGGTGGGAAGAACTCGAAGGAGAACGAGCGCTCGCCTTGGTTGATCAGCTCCGCGAGGGAGCGTCCACGTCCAGTCACCATCGGGCCATCCTAGGCAGTGCCCTAGGCTCGGAGAGTGAATGAAACGTGGGACGCCGATGAATTCCGCAGTCGCGTCCAGGGGGCACTGGACACCTTCCTCGAGACGCAGTCCCAGCGGCTGGCTCCGCTCGGTGACGAGGTCGAACCGCTGCTGCGCCGGGCCCGCGAGTCGATGTCCGGCGGCAAGCGGCTGCGGGCCGCGTTCTGCTACTGGGGCTTCCACGCGGTCCGCCCCTCCCCCTCGCCGGCCGAGGAGGAGTCGCTCGTCCGGGCGGCCGCCGCGCTCGAGCTGCTCCAGGCTTCGGCGCTCGTTCACGACGACGTCATCGACGACTCCGACACCCGGCGCGGAGCGCCGGCCGCGCACCGCGCGTTCGAGGCCGACCACTCCGCCGCGGGCTGGCCGGGCCGGTCCCGTGCCTATGGCGACGCCGCGGCCGTGCTCCTCGGCGACCTGCTGCTGACCTGGTCGGACGAGCTGCTGCGTACCTCTGGGTTCGGGGGCGCCGAGACCTCCGCCGCCCTCTCGGTGTTCGACCACACTCGCAGCGAGGTGATCGCCGGGCAGTTCCTCGACATCACCGTCCAGGCCCGCGGTGCCGCGGACGTCGAGGCAGCGATGAAGGTGGTGCGCTACAAGGCGGCCAAGTACTCCGTCGAGCGCCCGCTGCACGTCGGCGCCGCGCTGGCCGGCGCCTCACCGGAGCAGATCGAGGCACTGTCGGCCTACGGCCTCCCCGTGGGCGAGGCCTTCCAGCTCCGCGACGATCTCCTCGGCGTCTTCGGCGACCCCTCGGTCACCGGCAAGCCCGCCGGCGACGACCTCGTCGAGGGCAAGCGCACCGTCCTGGTCGCTCTCGCCCTGAAGGCGTCACCGCCCACCGACGCCGACCTCCTCGACCGCTCCCTCGGCCAGCCGCTCACCGTGGACCAGGTTGCGGCGCTGCGTACGATCATCGCCTCCTCCGGCGCCGAGCAGCAGGTCGAGAAGACCATCACCGAGCTCGCCGACCAGGGCCTCACCGCCCTCGACGACGCCAAGTCGTCAGGCGTCCTCGACGCGAACGCCGCCGAAGTCCTCCGCGCCCTCGCGACCGCCGCCACCCAGCGCACGGTCTGACCGGCGTCAGAGGCGCTCAGCGGGCATCTCGAAGAGGACCTTCTCGGAGGGCTGGTCGGAGCCGCCCGCGGGTTCCATGGTGACCATCAGGTCGCCGTCCTCGACAGGTACGGCGACGGCCATCTCCTCGTCGAGGACACCGGCGGACTCCATGCCGGCGTCGGTGTGCCACCAGACCTGGTAGGTCATGCCGGCGGGGCGGTCAAGGTGGGCGGTGTCGACGGCGACCATGTGCATCTCGTGCGACATCGCGACCATCAGCTCGCCGTCGGAGGTCTCCTCCTTGTGCATCCGCGCGTCCGGGGCCGACATCACCTCGGCGGCGGTCATCGCGGGCGGGTCGTCATCTCGTACGACGCCGACCGTCACGCCGACACCGATGACCAGGGCTGCGACCGCGGCGATCACGCCCGCGAACCAACGACGACGGGGGCGGCCCGCGGCGACGGGCCGGAGCTGCGGAGTCTCCGAGGCCGTACGCATCACCCGTGCGCGCAGCGATGCCGGAGGGGTCTCGACGACCTGACCGGCGAGCGACGCGGTCGCCGACCGCAGCGAGTCGACCTCCTCACGGCAGTCGGGGCAGGCGGCCAGGTGCGCCTCGACCTCTGCTCTCTCACCCGGCTCCAACGCGTGGAGGAGATAGGCCCCGACCAGACCGTGCACGTCAGGCGCCATCCCGAACCTCCAGACAGTCACGAAGACGGATCAGCCCGTCCCGCATCCGCGACTTCACCGTCGGCAGCGGCCGGCCGAGCAGCTCGGCGACCTCGGGATAGGTGAAGCCCTGGTAGTAGGCCAGCCGCACGGCCTGGGACTGCAGCGGCGTGAGGGAGTCCAGGCAGCGGCGTACGCCTTCGTGCTCCGACGCCGTGACCACAGCATCCTCCGGGCCGGCGACGTCCACCGGCTCACGCCGGGCGACGTGCTCCTCCCGAGCCCGCGAGGCCTGCGTGGAGCGCACGGTGTCGACCGCTCGACGGTGCGCGATCGTCAGCACCCAGGTCCGGACAGTGCCGCGCGACGGGTCGAACCGGGCCGCCTGGCGCCATATCTCGGTGAACACCTCCTGGGTCACCTCCTCCGCACGTTTGGGGTCGCGCACGACCCGCCGGGCGACACCGAAGACGAGCGGAGACAGGTCGTCGTAGAGCCGACCGAAGGCATCGAGGTCGCCACCGGCGACCGCGGCGAGCACCGCCGCGGGGTCCAGGTCGTCATCGGGGTCAGGGGGCGACTCGTCGCCCACGACCCGCAGCGCTCGCCGCACGCGCACCCCTTTCGACAAATGAAAGATCTCATCCCGGGTTCGCAGCCGAAGAGTGGGAGGATTGGTCCCATCCGCCCATCGATCGGCCACGAACCCACAGCATGACATCCGGCAACCTCGCCGAGCAGAAGGCCTCGGGCTCCGCTTCGGCACCACGTCTTCCGTACGGCCCCCTCGCGGGCATCGCCGCCGGCGTACTCGGTCTCGGCGTCGCCGAGCTCATCGCCGCCCTGGCCGGCGGCGCCTCGCCCCTGCTCGCGCTCGGCGACCGGGTCATCGACCTCACCCCGCGCTGGCTCAAGGAGGCGGCGGTCGCCACCTTCGGCACCGCCGACAAGCCGATCCTGCTCGCCTGCGTCGGGCTGGTCACGCTGTCCCTGCTCGGCGTCGCAGGCGCCCTGGCCGTACGCCGTCCCATCCTCGGCGCGGGCATGCTCGTGCTCCTCGGGGCCATCGACATCGCCGCTCTCCTGGCCGACCGGGCCGGCAACGGGACGACCGGGATCGTGGCGATAGTGATCGGCCTCGCTGTCGGCATCACCGCACTGATCCTCCTGACCCGGCCCCTACGCGACACCGACAGCCCGTCCACCGAGGCCGAGGCACCCGACGGCTTCGACCGTCGCAGGTTCCTGGTCGCAGCGGCGGCGGTGACCGCGGTGGGTGCGGCCGGCGGGGTCGGCGCCAAGGTGGTCACCGCGCGCCGGCTCCCGGCGACGAGGGTGGCCATCCCCGCGGCCGTCTCCCCCGCCGCGCCCCTCCCGGCGGGCGCGGAGCTCCGGATCGACGGGCTGACGCCCCACCTGACCCCCGTCGACGACTTCTACCGCATCGACATCGCCCTGCTCACCCCACGCGTCGACGTCGCCGACTACCGGCTCAAGATCCACGGCCTGGTCGACGACCCGGTCGAGCTCACATATGAGGACCTGCTCGCGATGCCGCTCTACGAGCGCCGCGTGACGATCTGCTGCGTCTCCAACGAGGTGGGCGGCGACCTGATCGGCAACGCGACCTGGACCGGCGTACGCATCCGCGACGTCCTCAAGCGAGCCGGCCTCTCCCCCGACGCCGACGCGGTGAAGTCCACCGGCGCCGACGGCATCACCATCGGCACCCCGCTCGAGGCGCTCACCGACGGCCGCGACTCCCTGCTCGCGATCGCCCAGGACGGCGAGCCGCTGACCCGGGACCACGGCTTCCCCGTACGCATGGTCGTGCCCGGCCTCTACGGCTACGTCTCGGCGACCAAGTGGCTCACCGAGCTGGAGGTCACCCGCTTCGCCGACTTCCGCGCCTACTGGACCGACCGCGGCTGGTCCGCCGAGGGCCCGATCAAGACCGAGTGCCGCATCGACCTGCCCGGAGACGACGTCATGCCCGGTGAACGCACCATCGCCGGCGTCGCCTGGGCGCAGCACCGGGGCGTGAGCAAGGTCGAGGTACGCATCGACGACGGCCCCTGGCAGCCCGCCACGCTCGCCGCCGAGGACAGCATCGACACCTGGCGCCAGTGGACCTACCGCTGGGACGCGACCGAGGGCGAGCACCGGATCGAGGCGCGGGCCTACGACCGCACCGGCACTCCGCAGACCGCCGACGAGGCGCCGCCCGCTCCCGACGGAGCCACCGGCTACCCCACCCGCACGGTCAATGTCGGGTGATCAGCCCAGGTCGGTCAGGTCCGTCTCCGGACCGTTCCCGCGCAGCAGCACGGTGAACGCCGGCCGGTCCTCGGAGATCTCCGCGGCACGGTCCTGGAGAACCCGGACGATCTTGTCGAAACCGGCACGATCCGCGTACGCAGCGCACCCCCACGTCTCCCACAGCAGCACCGTGGGCGCGGAGAGATCGCGCAGGGAGTCCCAGAGCGCGTCGAGGTTGCGGCCGAAGTGGGCCGGGAAGCCCAGCGCGGCGCCGATGGCGCCGAGCACCTCGTCCTTGGTCTCGGCCACGTCGGCGATCTGCGCCAGCGACCAGCCCGCGCCGGTCACCGACTCGGAGAGGTCGGCCGCGGCCAGCTCGGTGTGCCAGCGATAGACGCCGGGATCGACCTTTCCCGCCAAAAGACCTGCCAGTCCACTCATGCCCATCACCCCCGGTCGATCCGTGAGAACGACTCGTAGTGGTCCTCGGTGAAGTAGAACTCTCCACCCTCGCCTGTGACGATACGCCGCGCGCCCCGGTCATCGGAGCCAGGCGTCGGCACGGTGTATTCGGCGTAGTAGCCCGACGCCTCCTCGGGCAGGATCCCCTCGCGGTTGCCGAAGGTGCTGCCGTCCTTGCCCGGGTAGGGGAAGGGGCCGCCGGCGTCGATCAGCTCGAGCGTCTCCACGCCCTCAGGCGGCAGGTCGGACTCCGCGATCCAGGCGAGCCCGCTCTCGGGGTCGGTGCCGGTCTTCCCGCCACCGTCCGCCCCGGAGTCACCTCCGGTGCCGCCTCCACATCCGGCGACCAGCGCCATCAGGACGGCGATCAGCAGGGCGACCAGGGCAGACTTCGACCTCACGAGGTTCCTCCGAGACGTACGGACCGGTCGTCTAGAGTGCCATGGCCTGGGCCCGGCGCTTGACCTCCGACCCGCGGTTCTCCCGAAGCGCGTCGATCGGGCGGCCGGGAAGGTCGTCGTCCAGGAAGAGCCAGGCGATGATCTCGCGATCGTCGTAGCGTCCGTCGTGGAGCACGTGCAGCAGCCCGCCCAGACCCTTGACCGGCAGACCGTCCTGGATGAACAGGGCCGGGATGTGCTGGCCCTTCACCCCCGGAGGCACCGCCGCGGCGAGCTCGTGCTCGCGGATCATGGTGCGCACCTTCCCCACGGTCACTCCGAGCAGCGACGCGGCCGTAGCCCAGTCGATCCACTCTTCAACCAGGACACCCAGATCCTGCTCCGCCAACCGCAAGTCGCTCATAACAATCACATTACCGGCCCGGGTAGCCGGTCCGGAAAGTCGTGAGTGGGACCCGCTGGTCCGTACCATTGCCCGGTCCGGAATACTTCTCCGACCGGAGACAGGAGGATCGCGTGGCTAGTGAGGCGGACCCCCGTGACGACGTCATCGGGCGCCACGGCGGAGGCTCGGCTACCGCATCCGAACCCCTTCTGGGCAAGGTCTTGGGAATGCGTTACCGGATCGTCGAGAAGGTCGCGAAGGGCGGCATGGCGACGGTCTACGTGGCCCACGACATGCGGCTGGACCGCATCGTCGCCGTCAAGGTCATGCACCAGGACCTCGACGAGGAGGGCAACTTCGCCGAGCGGTTCGTACGCGAGGGCAGGTCTGCCGCGAAGCTCTCCCACCCCAACGTGGTCGCCGTCTACGACCAGGACGAGGACGACGGCGTCGCCTTCCTCGCGATGGAGTACATCGAGGGACACACCCTCCGCGACACCATCGCCTCACAGGCTCCGCTGGGCGCGGCGAAGGCGCTGGCCTACATCGAGCCGATCCTGAGCGCGATGACCGCGGCCCACGCGGTCGGGATCGTGCACCGCGACATCAAGCCCGAGAACGTGCTCATCACCACCGGTGCCGCCTCGATCTCGCAGCGGGTCAAGGTCGCCGACTTCGGTCTGGCCCGGGTGATGAACAACAACTCCAACGACGCCACCACCGGCAACCTCGTCGGCACCGTCTCCTATCTCGCGCCCGAGCTGGTCACCGAGTCCAGGTCCGGGCCGCGGTCCGACGTCTACGCCGCCGGCGTCGTGCTCTACGAGCTGCTCACCGGCCGCAAGCCGCACAGCGGTCCCTCGCCGGTCGAGATCGCCTACAAGCACGTCCACGAGGACGTCCCACCGCCGTCGAAGGCAGCCCCCGGTATCCCCCGGTACGTCGACGCCCTGGTCGCCCGCGCGACCGCCCGTGATCCCGAGCTGCGCCCGGCGGATGCCGGCGTGCTGCTGCGCATGGTCAACCGGGTCATGGCCACCCTGTCCGCGGGCATCTTCGACGACCCCGACCTCACCGCCGACCTGGCGCTCCCTCGGCCCGGCGCGCCCGAGCAGGGCGCCGGTGGCACCGACTCCCCGGCACGGGCTCACGACGAGTCCGGCTCCGAGACGACTGCCGTCCTGCCCGCGCTCGGCCTGGGTCCGTCTGGACCGTCCGGACCGTCCGGTCCGCCGCCGGGTCGTCCCCCGGGTCCGCCGGGACCGCCGCCTCCGGGCGTCGGACTCCCCGCGGGCACCCGGCTCTCGCTGAGCGAGCCGGAGGAGAACGTACGCATCGCCCCGACCCCCGCGCAGCCGAAGCAGCGCTGGAGCATGCCTGCGACCTGGAAGGGCCCGATCGCGATCGGAGCCGCTGTGGTGGCCGTCGCGCTGGTGGCGAGCGGCCTGTGGTGGTTCATCGACGGCCGCTACGAGCGGGTGCCCTCGGTGGCCGGCCTGAGCAAGGCCGCAGCCACCACGCAGCTGCAGGACGCCGGCTTCGAGGTCTCGGCCAACACCGAGTTCTCCGACACCGTCGAGGAGGGCGTCGTGATCGACTCCGACCCCGGCCGCGACGACAAGGCGCTGCCCGGATCGACGGTCGAGATCAGCGTGAGCAGGGGCGTCGAGGAATACTCGGTGCCCAAGGTCAAGGGCATGCTCGCCGACGACGCCCAAGACGAGATCCGCGACAAGGGCCTCGGCGTCGGCGACCCGATCGAGAAGTTCAACGACAACGTCCCCGAGGGCCACGTCATCAACTCCCAGCCGCGCCCCGGCACCCTGGTGCGGCCCGGTAAGGCGATCGTGCTCGTGATCAGCAAGGGTCCGGCTCCCGTCGACATCGTCGACTGGACCGGCCGCAGCGCCGAGCGCGCCAAGAAGTCGCTGGAGGCCGATGGCCTGAAGGTCGAGATCCAGGAGGAGGAGAACCAGGAGATCCAGCCCGGCACCGTGCTCAGCCAGAGCCCCAACTCCGGCACCCTCCCCAAGGGCGAGACCGTGACCCTCGTGGTCGCCAAGGGCCCTGCCGCTGTTCCGGTTCCCAACGTCGTCGGCGTCGACAAGGCCACAGCCAGGCAGACTCTCGAGGCTGCCGGATTCAAGGTCAAGGAGGAGCCGGAGGCCGGCATCAACCTCGGCCTCGGCTACGTGACCCGTCAGGAGCCGGCGAGCGGCGAGGCTCCCTACGGCTCCGAGATCACGATCTGGCTGAACTGACCTTGACCACTTCTCGGACCTCCCTTCGCAACCCGATCGGCACCCACGTACAGGTCGGCAAGGGTCTCGTCGCCGGTGCCCTCGCCAACACCGACGCGGTCGGCGGCGAGACCCTGCAGATCTTCGTCGGCAACCCACGCGGCTGGGCGCTCTCGGCCGGGAAGCCCGCCGAGGACAAGGCGTTCCGGGCAGAGCTCGAACGGCGCGGCATGCGTGCCTTCGTCCACGCCCCCTACCTGGTCAACCTCGGCTCGCCGACCCCGGCCACCTACGAGAAGTCGGCCGCCCTGGTCGCCCACAACCTCCGCCGCGCCGCCGACATCGGCGCCGAAGGGGTCGTCATCCACACCGGCTCCTTCGTCTCCCCCGACGGGGATGCGACCGAGAAGCACGCCGTCGCGATGAAGCAGGTACGCGAGGCGCTGCTGCCGGTGCTCGACGAGATCTCCGCCGAGGACGCGCCCTGGCTGCTGCTGGAGCCGACCGCCGGCCAGGGACGCTCGCTGTGTGCGGGCGTCGAGGACCTGCCGGGCTACCTCGAGGCCGTCGACTTCCACCCCAAGGCCGGGATCTGCCTGGACACCTGCCATGTCTTCGCCGCCGGCGCCCCGCTGGACCAGCCCGGTGGCGCGACCGCGTGCGTCGACCGGATCGTCGAGATCGGCGGCCCCGGACGGCTCCGGCTGATCCACGCCAACGACTCCAAGGACGTACGGGGCAAGCACCTCGACCGCCACGAGCAGATCGGCCGCGGCCACATCGGCACGACGGCCTTCGAGGAGCTCTTCGCGCATCCGGCGACCGACGGAGTCCCCTTCATCCTGGAGACTCCCGGCTCTCGCGACGCGGACAACCCTGATATGGCGCTGCTCCGCGATCTGCGGGCATCGGCCCAAGGTCAAGGCGGGTGACCTAGGCTTGGGAACGCACGGGAGTGATCTTCGACGCCATGGGGGTGGCATGACCAACTGCGCACAGTGTGGACACCGGCTGTCCGATGAGCCGGCGTGCCCGATGTGTGGACTAGAGGTCGCCACGGAGCCCGACCGAGCAGCCGAGGCTGACTCCACCGATGTAGAGGAAAGGACGCCGCCCGTGTCCGCTGCTGAATCGAAGCCCGAAGCCATCCAGCCTGCTGCGAACGACGACGCCACGCCCGATGAGCTCGACGAGCCCAACGAGGCGACCGTTATCCGGAAGCCCGTCTCCTCGACGGCCCCGGAGGCCGTCGAGAGCGAGCCCGACGCGGCGCAGACCTCCCTGAGCCTGCCTCGGATCAGTGCCTACGGCGACGACAACGTGCCGGGTCCGGCATCGTCGGCCTCCAACGACGAGCCCACCGAGCGCACCTCGAGGCGCCAGGCGCCGTCCGTCGAGGAGAAGCTCGACACCGATGACGAGCCCGACGGGACCACCGCGGTCCGTCCGGCGTACGCACCGCCGACCGCCCCGCCGCCGACCACTCCCCCGCCGGCACACGAGCCGGCCGCCGCGGAGCAGGCCGTGATCCCCGACCCCGAGCCGTCGCCCGTCCCGGACCCCTCGCCCTTCCCGGAGCCGACACCGGTCCCGGAACCGGAGCCCGTCCCCGGCCCGGAGCCCGTCCCCGACCCGATCCCGGAGCCTGGTCCCCTTCCCGGGCCCGAGCCCGAGCCGGTCTCCGAGGTTACGGTCGAGGCGGCGTACCAGCCCTTCGTCCAGCCCTCCGGGATGCTCGTCCAGGAGTCGCGCAACGGGCAGGTCCGCCACTGGGCCCCGCCGCAGGAGCAGGAGACTGCGGCCGAGATCTACGAGCCCGAGCCCGCCTACGCGACCGGCTACGCGGAGGATGCCTACGCGACCGAGGAGGCCGGCGACTGGCAGACCGGCTACGGCTACGTCGCCGAGCAGGAACCGATCGAGCAGGACTTCGGCGACTACGGCGCCCAGCAGGAGTACGTCTCCTCGTTGATGGCCTCCGAGTCCGAGGACAACCCCTCGACCTGGATCGTGCTGCTGTGGGTGGGCGCGATCTTCATGATCGTGATGCTCGTGCTCGGCATCTGGCTGATGACGCTGTAGCCGCCTAGTGCCCCGCACCTCAATTCCGCACCGCAAGTCGCACGCTGCGCACGCACCTCGCTGCGTTGGCGCCGCTCGGAAGACGCCCGGTATGCCGTCGCGACGCCGCCTTGCGATGCACGCACGCATCGCACGACTTGCAGCACGGACTTTCGGATTGGGGCACTGATGCCGAGGATCATCGTCGCCGAGATCAGCAGCGACGAGCAGCGCGCCCTTGCGCTCGACGTCTGGCGGGCGGCCAACGCCGCCCGCCGCCGCACCGCCACCGAGGCGCGCATCCGCCGCGTCCGCGAGAAGCTGGGCTCCGCCGAGCTGGCGCTGCTCGCCCACTACGGCACCCGCCCGGCGGGCATGCTGGTGGCCGAGACCTACCTCGTCGACGGCGTACCCCTCCCCGGCTACGGCCACATCTCGATGGTCTTCGTCGACCCCGCCGTCTGGGGCTCCCACGTCGGCACCGAGATGATCCGCGACCTCCAGTCACGCGGCTGGGAGGGCCTCAGCGTCTGGACCCGCACCGACAACCGTCGAGCCCAGCGCCTCTACGATCGCACCGGCTTCACCGACACCGACAACCGCAGCATCCTCCACGACGGCGACGAGATCATGCAGCTCGCGTGGGCGCGTGAAAGAATACCCGGTTAACCGGTGAAACCTGCACTTCCGGGGTGTTGCAATGCCAGAGAAGTGCAGGAATACCCTGTTAACCGGGTATTCCTGCGACGCATGTGACTAGCGGGACCGCAGCATCTCCGCGACCTGGAACGCCATCTCCAGCGACTGGACGCGGTTGAGGCGCGGGTCGACGACGGACTCGTAGCGGTGCACGAGGCCGGCCTCGTCGAGCTCTTCGCCGCCGCCGATGATCTCGGTGACGTCGTCGCCGGTGTTCTCGACGAGGATGCCGCCGGGGACGGTGCCGAGGGCGTGGTGGACGTCGAAGAAGCCCTGGACCTCGTCGAGGACGTCCTCGAAGCGGCGGGTCTTGTAGCCGTTGGAGGTGGAGAAGGTGTTGCCGTGCATCGGGTCGGAGATCCAGGTGACGTTGACGCCTTCGGCGGTGATCTTCTCGACCAGCCCGGGCAGCCCGTCGCGCACCTTCCCCGCGCCGAAGCGGGTGATGAAGGTGAGCCGGCCCTCCTCGTTCTTCGGGTTGAGCTTGGCGGCCAGCGCGAGCGCGTCGTCGGGGGTCGCGGTGGGGCCGAGCTTGCAGCCGATCGGGTTGTTGAGGTGGCGGAAGTATTCGACGTGGGCGCCGTCGAGCTGACGGGTGCGCTCACCGATCCAGACGAAGTGGCCGGAGACGTTGTACGGCGTCTCGGTGCGCGAGTCGATGCGGGTCATCGCGTGCTCGTACTCGAGCAGCAGCGCCTCGTGGGAGGAGTAGAAGTCGACCCGGTGGAACTCCTCCGGGTCGGCGCCGATGGCCTCCATGAACGCGATCGCGCGCTCGATCTCGGAGCCCATCGCCTCGTACTTCGCGCCGACGGGCGAGTTGCGCACGAACTCGGAGTTCCAGGTGTGCACCTGACGCAGGTCGGCGTAGCCACCGGTGGTGAACGCGCGCACGAGGTTCAGGGTCGAGGAGGAGGCGTGGTAGACGTCCAGCAGCCGCTGCGGGTCGGGGATCCGCGACTCCTCGGTGAACTCGAAGCCGTTGACGGCGTCGCCGCGGTAGGCCGGCAGGGTCACTCCGTCGCGGGTCTCGGTGTCGGAGGAGCGCGGCTTGGCGTACTGCCCCGCGAGCCGGCCGATCTTCACGACCGGGACGGAGGCGGCGTACGTCAGGACCACGGCCATCTGCAGCAGCACGCGCAGCTTGTTGCGGGTGTTGTCGGCGGTCGCCTCGGCGAAGACCTCGGCGCAGTCGCCGCCCTGCAGGATGAATGCCTCACCACGGCCGGCGGCGGCGATCGAGCTCTTGAGCTGGTCGCACTCCCCCGCAAAGACGAGCGGCGGCTGGTTCCTCAGCTTCTCGACCGCCGCGGCCAGCGCGGCCGGGTCGGAATAGGTCGGCTGCTGAAGGGCTCCGATGGCGTGCAGCTGCTCGAGGGAGGGGAAGGCGTCGTTCACGAGCCTCAGGGTACGCGGATCACCCGGTTGTTACGAAGTCATCTCAGACACGGCAGGGCCGGCGTACGTCCTCGAGAGAACGTATGCCGGCCCTGACCGAATTCACCCGGTTACTTGTCGTCCTCGGGGTTCACGTCCATGTGCTCGATGTCCTGGAAGTGCGGCGGCTCGTCGTCCTTGTTGGCGAACTTGTTGATGAGCCAGGTGATGGCCCACAGGATCACGCCGATGACCATCAGGCCGCCGGCGATCTCGTAGACGATCCCGTCTCGGTCGACCCACGGGCCGGCCAGGTAGATGCACAGGATCGCGGCGATGGGCGGCAGCCACCTCGGCGCGGTGAAGAACACCTTGTCGGTGTCGGCACGTCGGTTGCGCAGGACCACGCAGGCGATGTTGACGATCGCGAAGACGCACAGCAGGAGCAGCGCGGTCGTCGAGCCGAGGTTGGAGACGATGTTGCTGTCCGGGTCGCTGGAGACGTACCAGATCAGCAGCAGCGCCAGCACCGTGGTGAAGATGATCGCGATGTAGGGCGTGCGCCGGCCCGGCAGGACCGCGCCCAGCTGCTTGGGCAGCACCCGCTGCTTGGCCATGCCGTAGACGAGCCGGCTGGCCATCAGCATGTTGATCAGCGCGGTGTTGGCGACGGCGAAGACCGCCAGGAACGGGAACACCTTGTCGATCGGGAAGTCGGGAGCGCCCTTCTCGACCACCTCGAGCAGGGCCCGGCCCTCGGACTCGCGGATGGTCTCGAGCTCTCCGGGGCTCAGCACGCTGACCACCGAGACGGCGACCAGGATGTAGAGGAGCGCGGCGGCGCCCAGGCCCATGAACATGGTGCGCGGGAAGATCCGCTCCGGTTCCTTGGTCTCCTCGACCATGTTGACCGCGTCCTCGAACCCGACCATCGCGAAGAACGCCACCGAGGTCGCCGCGGTGACCGCGAAGACCACGCCCATGTCGGAGTAGTCCTCGAAGGAGACCAGCTCGGACATCTCCGCCTTGCCCTGGGCGATCACGTAGAAGCCGACGCCGATCACGATGCTCAGCGCGAGCATCTCGACGATCGTGAGGACGATGTTGAACTTCACGCTCTCGCCCACGCCACGCAGGTTGATCAGCGCGAGCAGGACCATGAAACCCAACGCCAAGGTGGTGACGGCGCCTTCGCTGGGCGCGTCCATCCAGCCGTTGATCTCCAGACCGCCGAAGAAGTTCTGCGCCAGCGTGTTGGCGGAGGTCGATGCGCTGGTGATGCCCGAGCAGGCGACCGCGAAGGTCACCATGAAGGTGAGGAAGTGGATGCCGAACGCCTTGTGCGTGTAGAGCGCGGCACCGGCGGCGCTGGGATACTTCGTCACCAGCTCGAGGTAGGAGAACGCGGTCATGGTGGCCACCACGAAGGCGAGCAGGAACGGCAGCCACAGGATGCCGCCCACGTAGCCGGCCATGGTCCCGGTGACGGCATAGACGCCGGCTCCCAGGATGTCACCGACGATGAAGAGCAGAAGGAGCCAAGGCCCCATCACTCTCTTCAACTCGGGTGTTTCTTCTTTCGCCAGGGTTGTCATGATGTCCTTCCTGGTCACGTTCGAAACTCAGTTCCGAAATTGGGATGAAGGGATCCCTCAATCAAAGCCCAACCTCGCCGTCAGGTGTACGACAATTCGTCAACACGCCGTAACCGGACGAAATTTCGTGGATAGGGTCACGCCATGACCTTCTCCATCGTCGCCAGAGCAGTTGATCCAGGCACCGGGGAGCCCACCTGGGGTGTGGCCGTCGCTTCGAAGTTCCTCGCCGTCGGATCGGCCGTCCCGGCCGCCGTCGCGGGAGTCGGAGCCATCGCCACCCAGGCCGAGGCCAACGTCGCCTACAAGGGTCTCGCGCTCGCTCACCTCGACGAGGGTGCGACCGCTTCGGTCGCCCTCGAGAGGCTGCTGGAGGAGGACGAGCGACGGGACCACCGTCAGGTCGGCATCGTCGACGTCGACGGCAACGCCGCGTCCCACACCGGACCGTCCTGCTTCGCCTGGGCGGGTGGCCGGACCGGCTCCACCGAGGATGGGGCGTACGCGATCCAGGGCAACATCCTCACCGGCCCCGAGGTGGTCGAGGCGATGGAGGCCGCCTGGTTGGCCTCCTCCCCCGAGGAGCCGTTGCAGCACCGGCTGCTGGCGGCCCTGGCCGCGGGCGACGAGGCCGGCGGCGACAGCCGCGGCCGGCAGAGCGCGGCCCTCCTGGTGGTGCGCGAGGAGGCCGGCTACGGCGGCAACGACGACATCGCGGCCGACCTCCGGGTCGATGACCACGCGGCGCCGATCACCGAGCTGAAGCGGCTCCTGGATCTCAGCGACTTCTACCTGACCGCGTCGACCGAGGCCGAGAAGGTGCAGGTCACCCCGGAGATCGAGGCCGAGGTGGAGACGTACGCCGCGGCGCAGGGCGCCACGAGCTTCCTAGCCTGGGTCGCCACCGAGAACTACGAGATGCGGGTGGCGGAGGACCTGTCCTGGATCGACCGGCGCATCCTCGACATCGTCAGGACGCCGAAGTGAGTGCGATCCTCGCCATCGACGCCGGCACCACCGGTGTCACGGCCCTGATCGTTACCGAGAAGGGCGAGGTCGCGGCCCGGGGCTATGAGGAGTTCGACCAGCTCTTCCCCAGCCCGGGCCGGGTCGAGCACGTGCCCGAGGGGATCTGGCAGGCGACCCTCGAGGCGTGCCGTACGGTCCTCGCGGCCCACGGCAAGGACGACCTCGTCGGCATCGGGATCACCAACCAGCGCGAGACGGTCGTGCTGTGGGACCGGGAGACGCTGGGGTCGCCGCGGCGGGCGATCGTGTGGCAGGACCGGCGTACGACCGCGATGTGCGCCTCGATGGCCGACCACGACGCCCGCGTCCGGGAGCTGACCGGGCTCCGCCTGGACCCCTACTTCAGCGCGACGAAGCTGGCCTGGATCCGTGAGAACGAGCCGCACACCTGGGCGCACGTGGAGTCGGGGCGCTACGCGATCGGCACCGTCGACTCCTACCTCATCGCCCGGATGACCCGCGGCATGCACCACGTCTCCGACGTCTCGAACGCGTCGCGGACCCTGCTGTTCGACATCGGCGCCAACGACTGGTCCGACGAGCTGTGCGACCTCTTCGGGGTGCCGCGCGACGCGCTTCCGGAGATCGGTCCCAACTGGGGCGAGGGCGTGGTCACCGACCCGCGCTCCTTCCTGGATCTCTCGCTGCCGATCGCCGGGGTGGCCGGGGACCAGCAGGCGGCGCTGTTCGGGCAGGCCGCGTTCGAGGTGGGCGACTCCAAGTGCACCTACGGCACCGGCTCGTTCGTGCTGACCAACACCGGCACCACCCCGCAGCGGTCGGACTCCGGCCTGCTCACCTCGCCGGGCTGGATGTCGCCCGACGGAGAGGTCACCTACGTCCTCGAGGGCTCCATCTTCGTGACCGGCGCCGCGGTGCAGTGGTTGCGCGACGGCCTGCAGATCATCGGCTCGGCCGCGGAGACGGAGGCCCTGGCGCACACCGTCACCTCGTCCGAGGGCGTCGTGTTCGTGCCCGCCCTTACCGGCCTCGGCGCGCCCCACTGGGACCCCGACGCCCGCGGCACGATCATCGGCATCACCCGCGGCACCACCCGCGCCCACATCGTGCGGGCGACCCTGGAGGCGATCACCTTCGAGGTACGCGACGTGATGGCCACCATGCCGACGCCCGTCGCCTCGCTCAACGTCGACGGCGGCGCGGCCGCCAACAACCTGCTGTGCCAGCTCCAGGCAGACCAGCTCGGGGTCGACGTCTCCCGCCCTCGCTACGTCGAGACCACGGGTCTCGGCGCGGCCTTCCTCGCCGGCCTCGGGGTCGGCGTGTGGTCCTCGTTCGACGAGATCCGCGAGACCTGGGCCTTGGACCGCACCTTCTCCCCTGACGCGTCGCGCCGCGATGCGGCCGATGAGGCGTACGCCTCCTGGACCCGGGCCGTCGAGCGTTCCCGACAGTGGGCATGAGCACACCGAGACGGGTGCCCTGGTGGGGCTGGGCGCTCGTGGCGGGTGCCGTGTTCGTGGTCCTCATGCTGGTCGGTCTCGTCGGGCTGATCGCCTGGGTGGGCGCGGACCTCGGTGAGTCCGCGGAGGCCGAGCCGATCGACTGCGTCGAGCTCGCCGAGGCGGTCGGTGTGCCGGACCTGCCGGCCGGGAGCTCGGCTGCGACCTGCACCTATGTCGGGTTCCAGGACTGGCATATGGAGGGCACCATGACGGTCCCGCGTTCGGATCTCGACACCTGGCTCGCGCAGGTTCCCGGCTCCCCCGTGCTGGGCGAGGCCGGCTGCACGGACGCGGTCGCCTGCGTCCAGGTCGACCTCACCCAGGTCGAGGAGGAGGTCGACGCCCACTACCTCAACGTCGCCGTCCTCGGCGAGCACGACGGCGTGGCCGAGGTTCGCATGTCAGCCTTCACCACCTGACCCCTTTCGACTCGGACAGGAAGCACACCTTGACCCGGATCCTGCATCTCTCCGACACCCACGTCTCCGCGACAGGCGCCGACATGGACGGCGTCGACGCCGTCGCCGCTCTCGACGGCATCCTGCACGACGCCCGCCACCTGCCCGGCCTGGACGCCGTCGTGGTCAGCGGCGACATCGCCGACGACGGCTCGGCTGCGGGCTGCCGCTCGGTCGTGGAGCGGGTGGGTGCGTTCGCGGCCGAGCGCGGCATCCCGCACCTCTACTCGACGGGCAACCACGATGCCCGCGGCCCGTTCCGTGAGGTGCTCGGCAGCGGACATCGCGATCCCGACGGGAGCGACCGCGGCCGGCTGCTGGACCCGGACTCGGACCTGTGCGCGGCGGTCAGCTACCTGGGCGACCTCAGGGTCATCACCATCGACAGCCTGGTCCCGGGCAAGACCCACGGCTTCCTCGACGAGCACCAGCTCGCCTGCCTCGCGAACGAGCTGGCCACTCCGGTACGCGACGGAACCGTCCTCGTCCTGCATCATCCGCCTCTCCACCTCGCCTCGGTCCCCTACGTCGCCGATGTCGTCCTGCGAAACATCTCCGCCCTGGGCCGGGTGGTGCGGAGCAGCGACGTACGCGCCATCCTCACCGGACACCTGCACTTCCAGGTCAGCGGATTCCTCGCCGGCGTACCCGTCTGGGTGACGCCCGGCGTCGTCACCCGCATCGACACCACCGCTCCCCCGCATCTCGTACGCGGCGTGCTCGGCGCCGGCGCGACCGTCGTCGACCTCGCCGACCCGGCCTCCCCCACCTTCCACGTGCTCTCCGCCCGCGACCCCCGTGCCGGCGAGCAGGTCTACCTCTACGACCCCGCCTCCGGAGAGGATGCCCTCGAGGAGCTCTGAGGCGACCGTTCGCCACGGTCCGACGACGCAGCCTCGGCTGCGGATCATCCGCAGCCGAGGCCTCAGGCGTATCGGTGTCAGGCGTATCGGTGTCAGGCCGCGGTACAGGTCGCGGTCGGTGTCGCCGTGTTCCCGCCCGAGTAGAGCGTGATCCCGAACTGGTTGCCGTTGCCGTTCGGTGCGGCGGTGAGCGTTCCCGACGTCCCGGAGACGGTCGCGTTCCAGGCGTTCTGCAGGCTCTGGCCCGAGCCCGTGCTGATCTGGACCACCCAGTCGTCGGTGCCGCTGACGGCGAACACGGTGTTGAACCGGTCGTTCCAGGACTCGGTCCGGGTGACGCTCACCGTGCAGCTACCGGCCGGCGGGTTGGACCCGCCGTCCGCGGTGTTGAGCTGGTCGAGGACGTAGCTGTAGGCCAGCTTCTTGTTGCCGGAGCCGTCGAAGAGCAGCGGGGTGTCCGAGGCGCGCCACGAGTCGGTGTCGCGTACGCCCCAGACGGTGATGCCGGTGCAGCGGGTCACCGCCATGCAGGCCTGGGTCACACCGCGGAACTGCTCGGCCTGCGAGGTGCCGGACCCGGCGATGTCGAGCTCGGTGATCTGTACGTCGACACCCAGGTCGGCGAAGTTCTGCAGCGTGACGTGGTAGTTGCTCGGCACCGGGTTGCCCGAGTTGAAGTGGGCCTGGAAGCCGACGCAGTCGATGGGTACGCCGCGCGACTTGAAGTCGCGGACCATGTTGTAGACGGCCTGCGTCTTCGCGTGGCTCCAGTTGTCGGTGTTGTAGTCGTTGTAGCAGAGCTTCGCGTTCGGGTCGGCGGAGCGGGCGGCACGGAAGGCGGCCTCGATCCAGTCGTTGCCGGTGCGCTGCAGGTTGGAGTTGCGGCGCGCCCCGGAGGAGCCGTCCTCGAAGGCCTCGTTCACCACGTCCCAGGCATAGATCTTGCCGCGGTAGTGGCCGGCGACGCCGGCGATGTGATTGAGCATCGCGCTGCGGAGCGAGCTGCCCTCCATGTTCTGCATCCAGCCCGGCTGCTGTGAGTGCCAGGCCAGCGCGTGCCCACGGACCCGCTTGCCGTTCTGGATGGCCCAGTTGGCGATCTGGTCCCCGGAAGAGAAGCTGAACTGGTTCGGCGACGGCTCGGTCGCGTCCATCTTCATCTCGTTCTCGGCGGTGATCATGTTGAACTCGCGGTTCGCGATGGTCGTGTACTGCGAGTCGGACATCCGGCTCGCAGCGATGGCGGTGCCGTAGTAGCGGCCGGACTCGGCCGCGGCTGCCTGCAGGGTGGAGCCGTCGGCCCGGGCGGGTCCGGCGACGGCAGTGATGGCGATGCCGCTGGTGATCACCAAGGCGGCGAGCGTGGTGAAGGCGGCGGTTCCTCTGGCCTTCATGGCGCGCAGGGGTCTGACACGAACTCGGGTCATCATCGATCCTGTTCTCCCGGAATGAAAGGTGGTCGGTGTACCTCAGAGCTCGCGCGAACTCGCTCGAAAACGTTATCGACATCGTTTTACAGAGTCAATGGTTTCTGTCGAATTCACGTGACTTACCTCACACAGGAATCCTGGTCCTGGCCGCGCGGCAAGGACACTGCAGAGTCATGACACGCTTTGACACGTGCCCTTCACCCACCGCATCGCGACCCAAGAAGACATCCCGAACCTGACGGCGATCATGAACGTGTCGATCGGAGAGCTCCAGAAGGGCTTTCTGACCGCGGCCCAGATCACCTCGAGCCGAACCGTGATGGGCATCGACACCCAGCTGATCGAGGACGGCACCTACTTCGTGGTCGAAGAGGACCATCAGATCGCCGGCTGCGGCGGCTGGAGCAGGAGGGCGACGCTCTACGGTGGCGACCACACCCCGGGCCGCGAGCCGAAGCTCCTGGACCCGCAGACGGACCCGGCCAGGGTGCGGGCGATGTACACGAACCCGGCCTTCGCCCGACGCGGCGTGGGCAGGCTGATCCTGGACCTCTGCGAGCAAGCCGCGGCAACGGAGGGCTTCACCACCCTCGAGCTGATGGGCACCCTGTCCGGCGAGCCGCTCTACACGGCGTACGGCTTCGAACCGGTCGAGCGGATCAACGACGACCGTGGCGGCGCACCCGTCCCGCTCGTCCGGATGCGGAAGAGCATCTGAGCCGGCGACCGGCCCTATCCGCCGAGGCGCTCGACCTCTGCGGCGGCGGAGTCGCGGGCAGCGGCCGCCTCGGTCACGGCGGTGTCGGCGGAGTCGCGGGCATCCTCCGCGTCGGTGAGCTCGTCGTCGACGTCGGCGGCGGTCGACTCCAGGTCGGCCAGCCGGCGGCGTAGCTCGTCGATCTCCGACTTCACCTGGAGCGACCTCGCCTCGATGTCCTTGAAGGCGGACATGGCCTTGTCGCGCTCCTCCTCGGCACCGGACAGCGCGGACTCGGCCTCCGTGAGCGCCTCACGGGCCTCGTCGAGCGCCGCGGTGTCGGGCAGGTCCGGGACCGCCCGCAGCGGCTCCGGGGGCGGCGGGACGACCTCGGGGACCTCGAAGCCCAAGGCGTCCGGCAGCGCGACGGCGTCCGCCGCGTTCACGGCGTCGATCCCGGTGGCGGCCAATGCGGAGATGAGCAGACCGCTGCGTACGGCCTGGGCGGCGGACTCGTCGATCATGGCCGCGGTCAGCGTCGCCTCGACCTGGGTCGCGACCGCCTCGGTCACCCGGAGACCGTGCTCGCGCGCGAGGCCGCGAGCGCGGGTCGTGACCGCCGCGGTCAGCTGGCGCCGCTGCTTGGTGAGCTCCCGCAGCTGGGCGGCGTCCATGCCCGTCTGCGCCTCGCGCAGCAGGGCGCCGACCGAGATCACCTGCTCCACCTGCTCGGTCTCGTAGCGCACCAGCAAGTTCACCACCCACGCCGCGGTCGAGGGCTTCTTCAGCGCCTTGACCGGACCCGCCAGGGGCGTGCCCTTCAAGCTCTTGACTTGCGCGTCGCGTTCCGGTGTGAAGTCGGCCAGCGGCAGCCCGTAGAGCTCGGCCGCGATGTCGAGCAGCTCGGGGGCAGGTGCGTCGTCGCTCATGTCCGCCATCTCAGCACGTCGCCGACTACCGCGTCAGCAACCACTCGTCGTGGTCGGCGGCCTGTCGCTTGTGGAGCTCGCGCAGCGCGTCCTCCTCGACCCCGGCGAACGAGAGCCCGAGGTCCTCCAGCGCCACCGACCATTCCTCGAAGTCGCGCAGCTCGCGCGTCACCGCACCCTCGCCGATCCGGGTGTAGCGGATCGAGCGGACGGTGTCGGCACCGGTCGCGTCGCGTCGCTGCACGACCAGCTTGCTCGTGTAGGGCCCGGGCGGCGTGGCGAGCGCCGGATGTCTGGCCGCGACCTCGTCCAGGCCGACCACGCCGCGGATGAGGTTGCCGTGGAAGGACCCCGCCGGATCGTGATGGAAGGTCCAGCCGTCCTCGCCCACCCGCACCAGCCGATAGACGAAGCCGTTCTGCCGGAAGTGCCCATCGACCAGCGGCAGCGGCTCCCGGAAGCCATCGCCGAAACCCAGATCGGGCCACCAGCGCCCCTCCGGGTTCTCGGCCGTCGACAGCCCGCGGACCTCGAAGGCGAGATGGTCCAGCTCCCCGCTCGGGCCGGTGGTCTCGATCAGCTGGCCGGGGCGGCGTACGACCTCGAACCCCAGCTCCTCCAGGACCAGCGCGACCAGCCCGTTGTGGTGGAAGCAGTAACCGGCGTTGCCACCGGCGGCGACCCGCTCCAGGGTCTCCCCCGGGTCGACGGAGTGCGGCGCGCCGAGCGCGCCTATGGCCGCGAGCATGATCGAGAGGTTGTCGTAGGGAAGCGTGTCGAGATGGCGGTGATGAAGATCGACAAGCGTCTCGTACGTCGCCTCCGGCCGCCCTTCGATGCCGAGCCGTCGCAGATAGCCCTCGATCATTTCGCCCCTCATTCTCGACCCAGCCTCCCGTGCCGGTGGACCAGCGGGTCGGCGTCGTCACCGACCTCGAGCGCCACGATCTCGCACGTCGCCAGAGCAGACCAGCCGATTTCCTGCATCGACACCAGGCGTACGCCCGCCCAGGTCGGCGCGTCGGCGAGCCGACGGCCGAACTCCGTCGTCTCCCACGACCCGGACCGGAACGCGCCGCCGGGAGCGGGAGCGGTGCCTCCGAACGCCTCGGCGAGGTCGCGATGGCGCCAGTGGAGCAGCGACACGACCCCCACGCCGGTCTCCTCGAGCTCGTCACGGAGGTCCGAGTCGGGATCGAGCAGACCGAGGACGGCTCCGGGCGACCCGTTTGCCACCATCAGCGAGGAGACCGTGAGCCCGGCGGACCCACATGTCCACAGCGACACCCGCCCACCCAGACGACCGCGCAACCGGCGTACCGGATCCTCCGGCGTCGGGAACGGGTGGGACGAGTGGATCGTCAGGCTACGTCCTTGGTAGGCCCGGTCTTTGCCGACCCGGAGGACTTCTTCGTGGGCTTCTTGCCGTCGGCCAGCTTCTTGGCCTCGGTGGCGTACATGTCGACGTACTCCTGACCGGAGAGCTTCAGGATCTCGTAGACGATCTCGTCGGTGATCGCACGCAGGATGTAGCGGTCGTTGGTCATGCCCTCGTAGCGCGAGAAGTCCAGCGGCTTGCCGTAGATGACCCGCGGGTGCACGAGCTTGCCGAACTTCTTGCCCGGAGGCGCGATCACATCGGTGCCGATCACGGCGACCGGGATCACGGGCGCACCCGTGTCCAGTGCCAGTCTGGCGATGCCGGTCCGTCCCCGGTAGAGCTTGCCGTCGTGGGAGCGGGTGCCCTCGGGGTAGATCCCGAAGAGCTCGCCCTCGGCCAGGACCCGCTTGGCGGCGATGAGCGCCCCTTCGGCGGCGGTGGCGCCACCGCGGTCGATCGGCACGTTGCCGGTGCCCGAGAAGAAGATCCTCTGCAGGAAGCCCTTGGGGCCCGTTCCGGTGAAGTACTCCGCCTTGGCGACGAAGCGCACCATCCGCTTCATGCCGAGCGGCATGAAGAGCCAGTCGGCGTAGGAGAGGTGGTTGCTGGCCATGATCGCCGGGCCCTTGCGCGGGATGTTCTCCGTGCCCTCATAGGACGGCCGGAAAACCGCCCGAAGGAGTGGCCCGATCGCGACCCACTTCAAGAACGAGTAGAAGAGCTTCGTCGACACCCCATCGCCTTCCCTATTTGCCTTCGACCGGTCAGCCTATAACGAGACAGGTACTTCTACTCCCGCACCCTGTCATGAGATCCGGCTAGGCTGGAGGAGTGAGTGACCGAGACGACCGGCCCGAGGACGCAACCGGGGCCTCCGACGACGCCTCCGTGCCCTCGGAGGGCCAGCCGTCGGACGACGAGGCATGGCGCGAGATCGTCGAGAACTACGGCGACCGCCCCGCCCTCGAGGAGGAGCCCGTCGCCCGCGATCTCTTCGAGAAGAAGATCGACATCGTCGAGACCGTCGACGAGCCGGACGCCTATGACGACATGTGGCGCGACGACGAGGAGGGCTACGTCCCGCCGCCTCCGCCGCCGCTTCCGAAGCCGACCCCGGCACGCCTGCTGGCCTGGATCGGGGTGCTCGGCGCACCGGTCGCCGTGCTGGTCCTGATCGTGGTCACCCAGATCACCGGCCGGAACTTCAGCAGCTGGGTCATCGGTGGCCTGGTCGCCGCCTTCCTGGCCGGCTTCGTCTACCTGCTGGCGACCATGCCGTCCGAGCCCCGCGACCCCTGGGACGACGGCGCTCGCGTCTAGCTCTGGCTCGCGGTGAGGCGGCGAGCCAGGATGCTCGCGCCCACCACGCCGGCCTCCGCGCCGAAGGCGGTCGCCACGATCCGCGGCACCTCGCGGTGCAGGCGGCCGACGAGCGAGGCCTCCAGCGCCGTGCGCGCCGGCGCCAGCAGCAGGTCGCCCGCGGTGGAGACTCCCCCGCCGACGACCAACAGCTCGGGGTCGAAGGCGGCCACGAGGCCGGCCATCCCGACCCCCAGCCACGACCCCACCGACTCGTACGCAGCCAGCGCGAGCGCATCGCCACGAGCCGCGGCGGCGGTGACCGCCGGGCCGGTGATCTTGAGCGGGTCGCCCGCGGCCAGCTCGTCGAGCGCGCAGCCGGCGTACTCCTCGGTCTCCACGCGGGCGCGCACGAAGGCGACGAGCGCGTTGCCGGAGGAGTACTGCTCCCAGCAGCCGGTGAGGCCGCACTCGCACGGGAGCCCGCCGGGCACGACCTGCATGTGGCCGAACTCGCCGGCCATGCCGTTGCGGCCCCGTACGATCCGGCCGTCCAGAACCACGGCTCCGCCGATGCCGGTGCCGAGGGTGATGAGCAGGGCCGAGTCGACGCCGCGGGCCGCGCCGAGCTCCAGCTCGGCCAGTGCGGCGCAGTTGGCGTCGTTGTCGAGCGCCACCCGAGTGCCCCATCGCGAGGAGAGCCGGGTCAGAGTCGGCTCGCCTCGCCAGGGCAGGTGGGGCGCGAACATGACCCGCTCCCCGGCGGCGTCGACGAACCCCGCGGCGGCCAGGCCGACGCCGGCGACGGGCCGGCCGGCGGCGACCTCGGTGACCGCCTCGGTCAGCGCGTCCTCCACCAGCTCCAGCTCGACCCGGCGTCCGGGCGTGCTGCGCTGAGCGGTGCGGAGCACCTCTCCGTCCGGCGAGACCTCCGCCGCGAGCACCTTGGTGCCGCCGATGTCGACACCGATGTGCAGGCTCACTGGAACCGGCTCACTTGCGAGCCAGGTCCGCCGCGCCGATCAAACCTGCCTGGTTGCCGAGCGTCGCCTTGCGGACGTCGAGCATCGGCCGGTGTCCGCGGCCGGTCAGCTGGGCCTGGAAGGCGCGCCGAGCGGGCCCGAGCAGCAGGTCGTCGGCCTCGGCCACTCCCCCGCCGATGGCCACCACGGCCGGGTCCAGCACGGCGGCGATCGAGGCGATCCCCTCGCCGAGCCAGATGCCGAGGTCGGTCAGCGCCTCGATCGCGAAGGCGTCCCCGTCGCGGGCCGCCTCGGTGATCAGCGGGCCCTTGATCTTGTCGAGGTCACCCTCGGCCCGGTCCAGGACGTCGCGGGCCAGCAGGGAGCCGCCGCGCGCGGCGGAGCGGACGTTGCGCACCAGGGCCGACCCCGAGGCGTACTGCTCCCAGCAGCCGCGGTTGCCGCAACCGCACAAGTGGCCGTTGGGCACGACCCGCATGTGGCCGATCTCGGCGCCGACGCCGAAGGCGCCGCGGTAGAGCTCGCCCTCGAGCACCAGGCCGCCGCCGACACCGGTGCCGACGGTCACCAGCATCATGTTGTCGACCTCGGCACCCGCGCCGTACTCGAACTCGCCCCACGCGGCCGCGTTGGCGTCGTTCTCGATCACGACCGGCAGCTCGAGGACCTTCTCCAGGCGCTCCTTGAGCGGTACGTCGCGCCAGGCGATGTTGGGCGCGAACATGACCGTCGAGCGGCCCTTGTCGATGTAGCCCGCGGCGCCGATGCCGACACACTCGATCGGGTGGCGGGTCTTGAGCTCCAGGACCACCTCGATGATGGCGGCCTCGATGGCCTCCGGGCTCTTCGCCGGCGACTCGACGCGGTGGTCCTCGATGATGTTGCCGTCGTGGTCGACGACGCCGCCGAGGATCTTGGTGCCTCCGACGTCGACACCACAGGCGAGCTTCTTCGTCGTCATGCCTCAGCTCCAGCCGTCGAGATCGATCCGTTCGACCTTCTCCGAGCGCTGCGCCCAGTCCCGGGTCGCATCTTCCTCAGCCCGCACGCCATCACTGTGAGCATCCTCGCCTTCACTAGGGCCAGCACCCGGACTCGTGGCCGCCGCATTGAGCACCGTGACCGCGGCCTGCATCAACGAAGCGGCAGCGCTGGCCAGGTGCACCTTGACCTCCGGACTCGACTCCCGGAGGACATGTACGGTACGGCACAGCGGGCAGTAGGCACACTCCGGTGCCCCGGTATCGAGATGCTCTCCGACCGCCTCGGTGAAGTGGCCGATCCGGGAGTCCTTGGCCCACTCGCCGATGGCTTCCATCAGCCGGCCGAGCTCCTCGGCGGTCGACCCCAACGGCTCGTCCGCCCACTCGTGGCGCTGCTCGCTCACGACAACTCGCTCTCGGTGTTCGTCGTCTGACGAGAAAACGTTACCCGCAGCTCCCCGGCCTCGACCCGCGCCCCGCTGACGCGCATCCGGGCGAGTGCCGCGGGAAGGGTCAGCAGGCGCCGGTAGGCACCCACGGTGATCGCCAGCTCGTCGCCGTTGCGGCCCAGCTGCACCTGGTCGCGGGCGACCCACTGGGCCAGCCCGGGCAGCGCCAGATGCACGATCGTGGCCTCGCCGGTGGTCTCGGTGCGGAACGGAGCCGCGGTCTCGGGGACGGCCAGCGGGTCGACGCTTCCCGTCCATGCATAGGCTGCCTCGGCGACCTCGCGCAGGTCCTCGACCCCGACCGGCTCCGTCGGCCGGTAGAACGAGCGCCAGACCGGCAGACCTTCGAAGGAGGCGCCGACGTCGCCGAGCACGTCGTCCTGGGCCTTGACCCAGCCGGCGCGCCAGTCGTCGGAGCCGCCGGCGGGGAAGATCCGGTTGGCGACGACACCGTCGACGCGGTAGCCGTAGAGGGAGAGCGTCGTCCAGGACCGTCGTGCCTCGGCGAGCACGACCCGCTCGGGGGTCAGCACGATGCGTACGGACGCCTCGGGGCCGGACAGCAGGACACGGACCTCCGCGAGCTCGTCGTGGAGCCGCACCAGGGCGTCGAAGACGGAGTCGCCGGGCATCGGCACCCCGGCGGCCTTGGTCAGCACCGGCTTGAGGGCCTTCACCATCTTGCGCTGCACCGGGAGGATGCGCTCGAGATACCAGCCCAGGGCCTCGGGAAGCGCGAGCAGCCGCAGCGTCTCGGCGGTCGGGGCGCAGTCGACCACGATCGTGTCCCACTCCCCCGAGACCGCCATCCGGCGCAGCTCCAGGAGCGCGAAGACCTCCTCGGCGCCGGGGATGATGGTCAGCTCCTCGGCGGCGATCCGGTCCACCCCGATCGTGTCCAGGACGCTCAGCAGATAGCCCTGCACCTCCGCCCACGACTCCTCGAAGCGGCGCTGAGCGTCGACATGCTGGACGTAGAGGTGCTCGGTGACCTGGACCGGCTCCGAGCCCAACGCACTCTCACTGTGCCCATCGGAGATGGCGAACGCATCGCCCAGGGAGTGGGCGGCATCGGTCGAGAGGACCAGGGTGCGCAGGCCGCGGGCCGCGGACATCGCCGCGGTGCCGGCCGAGACGGTCGACTTGCCGACGCCGCCCTTGCCGGTGAAGAGGAGGATTCTCACGAAGGCATGCCCTGCTTCTCGACTCTCTGCTTGAGGCCTCGCAGCGCGGTGTCGATCAGGACCTTCTCGCCCTTGCGCTTGAGCATGCCGATCAGCGGGATGCTCAGGTCGAGCGCGAGCCGGTAGGTGACCTCGGTGCGACCACCGAGGTCGCGCAGCACGTAGGCGCCGTCCATCGACCGCAGCAGGTTGCCCTTCACCAGCGACCAGGTCACCTGGCGGTCGTCGTCCCAGTCGTACGTCAGGGTGTATTCGTCCTTGATCGGCGCGACGTCGAGCACGAACCGGACCTGCTCGCCCCGCCCGTCGACGCCGGTCTCGAGGACGCTGACCTCCTGCATGCCCTTGGCCCAGGCCGGATAGGACTTGAAGTCCGCGATCACCGCCATCACTGCCGAGGGCGCGGCCTCGATCACGATCGTCGAGGTGGTCTGATCGGCCATCGGTGGTGTCCTCACTCCCTGACTTGCTAGGTGCCATGGAGCGTACCGGATAGCATCCCGGTGAAATGGTCGGGCTGTGACGGGGGTAACCTCCGGTTCGAACCCACCTACCATCAGTATGCGGAGGCCCTTGTGCGTGAGTTCTCCACGCCCGCGACGTACGTTGTTCCCCCCACCGGCAGTCTGAGCGACGATGTCGTGCGCAACGCCGCCGAGGCACCCGATGCCGCCGTCCTCAGCCGGCCCGGCGCGGACGGCTCCTGGGTCGACGTGACGTCGTCCGAGTTCCTCGCTGAGGTCTCGGCGGTCGCCAAGGGACTGATCGCGGCGGGTGTCGGTGCTGGGGACCGGGTCGCGCTGCTCTCGAAGACGCGCTATGAGTGGACGCTGATCGACTACGCGATCTGGTTCGCCGGCGCGACGACGGTGCCGATCTACGAGACCTCCTCGGCCGAGCAGATCGAGTGGATCCTCCAGGACTCCGCCGCCGTGGCGATCATCGCCGAGGACGCCGCCCACATGAGCCGGATCAGCGAGGTCCGCGCGGGCTGCGCCGCACTCAACAGCGTGTGGTCGATCAACGACAACGCCGTCGACCTGCTGGTCAAGCTCGGCGCCGACATCACCGACGAGCAGCTCGAGGCCCGCCGCAGCGCGGTCACCCCCGACGACGCCGCGACGCTGATCTACACCTCCGGCACCACCGGCCGCCCGAAGGGCTGCGTGCTGACCCACGGCAACTTCATGTTCGAGCTCGGCGTCGTCGTCGACTCGCTCGACGGCCTGTTCAACATCGAGGGCCGCAGCACGCTGCTGTTCCTGCCGCTCGCGCACGTCTTCGCGCGGATCATCCAGATCGGCTGCATCACGTCCCGCACCCGTCTGGGCCACACCCCCGACATCAAGAACCTCGTCGTCGACCTCGGCACCTTCCAGCCGACCTTCGTGCTGGCCGTGCCGCGGGTGTTCGAGAAGGTCTACAACACCGCCTCGCAGAAGGCCGTCGCCGACGGCAAGGGCCGCATCTTCGACATGGCCACCGAGGTCGCGATCGAATACTCCCGGGCCACCGAGACCGGCAAGGCGCCGTTCCTGCTCGCCGCCAAGCACAAGCTGTTCTCCAAGCTCGTCTACGGCAAGCTGCTCGCCGCGCTCGGCGGCAACTGCTCCTACGCGATCTCCGGCGGGGCGCCGCTCGGCGACCGCCTGGGCCACTTCTACCGCGGCATCGGCGTCACCGTCCTGGAGGGCTACGGCCTCACCGAGACGACCGGCGCGCTCACCGTCAACCTGCCCGAGGCGTTCAAGATCGGCACCGTCGGCCGGCCGATTCCCGGCACCTCGGTGCGTGTCGCCGATGACGGCGAGCTGCTCTTCAAGGGCGGCCAGGTGCTGAAGGAGTACTGGCAGAACCCGGCCGCCACCTCGGACGCGAAGACCGAGGACGGCTGGTTCCACTCCGGCGACCTCGGCGAGGTCGACGACGAGGGCTTCGTCAAGATCACCGGCCGCAAGAAGGAGATCCTGGTCACCGCCGGCGGCAAGAACGTCGCCCCGGCCGTCCTCGAGGACCGCCTGCGTGCCCACGTGCTCGTCGACCAGTGCATCGTCGTCGGCGACGGTCAGCCGTTCATCGGCGCGATCGTCACCGTCGACCCCGAGGCGCTGCCCACCTGGGCCGAGGCCAACGGCAAGTCCGGCAACATCGAGGACCTCGTCGAGGACGAGGACCTGCGCGCCGCCATCCAGAGCGCCGTCGACGACGCCAACAAGGCCGTCTCGAAGGCGGAGTCGATCCGCAAGTTCGCGATCATCCCCGAGTCCTGGACCGAGGAGGGTGGCCAGCTCACCCCCAGCCTCAAGCTCAAGCGCAACGTGGTCATGCGCGAGTTCAGCCACGAGGTCGACGCGTTCTACAGCAAGTAGAACCACGCCGAGTCGGCTCGTTCTGACGAGCCGACTCGGCGGTGTTTTCGGTGAGGACGAGCCGACTCGGCGTTCTGTCAGTCGAGCACCCGATGGGCGATCGCGATGCGCTGCAGGGTCGTCGGGTGGGAGCCGAACCACCACTGCGACCAGGCCTGCGGGGACGGGTCGGAGAGCGAGCGGGCACCAAGATCGTGCTGCAGCCGGATGAATGACTCCAGGTCGCCGGTGGCGTGGAGCGCGTCGACGTCGGCGCGGGCCTCGACGTGCCGGCTGAGGCCGTTCTGGATCGGCATCGCCAGCACGCTGGCCAGCGCGAAGACCGCCATCAGCATCGGGACGGCTTCGGGGGTGGCGTACTCGTCCTGGCGGCGGTAGGACAGCAGCAGGCCCAGCAGACCGACGCCGGCGGCCGCGCCGGCGGCGCCGATGACCGTGCCGACCAGGACGTCGTCGTGCTTGGCATGGGCGAGCTCGTGGGCGACGACGGAGAGGACGGCGCCGCGCGCGGCCGCACCCCGCTGCGAGTCGACGAGGTTGTCGTAGAGGACGACTCGGCGGGTGGAGCCGAAGCCGGTGACGTACGCATTGAGCGAGGTCGTACGCCGGGAGGCATCGACCACCAGGACGTCGTCGAGCTCGACGCCCTCACGCTCGGCGATCGCCATCACCTCGGTCCGGAACTGGCCGCGCGGCAGTGGCTCGAATTCGTTGAACAGCGGCTCGATGACGACCGGGTAGACGAACGAGCCGACCACCACCAGGGCCGCGACCATGGCGGCGGCGACGGCGGGCCACCAACGCCGGCTGAGACGGATGCAGGCGAAGAGGGCGAGCAACGCCACCGAGGTGGTGACGATGCCGACGACCTGGTTCAGCAGCGAGTCGCCCAGCCAGGGCCCCCACGCCTGCCGAGAGAGCCCGTAGCGCATCTGCAGCCGGTGGATGGCGATCCCGAACGGCAGCGTCGCGATCCAGCCGAGCAGCGTGACCACGGCGACGGCGAGCACCACCCGGAGCAGCCACGGCCCACGCAGCCGCGCCACCAGACGCCGGCCCAGCGACGTGAACCCGAGCACGCACGCGACCACCAACGAGACGACGAGCGAGGCCCGGCTGATCCAGCGAGCGGTGCCGGAGTAGGCCAGCATCCGCTCGAGCTCCTCGGGCGTGAACACGTCACGCTCGTCGGGCAGGTCGAGCGCGCCGCCCGGGAAGGGATGCCACGGGATCAACGTCCAGGCGAGCACCACGAACGCCACCGCGCCGAGGACGAGAACCACCCAGGACGTACGCCGCGTTGCACTCACGCCGCCACCTCCGTAGCGCAAGCGCCAGGATACGGACGCGGCGGCGTGTTATACGCATGGTTCACTCGCTGACGCTCGCTCACTTCTGCCCCCGTCATCGAGCCGAGTGTGACAGATGAGTCCGCCAGCGGGCGGTCAGCTCGTCCTCCCCGAAGCCGAAGCCGGCCTGCAGCGCCTTCTCCAGGCCGATGCCGCGACCGGTCTCCTCGTAGAGGTCGACCAGGGCCTGCTCACCGCCGGCCTCGGCGAGCACCTCGCAGGCGAGCCAGGCGGCTTCGTACTCCGCGCCGAAGTGCTCCGATCGGGTGTTGAACTCGGCCTTGCCCGGCAGGTGGTCGGGGGCGCCGTTCTCGCGGACCTGGGCGAGGATCTGGCCTGCGGTCTTGGACAGCGGCAGCTTGGTGTCGCGGAGCGCGACGTAGTCGGCGAAGCCCTCGACCAGCCACATCGGCCGGCGGGTGTTGGTCGCGGCGTCGGTGGCCGCGTGGGTGGCCTCGTGGGTGATGACGATCTGGGCGCCGGGGGCGTCGAGATCGCCGATGACGCCCTGGTTGACCCACACGTGCAGCGGAGTCCCGGCCTTCGTTGACCCGTCGACGGTCGCGGTCACCGCCGCGACGGCGGCGTACGTCCCCGGCTGCGCGCCGAGCGCCGAGTCGAGGCCGTTCGCGGGCACCTCGAGGACCAGGCGCGGGTCCGTCCAGGGGATCACCTTGCGGACCCCGGCGACAGCGGTGGTGGCCAGCTCGGCGTAGCGGTCGGCGACCTCGGCCGACGCCTGGGCGACCACGAGGGTGGAGCCGGTGCGGCGCACCTCGACCGGGCCGCTGAGCCACAGCGGCAGCCGGGTGCCCTGGGCCGCCGAGAACCCGGTGATCGCGCCCTCGGCGTCGAAGCCGACCTTCAGCTCCTCGGTCAGCGCCGGGTCGCCGGGCGTGCGCCACGACATCTCGACGTCGGCCGTCCAGGAGCCGTCCGGCTCCACGTTGCCCGACTCGGCGACGTACCTCGCGGTGACGTCCCCGATGCCGATCGCCCGAGCGTTGCGCACCGCCACCGAGGCGGCGTCCTCTCCCTCGGGCTCCGCCCCGTCACGTACGCCGTCGACCAGCTCCGCCAGCGAGGCCCTGGCGCCTTCGGTGTCGGCGCGCACGACCGGCGCGCTGCTCGGGGTCGGCGCGACGTACTCGCCCCCGCCGGTCAGCCGCCAGCCGACGAACCCGGCGAGCAGCATCACCAGCACGAGCCCGGCCCCGATCAGGGCCGGACGGGAAAGAAGAGAGCCGACCGTTCGCACCTGCGAACGATCGGCCTCTTCGGGGTGCTGGGTCAAGCTCAGCCCGGGCGGACGGCGCCCGTGTAGGGCATCTCGTCCATCGGGGAGACCTTCACACCGGTGCTCGGGTTGGAGGCGTGCACGATCATGCCGTTGCCGATGTAGATGCCGACGTGGCTGATCGGGCTGTAGTAGAAGACCAGGTCACCGGGGGCGAGCTGGTCGCGCGAGACCTGGGGTCCGCTGCTGTACTGCGCCGAGGAGGAGTGCGGGAGCGAGACGCCGGCCTGGCCCCAGGCACCCATGGTGAGGCCCGAGCAGTCCCACGACTCGGTGCCGGTGGCGCCGTAGACGTAGGCGTCGCCGACCTGGGCGAGGGCGTAGTCGACGGCAGCCTTGGCGCGGCCCGAGGGCGGCGGCAGGTTGCCCGGGATGCTGGTGTCGGTGGACTGGAACTCCTCCAGCTCATCGGCCTCCAGCTCGTCGAGCTCGGCCTGGGCCGCCTCGTACTTCTTGTCGATCTCGCTCTTCTTCTGCTGCATGGTCGTCTTGACCTTGGCCATCTGGGACTTGGCATCCTCGGTGGCCTCGCGGCGGACCTGGAGGGCCTCCGCCTCGGTGTTGTACCGGGCGAGCAGGTCGGCCTGCAGCGCGTTGTAGGACGAGACGGTGGAGAGACCGGCGAGGAACTCCTGCGGGTCCTCGGAGGTGATCACCTGGCCGACGGCAGAGACGTCGGAGCCCTCGAACTGCCGCAGCACGGAGTCACGGAGCTCTGCGCGGATCTTGTCGAGCTCCTTGCTCTGACGCTTCTCGTCGGAGCTGAGGTCGTCGAGCTGGTCCTTGAGGTCCTGAAGCCGCAGCTTGGCGTTGCTGTAGTCCTCGTTGGCCGCCTCGGCCTGGGTGTAGAGCTTGTCGACCTTCTTGCGAACGTCGTCGATGTCAGGGTCTGCCTGGGCGGGGGTCGCTGCGGGAATGATCCCGGCGACACCAATGGCGGCGATGCCGGCTGCTCCGGCAATGAGTCGCTTCCGGTCGCGTGTCACGAGCGGACGGTCTCCTTGTGTGTAGTCGTTGACGCCTACCGGGTGAGCTGACGGGTTCAGGCACGACCTGCCTTACCACCGCTCCTCGATCTGGTCTCCCAGATCGCCCTTGCGGCGGATGCACCCCAGGTGATCGCACTCCGTTCTCGCGGCGTACGACCGGTGTGGTTCCCCGGCTCCTGGCCCGCCCCGAAGCGGGCCTGGACTAAGCGCGACACTCGCGTGGGCCGGTTGACCCACTTCCACGAGCGCCAAGTTCCTGCGCACACTAGCCGACGGCATCCCCCACCTGCCAACCACCCACGCCCAAAAGTTCGGCTACATCCCTTCCACCATGCGCAGCGGCGGGACCAGTCCACCCTCGGCCAGCACGTCGAGCGCCCGGCGCTCGTCGTCCTCGATAGTCAGCTCAGGAGGCGGCCCCAGAAGCACGGTGACCACGCAGTCGTGGCACGCCAGTCCCCGCACGAGGCAGGTGTCACAGTCGATTCTCGTCGTCATGTTGTGACGGTCTCACCGAGCACCGACATTTTGCTTTCGTCCGGTTGCGTCCGGCGTGTCACCACCATCGCAGCACGGTATTCGAGGCGGCGATCGCGGACCGGGTCCCTACACTTGGAACATGGAGGTCTCCGCGTACGCGACGCTCCCCGACACGGTCCGGGGGCGCATCGTCGCGCTCACGGCCGGGGTGCTTCCCGACGTGACGCGTCTGCCGCCCGCGCTCAAGCGGATCGCGGATTTCGCGCCCGCCCGGCGGGCCAAGGCCGGCGGCGCGATGATCGCCTCGGTGCTCGAGAGCGACGACGAGGTCCGGGAGAAGGTCGGCAGCCAGCTGCGACCGGCGTACGTCTCCGAGGGCTCCTCCGACGACGTGGTCCTCCCCGAGGATCCGGCCGAGGCGGCCGCGGTCGTCTGGCTCATCCGCCCCGACGGCTGGGAGGTCTCGCTCAAGGAGGCCCTGGACCGGCTGGAGGCCGCCGCGGTGCCGGTGGTCGACGCCGAGGTGGCCCGGCTGCGCGGCAAGCTCGCCGCGGCCGAGGACGAGCTCCGCGAGGTGCGTGCCGACCGCAAGGCCCGCCTCGACGACCTCAAGGCCGACAACACCGCCCTGCGACGCAAGCTCGGCGAGGCCCGGGCAGCCGCCCGCGAGGCCGGCACGGGGCTGGACGAGGCCCTGACCGAGGCCCGCACGGCGCTCGCCCGCGCCGAGGACGAGCTCGCCGCGCGTGACCGCCAGCTGCGCCAGCTCCGCAGCCAGATCGACAAGCTGGAGCGCGAGGCGGCCGCCGAGCGGCGTACGTCCAAGACGGACCGCGAGGACGCCTCGCTGCGCGCCCGGTTCCTGCTCGACACGCTGCTCGACGCGGCCGGTGGCCTGCGTCGCGAGCTGGCGCTGCCGCCTGTCACCGGCACCCCGGGCGAGCGGGTGGAGGCCGAGCTGGCCTCCGCGGACGCCGCCGCCGGTGCCGGGGTCACCAGCAGCGCCCACCTCGAGCAGTTCCTGGCGATGCCGCGGGTCCGGCTCATCGTGGACGGCTACAACGTCTCCAAGGCGCTGTGGCCCGACTCGGCGCTCGATGCCCAGCGGCTGCGGCTGCTGCGGGCGATCGCGCCGATCGCCGCCCGCACCGGCGCGGAGACGACCGTCGTCTTCGACGCCCACTCCGCATCCGTACGCCCCACCGCGGTGCCTCCGCGCGGCGTCAAGGTCCTCTTCTCCCCCGAGGGCGTGATCGCCGACGACGTCATCCGCGACCTCGTCGACGCCGAGCCCGCGGGCCGCGTCATCCTGGTGGCCACCGACGACGCCGAGGTCGTCAAGGACGTACGCCGCGCCGGCGCCCGCACCGTCCCGCTCTCCTCGCTCTCGCCCCTGCTCGGTTGATCCAGCAGGCTTCCTGCGCCACACCAGCCTGATTCGATAGGTTCTCCCGACGTTCGAATCATCGGGAGTGGGAGACCAGCGCGTGCGGCACACCCTCAGCGCGATCGCCAGGATGATCCTGTGCGCCGCGGGATTCGTGATGTCCATCTACGGCAGCGTCCAGCTCAACGCCCTCAAGTCGCCGGGATTCCGCGAGCTGCTTCACGAGTCGAGCTTCTGGGTCGCGGCCGTCGGGGGCCTGATGACCGCGATCGCCTTCGAGGCGATGCGACGGGCGCAGGTTCCCGCGGTTCCCGCTCCGCAACCGGCCGAGTCCGTCACCACACCTGTTGCTCCCGTGGCCCACGATGAGCCCGCGAAGGACGAGAGGGACGAGCGACCCGCCGATCAGGCCGACAAGCTGAGCCTCGTCGAGGTCGTCGGTCTCGCCGCGGGCGGCGTCATCGGATCGGGCTGGCTCCTGGCCGTCCCCACACTCCACGAGAGCCTGGGCGAGGCCGCGCTCCTCGGCTGGGCCGCGGGCGGCGTACTCATGCTCACGATCGCGGTCGTGATGGTCGAGTTCGGGCTCATCTCCCAGCGCACCGGCGGGCTGCTGTTCCACCCGCACGACGCCTTCGGGCCGCTGGTGGTGATCATCCTCGCGGCGTCCCTGTGGATCTCGTACGCCATCAACCCGGCGGCCCAGGCGGCAGCGGCGGTCAACGGGCTGGCCGAGATCGTCCCCGCCCTGGCAGGCGACGGCGGGCTCACCGGGATCGGATCGACCCTGGCGGTGCTGGTGACCGCCGCGATCATCGCCTTCGTCCTGCTGCCCCGGCGGCTCGTCCTCCGCACGAACGCGGCCCTGACGCTGCTCAAGATCGCCATCCCGGTGGTCTTCGTGGTGTGCCTGGCGCTCGCCGTCCCCGCTCCCCTCACCGGCCCCGGACCGGCCGCCGGGCCCACCTCGACCGGCGTGCTGAGCGCGCTGATCACCAGCGGTGTGATCTACGCCTACATCGGCTTCCAGGCGCCTCTGGACGTGACCGGCGAGGTCCGTGGCGGCCGTCGCGAGGTGGCCAGGCGGGTGCGCTGGGCGGTCTACGGCACGGTCGTCGGCTCGTTCCTGCTCTACTCCGCCCTCCAGCTGGTCTACGCCGAGCACATGGCCGGCTCCGGGGCCGAGCACGGCACCTCGTACGCGCGCCTGACCGACGCGGCCACGCTGGCCGGAGCGCCGCTCGACTGGCTGGTCGTGCTGGTCCGGATCGCCGCGATCCTGGCCCCGATCGGGTCCGGCATCGTGTTCACCTACGCCCTCAGCCGCGAGGTCTACGCGCTCAGCGCGGAGAGGTACGTCCCCAGCGGCCTGCACGAGCCGCGGGCATCACGGCTCCCCGGCCGCACGAGCGACTCGTTCTGGCTGATCCTGCTCGTGAACCTGGTGCTCGCGCTGGTCGTCCTGGTCGCGGTGGGCGGCGACTGGCAGACCCTGGCCGTGCTCAACACCATCCCGATCCTGATCCTGTACGCGGTCACCTGCGTCGTCCTGGCCGTGCGCTCCGACCTGCTCGGGACGGGTGCCCAGCGACTCCTCCCGTTCGCGGCGTACGCAGCCTTCGTCGCCATCGCGCTGGTCGTCAACGAGTCCGCGTGGGACCGGGTGTGGAAGGGCGTGGCGGTGATCGGCTGGGGATCGCTGGTCCTGCTCGTGCTCCCCTGGCTCCATCATCTCCGGGTCCCCGGCCTGGGCTGGTACGACGCGAAGAACCACGGCGCGCGCCTGGTCTCGCGCGACCCGGCGAACCGCCCGTTCGTCGTGCTGGCGCTGTACCTGGTCGCGCTGACGCTGCTGAGCGCCGTCCGCCACCGGATCGACGACGACTCCGTGTGGAGCGTGTGGAGCCTGCGCGCCCTGGTGATGATCGTCGCCTCGGGCGCGTTCGTCCTCCTGGTCGGTGCCGGGCGCCGCTACCTCAGGCAGACCCGGCTCACGACGACCCGGCCCTGACCCACTCGGCCTCCTCCTCCTGGCCGGCGGCGATCAGGGCCTCCACCACGGCATCGACCCGGGCCCGGTCCTGCCACCGCCCCACGGAGCGGCGCAGGACCCCGGCGCGACTCGCCTCCGGATAGCGGTGCAGGCGCAGCCGGGTGGTGATGCCGACGATGTCGGTGGGGGTGACACTCTGCGCCTGGTCGAGATAGCGGATCAGCAGCCGGTCGGCCGTGCCGGCGAGCTCCTTGCTCAGCAGCTGATGGGCGGTCTCGGCGATCGTCGGCCCGGCGCCACGGCGGTTGATCGCCTCGTCGGCGAGGTGATGCCAGGACGTACGCACCGCGTCGGTGAACCCGGCCGACTCGAGGGCGGCGAGGCACTCGGCGTACCAGGCGACGTACGTCTCCTCGGTCGGTGCCGGGTAGACGAGCAGATCCTCGGCCAGCCTCCAGCCGACGTCGGCGGCGACGGCCGACCGGCCCCGCCTGCCGACCCGGGAGGGAACGTGCCCGAGCAGACCCACGATCTCCTCGGCGGGGCGGAGCCGGACCAGGGTCGCGGCGTGGCGACGAAGGTCCTCGCCCAGCGTCTTGCCGTGGCCATCGGCGAGATAGCCGGCGATGCCCTCCACGACGGCGGACGCCATCGGCTCGCGGTCCGCGCCCTCCGGGGTGAGCACCCAGTGGAGCAGCTTCCGGGTGGTATCGGCGGACGGCTGGGCCCACGACCAGCGGTCGAGGAAGTCGCCGAGCCGCTCGATGTGGCCGCTGTGGGCGAGCGCGCGGACGAGCATCGCCGCCTGGGCCTCGTCGCCCTCCTCCATGAGGGTCTCGCAGATGCGCTTGAGGTTCATCGGCGTCGCGTCGCCGGCCATCGCTGCCAGGAGGCTGTCGCGGCCGGGTCCCCGGCTGCCCCGCAGCAGCAGCACCACGTGCTCGCGCGCCTCCTCGGCGTTCTCGCTGCCGTCGAGACGCAGTTTGAACCAGTCCTCGAGCACGCGGCCGCCCGGGCACAGCTCCCAGAACGCCGCGACGAGATCCTGCTGCTGGGCGGGACCCGGCGCCCGGCCGAGGTCACCGATCGCGCCGAGGGTGCGCCAGAGCAGGTCCAGGGCGATCTCACTCAGCCTCGGGCTGGCGCACAGCGCGACGTAGAGCAGGGCCTTGTCGAGGTTCGAGCGACCGCTGGCAGGGGCTGCGAACTGCTTCACCGTGTCGTTTACCAGGTCCGGCGCCCCGAGCAGGTGCAGCGCCCGGAGGAACCGGGCGATGTCGGGGACGGTCCGCTGACGGAGTACGTCATGGATGACGGCGTAGGCGATGGAGGCGTCGTGCTCGGTCTCGATCGCGAGCCGGGCCGCGTCCTCGGGCGGGCGGTGCAGCGCCGCGGCCGCGATCAGGATCACCCGGTCCGCGGCGGACTCCAGCGACGTCGCCACGGCGGCCAGATCGCCGTCCGCGAGCCGGCCATAGGCGTGCAGCGCCTGGACCGCGATCGCCGGATGGCCCTGCGTACGCAGCTCCGCGAGCCAGGCCACGAACCGGTCGACACCTTGGGCCGAGACCCGGGCGAAGGCGTTGTCGATCAGCTTCTGGGTGTTGAGGACCTCGTCGGCCTTGGCGCCGTCGAGGACGGTGACGTACTCGACCAGGCCGGCCAGATCGCCGGTCAGCGTGTCGAGCACACGTTCGTTGAACCGCAGCGCCGCGGTCTGTCCGTCCTCGCTCAGCAGGGTCCTGGACTGCTCGCCGGCTTCGGCCGGCTCGGCCTGCAACCTTCCCGAGCGAGCGAACCAGCGCGCCCAGGGACGGTCCTCGTTGCCGGACGTCGACCCCTCGGTGCCGCTGTTTCTCGCAGCGATCGCCCACACCTCCCCTGTCGGTGGCCACACCCTAGTGGCGAAGGACTGTCGGCGGCACTCGCTAATGTGTTCGCATGGCTGATTCGGCGGTGCGGGAGGCGCGGAAGGAGATGCGGGCCCGTGCCGTGGCCCGTCGCCAGCGCGAGCAGGCCACCGGCGGCTGGGAGGCCCAGCGGGGCTTCGACGAGCTGGGCAGGCCGCTGCGCGACCTGACCTTCTGCGTGGTCGACCTGGAGACCACCGGCAACAGCCCCGACAACGGCGGCATGATCACCGAGATCGGCGCGGTCAAGGTGCGCGGCGGCGAGGTGCTGGGCGAGTTCCAGACCCTCGTCAACCCCCACACCGGCATCCCGCCCTCGATCGCCGTGCTGACCGGGATCACCAACTCCATGGTCGCCTCCTCCCCCACCATCGAGTCGGTGCTCCCGGCGTTCCTCGAGTTCGCCGAGGGCTGTGTGCTGGTCGCCCACAACGCCCCCTTCGACGTGGGCTTCCTCAAGCACTTCGCCGCCAAGCAGGAGCGGCCCTGGCCGCGTTTCGAGGTGCTCGACACGGTGAAGATCGCCCGCCGGGTGGTCACCCGCGACGAGGCGCCCAACCACAAGCTCGGCTCGCTGGCCAGGGTCTTCGGCTCCCCCACGACCCCCAACCACCGCGCCCTCTCCGACGCCCGCGCGACGGTCGACGTCCTCCACGGCCTGATGGAGCGCCTCGGCAACATCGGCGTGCAGACTCTCGAGGACCTGGCCGTCTTCTCGGCCAAGGTCACCACCGCCCAGCGCAAGAAGCGCCATCTGGCCGAGGACCTGCCGCACGCCCCCGGCGTCTACCTGTTCAAGGACGACAAGGGCCGGGCGCTCTACATCGGCACCTCCAAGGACCTCCGCACCCGCGTACGCACCTACTTCACCGCCTCCGAGACCCGCTCCCGGATGGGCGAGATGGTCGGCCTGGCCGCGACCGTGCAGGGCATCGAGTGCGCGACGGCGCTGGAGGCGGGGGTGCGCGAGCTGCGGCTCATCGCCGAGCACAAGCCGCCCTACAACCGCCGCTCGCGACGCCCGGAGAAGATGCACTTCGTCAAGCTCACCCAGGAGCCGTGGCCCCGGCTGTCGCTGGTCAAGCAGGTGCTCGACGACGACGCGGACTATCTCGGCCCGTTCGGCTCCAAAAAGGTCGCCGAGAAGGCGCTCCAGGCGCTGCACGACACCTTCCCGATCCGGCAGTGCTCCGACCGGCTCCCGCTGCTGCCGCGCCGGACCCCGTGCGTCCTCGCCGAGCTCCACCGCTGCCTGAGCCCGTGCGACCAGAGCATCCCCTCCGAGACCTACGCGGCTCTGGTGTCCCGCGTCCGCGAGTCGCTCCTCCACCGGCCCGACGAGGTGGTCGAGACGGTCACCGAGCGGCTCACCGGCCTGGCCGAGCAGGAACGGTTCGAGGAGGCGGCCGTCCACCGCGATCGGCTGACCTCCTACCTGCGCGCCGCCGCGCGCACCCAACGGCTCACCGGCCTGACCCGGCTGCCCGACCTCACCGCGATCCGGCGTGAGGACGACGGCCGCTGGGCGGTCCACGTGGTCCGTCACGGGCGCCTCGCCGGGGCCGGGGTGATCCCGCGTGAGGCCAGCGCCCACGCCTACGTCGCCGATCTCCAGCTCAGCGCCGAGACGGTCCTGGCCGCCCCCGGTCCGGTGCCGGCCGCGAGCGCCGAGGAGACCGAGCTGGTGCTGCGCTGGCTGGAGTCCCCAGGCGTACGCCTCGCCCACGTCGAGGGCGAGTGGACCTGTCCGATCGGCGGTGCCGGCCGGCGGGCAGCGGCCCTCTAGGAGGATCCGCTAACGTGACCTGCGTGATCACAGCGATCGTCTTCATCAATGCCGAGGTCTCCCAGATCCCCGAGGTGGCCGAGGCCGTCGCCGCCATCGACGGTGTCAGCGAGGTCTACTCCGTCACCGGCCAGATCGACCTGATCGCCCTGGTGCGCGTCCGTGCGCACGAGGACGTGGCCAACGTCGTCGCCGACAAGGTCAACAAGGTCCCCGGCGTGCTCGAGACCGAGACCCACATCGCCTTCCGCACTTACTCCCAGGTCGACCTGGAAGCCGCCTTCTCCATCGGCCTGGACTAACGGGCGCAAGCCCGTCGTGTGTAGCCGAGTAGCTCAGCGAGCGGTCGCGGCAACCCACCGGTCGAGCACAGCCTGAGCGGAACCGGAGTCGATCGCGTCGGCCGCGCGAGCGATGCCGCCCGCGAGCCGCTCGTCGACGCTGCCGGACCCGGCGTCGTGGACGGCGAGAGCAGCACCGGCGTTGAGCACGACAGCGTCGCGTACGGCGCCCTTCTCCCCGGCGAGCAGGCGACGGACGACGGCGGCGTTGTAGGCGGCGTCGTCGCCGCGCAGGTCCTCGGCGGTGGCCCGGCCGATGCCATGGTCGAGCGGCTCGACGGTCGCCTCGGTGACGACACCCTGCGAGACCATCCACACGTGCGAGGTCGTGGTGGTGGTGAGCTCGTCGAGGCCGTCGTCGCCGCGGAAGACCCAGGCGTCGACGCCACGGCGGGCGAAGACGCCGGCCATGACCGGCGCGGCGGAGGCGTCAGCGCAGCCGATCGCGGAGGACGCGGGGCGGGCCGGGTTGGTCAGCGGGCCGAGCAGGTTGAAGACGGTGGCGATGCCGATCTCCCGACGGGCCACAGCAGTGTGCCGGAACGCGGGGTGGAAGGCCGCGGCGAACAGGAAGGTGATCCCGGCCTCCTCGGCGACCTCGCCGACCCGGGAGACGTCGAGGTCGAGCCGGATGCCGAGCGCCTCGAGCACGTCGGCCGATCCCGACTTGGAGGAGGCGGACCGGTTGCCGTGCTTGACGATCTTGGCCCCGGCGCCGGCCGCGACGATCGCGGACATCGTGGAGATGTTGACCGAGAAGGACCGGTCACCACCGGTGCCGACGATGTCGAGCACGCGCCCGGGCACGAAGATCGGGTTGGCCTTGGCCAGCATCCCGTCGGCGACCCCGGCGAGCTCGTCCACGGTCTCGCCCTTGGCACGCAGCGCCACCGCGAAGGCGGCGATCTGTGCGGGCGTCGCCTCTCCCGAGAGGATCTCCCCCATCGCCCACGCCGCCTGGTGCGCGGACAGGGACTGTCTCGCGACCAGCGTGGTGAGGACCTCGGGCCAGGAGTGGGGCGCGGACGTCATGCGTCAACGTTAACGGGCCGCAGCAGTCCCACGACCGTCCGGGCCAGCTCGAACGGGTCGAGCGGGTGCGGCACGGTGGCTTCCGCACGCGACCAGGTGCCGAGCCATGCGTCCTGAGGACGACCGATGAGGACCACGATGGGCGGAGCGTCCTTCACCTCGTCCTTGACCGCCTTGGCGATCCCCAGCCCACCGGCCGGAGCGGCCTCGCCGTCGAGCACGGCCAGAGCCAGGCCACCGGCGTCGAGCTGCGCGCGCACGGCCGGCTCGGTGGCCACCTCGACGTACTCCACCTCCGGGAGGGAGGGGTGCGGGCGGCGCCCCAGAGCGAGGATCACCTGCTTACGTACGTCGACGTCGTCGCTGTAGACGAGGATCTTCAGTGAATTCGAGGTGGTGTCGGTCACACCCTGATGCTAGCGCCAACACCATGCCCTGCGGCCACATGTCACACACCGAACCTGAGCGGTGTCTAGAGGTGTAGCAGCACCCTGAAACACGACACACAGGGTCCCAAGAAGACTCTGGGAAAGGGGCAGGACATAATGGCGGGCGTGGCGACAGTATCGACTCTTCCAACAGCCCGCCTGCACGGGCATCACGACCGTCCGAGCATGGTCAGCGTGGGGACGATCATCTGGCTCGCAAGCGAGCTGATGTTCTTCGCGGCGCTGTTCGCGGCCTACTTCACGATCCGCGCGGTCAGCCCCGAGGTGTGGGAAGCCAACACCTCCGGGCTCAACATCCCGTTCGCGGCGGTCAACACGACCATCCTCGTGCTGTCGTCGTTCACCTGCCAGCTCGGCGTCTTCGCCGCCGAGCGCGGCCAGGTCGGACGTAAGGGCTCCCTGCTCGCGATCCGCCTGTGGGGCCTGCGTGAGTGGTTCATCCTCACCTACCTCATGGGCGCGGTCTTCATCGCCGGTCAGGCGACCGAGTACGCAGCCCTGGTGCAGGAGGGCATCGCCCTCAACCGCGGCATCACCGGTCCCGACGACCCCTACGGCTCGGTCTTCTACCTGACGACGGGCTTCCACGGGCTGCACGTCACCGGCGGCCTGATCGCCTTCCTGTTCGTGCTCGGCCGGACGTACGTCGCCAAGCGCTTCACCCACGAGCAGGCCGTCTCCGCGATCGTCGTGTCCTACTACTGGCACTTCGTCGACGTGGTGTGGATCGGCCTGTTCGCGACCATCTACCTCCTCAAGTGACCAAGGACTGAATGTGCGTCTACTGAACCGCTCCGTCGGTCGACTGTCGCGGCACCGTCGCCGCCCGTTGGCCGGTGCCGCCGTGCTCCTGGTCGCCCTGTTGAGCACCGGCGGCGCGTACGCCGCGCTCGCCCCGGCCTCCCAGGCCGAGCAGGAGAAGGACAACGCTGCTCTCGTCGCCGAGGGCAAAGAGCTCTTCATGATCAACTGCTCCACCTGCCACGGCTCCAACGGTGAGGGCATCACCACCCAGAACGGGAAGCTCTACGGCCCCTCCCTGATCGGTGTCGGTGCCGCCTCCGTCGACTTCCAGGTCGGCACCGGCCGGATGCCGATGGCCCAGCCCGGCGCCCAGGTCGAGGTCAAGGACCCCAGCTTCAACCAGGACGAGATCGACGCCTTGGCCGCGTACGTCGCCAGCCTCGGCCCCGGCCCGGCCGTCCCGGAGCCGGAGCAGTACGACCCGGACACCTTCGAGTCCGAGGAAGAGAGGGAGGCCGCGGTCGCCCTCGGTGGCCAGATCTTCCTGACCAACTGCACCGCCTGCCACAACTTCACCGGCGCCGGCGGCGCGATGCCGCGCGGCGGCGAGGCTCCGAGCATCCTCAACACCGACCCGAAGCACATCTATCAGGCGATGCTGACCGGTCCGCAGTCGATGGACACCTTCTCCGACGGCAACATCAGCCCGGAGGAGAAGAAGGCTGTCATCGCCTACATCGAGACGATGAAGGAGCAGCCCGACTACGGCGGCTTCAACAACGGTTCGCTCGGTCCGGTGACCGAGGGCATCGTCGCCTGGGTGGTCGGGCTCGGCGTCCTGGTGGCCTTCGCCACCTGGATCGCCGCGCACACCACGCGCACCAACCAGACCAAGAAGGGATCTGCCAAGTGAGCAGCGACCTCAGCGAGATCGAGAAGCACGACGACTCGCACCCCGAGCTCAACGCGCACACCGACGCGCTGCTGCCCGACCCGGGCATGCACGAGCATCACTGGCGTCCCACCGACGTCGACCCCAAGGCGGAGAAGCGCGCCGAGCGCCAGGTGAGCGCCTTCTTCGGTCTCTCCGCGCTCTGCTCGGTGCTGTTCGTCGTTGCGTACTTCGCCATCGAGCCGGGCTACGACGGTGACGTGTGGTTGGGCTTCGGCGCCTCCAACCTGGCCCTGGGTGCGAGCCTCGGTTTCGCGCTCCTCTTCCTCGGCATCGGCGTCATCCAGTGGGCCCGCAAGCTCGTCGTCGACATCGAGGTCTCCGAGGAGCGCCACCCCGCGGCGTCTTCCCCGGCGACTCGCGAGGCCGCCATCGCCGACCTCAAGGCGGCGCTGCACGAGTCCGGGATGGCCCGCCGGCCGTTCATCCGCAACGCGATGATCGGCTCGGCCGCCCTGCTCGGCCTGCCCGCGATCGTGATGCTGAGGGACCTGGGCGAGACCAACGCCCAGATCACCGAGGCGCAGCCCTACCCCGGCGCCGGTCTCGAGCACACCGTCTGGGATGCCGGCGTGCGCGTCGTACGCGACGTGGTCGGCACCCCGATCCGTCCGGGCGACCTGGAGATCGGTGACCTGGTCAACGCCGAGCCGGCGACGATCTTCGACGGCAGCCTGCACGGCGCGCCGCTGCAGATCGCCAAGTCGAAGGCGGCCACCATCCTGCTGCGGATGGACCCCAACGACATCGACAACGACGTGACCCGCAACTGGTCGGTCAACGGCATCGTGGCCTACTCCAAGATCTGCACCCACGTCGGTTGCCCGATCTCGCTGAACGAGCGCACCACGCACCACCTGCTGTGCCCGTGCCACCAGTCGACCTTCGACCTCGCCGACCACGGCAAGGTCATCTTCGGGCCGGCCGGCCGCCACCTCCCGCAGCTGCCCCTGGGCGTCGACGCGGACGGCTTCCTCGTTGCCCTCTCGGACTACCCTGAGCCTGTGGGCGTCAGCTTCTGGGAACGCAACACCTACAACATCGACGAGATCTTCGACGACTGGTCCAAGGACTATGCCGCCGATGCTGAGCAGTTCGGCTACAAGGAGGGCGGACAGTGAGCACCGACACGTCCAAGGTTGCCGCCAGCAACGGCACCGAAGCCGCTGCCCCGGCGGGCAAGCCGACCAAGGCGGGCGCGGCCGCGAACTGGGCCGACGAGCGCCTCGGCATCGGTGGCCTGAGCAAGTTCCTCTCCCGCAAGATCTTCCCCGACCACTGGTCGTTCATGCTGGGTGAGATCGCGCTGTGGAGCTTCGTGGTCCTGCTCGTCACCGGCGTCTTCCTGACCCTGTGGTTCACGCCCTCGATGGCTGAGATCACCTACCAGGGGTCGTATGCGCCGCTGCGCGGGATCGACATGTCCGAGGCGATGGCCTCGACGTTGCGCATCTCCTTCGACGTACGCGGCGGCCTGCTGCTGCGCCAGGTCCACCACTGGGCGGCGATGCTGTTCATCGCCTCGATGATGATCCACATGATGCGCGTGTTCTTCACCGGCGCGCACCGCAAGCCGCGTGAGATCAACTGGGTCATCGGCGCGACGCTGCTGCTCCTCGGCACGCTCGAGGGCTTCACCGGCTACTCGCTCCCCGACGACCTGCTCTCCGGCACCGGCATCCGGGCCGCGGACGGGTTCATGATGGCGATCCCCATCGTGGGGACGTACCTCTCGTTCTTCCTGTTCGGAGGCGAGTTCCCAGGCGACGACATCATCCCGCGCCTGTTCACGATCCACGTGCTGCTGATCCCAGCGATCCTGCTGGCGCTGATCGGTGCCCACCTGATCCTGCTGATCTACCACAAGCACACCCAGTGGCCTGGACCCGGACGCACCGAGAAGAACGTCGTCGGCTACCCCATGGTGCCGAACTACATCTCCAAGATGACCGGCTTCTTCTTCATCACCTTCGGTGTGACCGCCCTGCTCGGCGCCTTCTTCTCGCTCAACCCGGTGTGGAAGTTCGGCCCCTACGACCCGACCAAGGTCACCGCGGGCTCGCAGCCTGACTGGTACATGGGCTGGCCCGACGGCGCGCTGCGGATCATGCCGGGCTGGGAGTCGCACTTCTGGGGCTCGACCTGGTCGTGGAACATCTTCTTCCCGGTCATCGTGCTGCCCATGGCGGCCTGGATGGTCGTGCTGATGCTCCCGTTCATCGAGGCCTGGATCACCGGCGACAAGCGCGAGCACCACCTGCTCCAGCGCCCGCGCAACGCCCCGACCCGCACCGCCACGTTCGTCGCGCTGATGACGTTCTACGCGGGCTTCTGGGCCGCGGGCGGCAACGACATCATCGCGATCAAGTTCGACCTCTCGATCAACCAGATCACCTACTTCCTGCGGGCGTTCGTGTTCCTGGGTCCGATCGCGGCGTTCATCATCACGCGTCGTTGGTGCATCTCGCTGCAGCGTCACGACAACGAGAAGCTGCTGCACGGCTACGAGACCGGCACGGTCATCCGTACGCCGGAGGGCGCCTACCACGAGAAGCACCTCCCGCTTCCCGAGGACGAGGCCTACGCCATGACCGTCCGCGACCGCGGCCGGGCCGGCGAGGAGCCGGAGCTGAAGAAGAACGGCAAGCCGACGTTCCGCGCGAAGCTCCGGGCCTTCTACTACGACCACGACGTGGACAAGCCGACCCCCGAGGAGCTCAGCGAGGCGCACCACCACGCCGAGCACGAGGCCCACGAGCTGGCCGCCCACGAGGGTCACCAGGTCGACGGTCACGACTTCGACGATCACCGTCACTCGGCGATCGAGGAGCCCCTCAGCCACTGAGGTCGAATCCGTACGCCACGTGGCGCCGTTCCTCCGAGGGACGGCGCCACGTGCGTTTTGCCCGGGTGGGCTGGAAACCCCTTTTACCAATCGCCACGTTGGCGTCTAAGGTCCAGCACATGACCGACCTCCAGGCCCGCCTCCGAGCCGACCTCCTCACCGCCCGCAAGGCTCGTGACACTGCAGCGACAGCCGTGTTGCGCTCGACCCTGGCGGCGGTCTCGAATGCCGAGGCGCAGCCGGTGGAGGAGGCCTCGCTGGCAGCAGATGGCCCGATCGCGGGTGCCGCCATCGGTGTCGGCGCGACCGAGGCTGCCCGACGCGAGCTCACCAACGACGACGTCCGCGAGATCATCTCCGGCGAGCAGAGCGAGCGGCTCGCCGCAGCGACGGACCTGGAGTCCCACGGCGCGGACGAGAAGGCGGAGCAGCTCCGCGCCGAGGCGGAGCTGCTCGCGAAGTATCTCTAGCCCTGCGGGTCGAGCTCGCCGCCGACGACCTCGAGCACCCGGGCGCGTACGTTGGCCGCGGCCTCGGGGTCGCGGGCTGCCACGGCGGCGACGAGTGCGTTGCCGAGGATGAGCTGCGGGATCCGGATGATCGAGTCGAGCTCCTGGCGGAACCCGGCGCGACCGCCCTGCGGGGTGACCAGCTCGACCTCGGCGAGCTTGGTCAGCTGGGTGCCGGTGAAGGAGGTCAGCGCGATGACGGCCGCTCCCCCGGCGACGGCCGCCTGGGCGACCTGGATGGTGGGTGCGGTGGCGCCGGTGCCGCTGACGACGACGCAGACGTCACCCGGCTGGAGCAGACGGGCGCGGATGAGCTGGTCGAGGTGGTCGCTGGGCGCGACGGTGCTCAGCCCCTGGGAGCCCAGTCTCATCGCGATGTCCTGGGCGACCGGCGAGGAGACGCCCGTCCCGGCGACCAGGATCGAGCGCGCCTCGGCGAGCAGCTCCACGGCCCGGGTGACCTGCTCCTCGGAGAGGAGCCCGACCATGTCGGAGGCGGAGTCGGCGATGTCGGCGAAGAAGGAGCGCACCACCGTCAGCGGGCTGCCTCCCTCGGTCGTCTCGGTCTTGGCCGTGCCCAGGTCACGCGCCAGCAGCACCTTGAGGTGCGGGAAGCCGCGGAACCCGAGTCTCTGCGCGGCTCTGACCACGGTCGCGGTCGAGACGGAGGCCTCGGCGGCGATCTCGGCGGTGGTCGCCTCGATGGCCCACTCCGAACGGGTCAGCACGACCTCGGCGACCGCGCGCTCGGAAGGGTTGAGCCGCGGCATTGCGGCCCGGATGGCGGGAAGGACCGGCGCACTTGTCATGCCGCCACCGCAGTGGCTTCGGCGCCGTGCAGGATCCGGTGACGCAGCGCTGCTGACAGCTGGTCGACCAGGATCGTCACGATGATGATCACAGCTAGCATGATTCCACCCCACTCCCACTCACGGCCCCGAAGGACACGGTTTAATAACGCACCAATTCCACCAGCGCTCACGACGCCGAGGATCGCGCTTGCCCTGATGTTCACCTCGAAGCGGTAGAGCCAGAACGCCACGGTCTCCGGCATCATCTGCGGGATCACCGCCGTGCGGATCCGCTGCCACCACGTCGCACCGGCCGCCGTGACGGCTTCGACGGGACGTGGGTCGACCGACTCGATGTTCTCCAGCGTCAGTTTGCCGAGCGAGCCGATCGAGTGGATGCCGATCGCCATCGCTCCGGCCATCGGATTGAGCCCGAACAGCGGCAGCATCACGATCACCGCCAGCAGGATCTCCGGGACAGCGCGGATGGCGTTGAAGAAGAGCCGCACCGGCATGCGTACGACCAGCGGCGCGGTGGTGGAGGCGGCCAGGAAGGCCAGCGGGAACGAGAACAGCGCCCCGACGCAGGTGCCGATCCAGGCGAGCGCCACCGACTCCCCCATCAGCTTCAGCGACTGCAGCCACCAGTCCCCGTAGGTGAGCTCCGGGTCGGCCTGGCCCTCGGGATGCACTCCGGGCCAGGTGAGCACGCCGTCGAGCATCTGCCCGGCGTACTGCAGGATCTCCCCGGGGAACTGCGGCAGCCGCTCCCACTTGGCATCGTCCAGCGACCATCCGGCCACCAGCACGATGCCGATCAGCGCCAGGCCGACCGCGGTGTAGGGCCACTTCGGGGGTGGCTTCGGCCGCGTCGTCGCTGTCGCCGAGGTCATACCAGCCTCCGGCGCAGGAACTGGGAGAGCAGGTCGATCGCGATGACCACCACGAAGATGACGATCACGACTGCCGCCAACCGGGCATAGTCGGCCCGGTTGAAGTAGAGCATGATCAGCTGCCCGATCCCGCCGGCCCCGACCGCCCCCAGCACCACGGAGGCACGGATGTTGAGCTCGAAGACATAGAGGACGTACGAGGCGTAGTTGGGCAGCACGGCAGGCACGATCGCGACCCGGGCCCGCTGCCAGCGGGTGGCCCCGGCGGCGTCGAGCGCCTCCAGGGGGCCGGGATCGACGGCGTCGATGCTCTCCGCGGTCAGCTTGGCGACGATGCCGATGTTGAAGATGGTCAGCGCCAGGATCCCCGGAAGCGGGCCGGTGACGACGGCGACGAAGACCAGCGCGTAGGCCATGTCCGGCAGCGACCGGATCACCGACATCACCGGCTTGGTGACCCGGTAGACCGCGGGAGGTGCGCTCACCTTGGAGCCCAGCAGAGCGACGCCGAGGGCGATCAGCGAACCCACGAAGGTCGCGATGATCGCGATGGCCGCAGTCTCCTTCAGCGCGGTCCACAGCCGCGAGGACGGGTCGGTGATCTCCGCCCACTCGGGGTGCACGACCTCCTCGAGGATCATCGTCAGCATCGGCCACTGCTCGATGACCGGCGCGAGCGAGAAGTCGATCGCCCAACCCGCCACCACGGTGACGGCGACAGCGCCGAGGATGCCCCCGATGAGCAGCGGGCTCGGGGGCGGCTGCGCCGGACGCACCGGGTTCGGCGGGCCGTCCGGGCGGTCCGGGCGGTCGAGGGTCACCTGACTCATGCCAAGACGTCCTCGGCGGTCAGCGAGCGCCCGTAGATCCTCTCGAAAACGGCGTCGTCGGCGTCGGCCGCAGGACCGTCGAAGACCACCTCACCCGCGCGCATGCCGATGATCCGGTCGGCGTAGCGCCGGGCGAGATCGAGGAAGTGCAGGTTGACCACAGTGGTGATACCGAGATCGCGGTTGATCCGTTGCAGGTCACGCATCACCAGGTTGGCCGTCGGCGGGTCCAGGGAGGCGACCGGTTCGTCGGCGAGCACCACCGACGGCTGCTGCGCCAGCGCGCGGGCGATCGCGACCCGCTGCTGCTGCCCGCCGGAGAGTTGGGAGGCGCGTACCCATGCCTTCTCGACGATCCCGACGCGCTCCAGCGCCTCGAACGCGATCTCCTTGTCGGCCTTGGTGTGCAGCCCGAAGGCCGACCGCAACCACGATTGGGCGTGCAGCCGCCCGGTGAGCACGTTGCCCATCACCGAGCGGCGGGTCACCAGGTTGAACCCCTGGAAGATCATCCCGATCTCGGCACGCAGCCGCCGCAGCCGGCGCCCGCGCGCCGTGGCCACCTCGGTCCCGCCGACCGACAGCGATCCCGAGGTGACCGGCACCAGGCCGTTGATCGTGCGGACGAGCGTCGACTTGCCGGCACCGGAGAGCCCGACGACCACGACGAACTCCCCCGCCGGGATGGTCAAAGAGACCTTGTCCAGGCCGCGGGTGCCGTTCGGGTAGACCACGGAGACGTCGTCGAAGACGATGCTGTGCCCACCACCGGTCGCACCCCCGGGATCCGAGCCGCTCATTCGCCGAAGTTCTCCTCCACGGACTTCGCCTTCTTCAGCGCGGCCGTGTCGACCTTCTCCAGCCCCTCGATCTCGTAGACCGCCTTCAGCGTCTTGAGGCCCTTGGGGTCCTTCGCCATCGCGGTGAACGCGTTGGTCACCTTCGTACGCAGCTCCTTGGAGAGGCCGGCGGCGACGACGATGCCGTCGTTGGGGATCTCGGTGGAGTAGGCGAAGACCACGACCTCGGAGGCGACCTTCGGCTCGTCGGCCGCGACCTCCTCGCGGGCGTCGTCGAAGCTCACCCCGATCGGGTAGTCACCGCGCGCCACGGCCAGGACCGCGGCGTCGTGGTCGCCGGCGAACTGCGCGTCGAGGTCGACCAGGGCGTCGCCACCGGTGACCTGACCCCACTGGGTGGCCGGGTAGTAGTAGCCCGAGGCGGAGCCTTGGTCGACGAACGCGATCGAGGTCCCGGGCTTGATCTTGGCGAGCGCCTCCTCACCGGCGGGACCGGTCTTGGCGGCGTCGGTGCCGTTGCAGTACTTGAAGCCCTCGACCACCTTGACCTCGTCGGCGCAGTAGGTCTCGGGGTCATTGGTGAACCACTGGGTGTGGTAGGTCCCCGAGCCGAAGCGCACCGACTGCAGGACCGGCACCGCACCGGCCTGGTCCTCGGCCTGGACCATGCCGATCGGACCCAGCATCGCGACCTGCGCCTGGTCGGCCTTCATCGCCACGATCGCGGCGGCATAGCTCTCGGTCACCTCGGCGCGTACGGGGATCCCGATCTTGTCGCTGAGGAACGACTCCAGGCCCTTCGCGCTCTGGGTGATCGAGTCGACGTCGCCGGAGGGCACCAGCGACAGCACGATCTCCTCGGGGTCCTCCGCGGGCGCGGTGCTCTCCTCCCCACCGCAGGCGGCGAGCGAGAGGGCGAGCGATGCGGCGGCACCGACCACCAGCAACCGGTTCCTGGGGGTTCTCAACATTGGACAGACTCCTTGAGGGGGTGAGCTGCTATGAAGGATGACGGGTCATTCGACCAGTCCGAGACTGCGGGGTACAGCTCCACGAACGATCCTGCACGAACATGGGCCGGTCCCTGCCGGCGGTCGAAGGCGTCAACGTATGCAGCAACACAACCACGCTCGACGGCGGGAGCAAGATCATTGCGCCAGATGTCGCCGACCGACATCAACCACTCCGGCGTGTCGGCGGCGCCGACGTGGTCGAGGAAGGCGTCCAGGTGCCCCTTCATCCGGGTCGGCTTGAGCGCGTCGGTGCACACCTCGTCGACCACGTCGCGTACGCCGAGGTGCTCCAGGATCGCGTCCAGCCCGCTGCCACCGGGCGAGTTGGTCAGGATCACCCGGTGCGCGTCGATCCCGTCGAGCAGGTCGACGAGCCCCTCGGGCGTGCGGATGTCACCCGGGTGCTCGCTGATCGCCGCCCGGCTCGAGACGTACGCAGCGCTGAGCTGCTCCTCGGAGACCCCGGCCGCCAGGCCCAGGATCTTGACCGCCTCATAGCCGTCCTGAGCGCCTGTCAGCGTCTTCGGGGCGGTCTCCGGCAGTCTCTGCCCGAGGAAGGCCGCTGCGGTCTCCAGGAGCGCCTCAGGGGCGTCGGTGAGGTCCGCCACCCGGGTGGCGTAGAGAAGTGCCGGTGTGTCTCCGAGACACACCGTGCCGTCCAGGTCGAGCACCAGCACAGGCCGAGGCAACGAGTCCACCTTCCAAGGCGGCGCGGGCCGTCGGGGTCAGCCCTGCGCAACGCGATTACGTGTTAGGTGGAAAGTAAGTAAAGGCGCTGACGGACGCAAGCATCAACCGCATGATGTCGCACGCTAATTGCTGCAATGCACAATATCGACTCAGGCGAGTGCAGACCCCGCCTGGTATTCGCCGTAGGAGGTGTTCCAGTCGCCCCAGCCGTTGCTGAAGGTCATCTGGCGGTTGGTGCCGACGGTCTCGACGACGTCACCGCGGCGGGTCATGTCGTAGAGGAACTTGGCGTTCTCGTCGCTCATCCCGGTGCAGCCGTGGGAGACGTTGGCATTGCCCTGCTGCGCGACCGACCACGGCGCGCCGTGGATGAACTCGCCGGAGAACGTCAGCCGCATGGCCCACTTCACGCCCTCCATGTTGTAGTACTCCCGGTCGCCCTGGTTGATCCCGATGGTCTCGGAGTTCATGGTCTTGCGCTTGAACTTCTCGATGATCACCTTCACGCCGCTGCGGGTGATGAACCCTTCCTTACCGGTCGTGATCGGGATGGTCCTGATCTTCTGCCCGTTCTTGAAGACTTCCATCTGGTGGGTCTGCGCGTTGGCCCGGTAGATGTGGGCGTCACCGGTCTTGAACGTGATCTCGCGGTCCTTCTGGCCGAAGATGCCGCCACCGGCGGGGACCGAGTTGATCTTGAGCTTCACGTTGATCGTGGAGTTGGCCTGCCAGTAGGTGCGCGGGCGGTAGTGCACTTCCTTGTCGCTCACCCAGTACCACGACCCCTCCTGCTTCGGGGTCGACTCGACGATCATCTTCTTCTCGAAGGCGGCCTTGTTCTTCACCGGCAGGTCGTACGTCACGATGATCGGCATCCCGACGCCGACCGTCTCGCCGTCGAGCGGCGCGATCGATGGGTAGGTCTGGCGGTCCAGGCCGAGATCCTCGGTGGAGAACTTGATCTCGCTCGTCTGCTCCAGACCGTCGTCGCCGGTGGCGGTGACCGCGAGGGTGTAGGAGGCAGTCGGCTCGAGCACCTCACCCGCGCTCCAGCTGAGCCCGTCCTCGGTGATCGTGCCCCGCACCTTGGTGCCCTTGGCGCCGGTCAGCATGACCTCGTCTAGACGCCCCTTGGCCACATCGACCTTGACGACCTTGTCGACCGCGACGCCGGTGGCGTTGTTCTCGATGTTGGGCGTGATCTGCACCGTCGGCTCGGCGGGCTTCTTGGGCTCCTTCGAGGCCGGGTCCGCCCCGCACGCGGCAAGCACCGGCGCGATGGCCGCCGCTGCCGTGGTCAACAGCACCCGGCGGCGGGCAAGAACGGACGGGCGGCGAAACGGTGACTGCGTTGACACGGTGAGACTGCTCCAGACCTGATTCATTTACCCCGACGCCCTGAACCGGGACGTGGGCGCGATAACCCTACCGGGCATCACCAAGAGCTTCCCAAGAAGGTAAGCGGGGCCCGATCCATCTCGGATCGGGCCCCGCGTACGTTCATCTGCTCAGTGCTTGAACTCGCCTCGGTAGTACTCAAAATTCCAGCCGGCGAGGGCCAGCAGGCCGAGCACGGCGGCGATGATGAGGAGCCACCAGGCGGCCATCGCCACGGCGAGGACCACCAGACCGAAGGTGAGGCCGGCCCACAGCGGCCACCAGGAGAACGGCGGGAAGAAGCCGTACTCCCCGGCGCCCTCGGCGATCTCGCCGTCCTCACGGTCCTCGGGACGCGGGTCCATCTTGATGGCGTGGAAGCCGAGGTAGACGGTGATCATCGCGAACAGCAGCGTGCACATCACCAGCGCCGAGGTGCCGGTCCAGTCGCCGCCCTCCTCGGAGGCCGCGGTGACGAGCCAGTAGGCCGGCGTGACCAGCACCATGAAGGCGGTGCAGACCACGAAGATCCAGGCTTCAGACTTCATCGGGCTCAGCCTTCCTTGTTGGAGCTGGTGGAGGCGAGATCGTCCTCATCGTGCTCCAGCGCGGCGATCTCCGGGTGGTGGAGGTCGAAGGCCGGGGACTCCGAGCGGATCTTCGGGATGGAGACGAAGTTGTGGCGCGGCGCCGGGCAGGCGGTGGCCCACTCCAGCGAGCGACCCCAACCCCAGGGGTCATCGACCTCGACCTTGGGGGCGTTGCGGGAGATGTAGAGGTTGTAGAAGAAGGGCAGCATCGACAGGCTCAGCAGGAACGCGCCCACCGTCGAGAACTGGTTCAGGAAGGTGAACCCGTCGCTGGGCAGGTAGTCGGCGATGCGTCGCTGCATGCCCTCGACACCGAGCCAGTGCTGGACCAGGAAGGTCGCGTGGAAGCCGACGAACAGCAGCCAGAAGTGGACCTTGCCGAGGCGCTCGTCGAGCATCCGGCCGGTCATCTTCGGCCACCAGAAGTAGAAGCCGGCGAACATCGCGAACACGACGGTTCCGAAGACCACGTAGTGGAAGTGCGCGACCACGAAGTAGGAGTCGGAGACCTGGAAGTCGAGCGGCGGGCTCGCCAGGATGATCCCGGTCAGACCACCGAAGAGGAAGGTCGTCAAGAAGCCGATCGACCACAGCATCGGGGTGTCGAAGCTGACCGATCCGCCCCACATCGTGCCGATCCAGTTGAAGAACTTCACCCCTGTGGGCACCGCGATCAGGAAGGTCATGCCGGAGAAGAACGGCAGGTTGACCGCGCCGGTGACGAACATGTGGTGCGCCCACACGGCCACCGAGAGGATCGCGATGCCGAGGGTCGCGGCGACCAGACCGACGTAGCCGAAGATCGGCTTGCGGCTGAAGACCGGGAGGATCTCGGAAATGATGCCGAAGAACGGCAGCGCGATGATGTAGACCTCGGGGTGACCGAAGAACCAGAACAGGTGCTGCCACAGGATCGGGCCACCATGGGCGGCGTCGAAGACGTGGGAGCCGAACTGGCGGTCGGACTCGAGCATCAGCAGCGCGGCCGCGAGGATCGGGAACGCGATCAGCGCGAGGAGCGCGGTGACCAGGGTGTTCCAGGTGAAGATCGGCATCCGGAACATGGTCATGCCCGGCGCCCGCATGCAGATGATCGTGGTGATGAAGTTGACCGAGCCGAGGATGGTGCCCAGACCGGCCATGTAGAGACCCATGATCCACAGGTCGCCACCGACACCCGGCGAGTACTGCGCGCTGGACAGCGGCGTGTAGGCGAACCAGCCGAAGTCGGCCGCGCCGGTCGGGGTGAGGAAGCCGCTGGCCGCGATCAGGCTGCCGAAGAGGTACAGCCAGTAGCTGAACATGTTGAGCCGCGGGAAGGCGACGTCAGGAGCGCCGATCTGCAGCGGCATGATGACGTTGGAGAAGCCGAAGAACAGCGGCGTCGCGAAGAGCAGCAGCATGATCGTGCCGTGCATCGTGAACAGCTGGTTGAACAGCTCGTCGTTGACGACCTGCTGTCCCGGGAAGGCCAGCTCCGAGCGCATCAGCAGCGCCATCAGGCCGCCGATCAGGAACCAGACGAACGACGTGACCAGGTACATCTTGCCGATCAGCTTGTGATCGGTGGTGGTCAGCAGCTGGTAGATCTGCGTTCCGAGCGGCTTGCGGCCCTCGGTGACCGGGCGCGCAGCGGTGGCGGTCACTCGCCCTCCTCCTCGTCAGTGGGGATGTCGTCGGCGGGGCGGGTGGACTTGCCACCACCGAGCAGCGGGCGCTCGGCCTCGAAGCCGTTCTGCGCCAGCGTGTCGACGTAGGACTTGTAGTCGCTCTCGGAGACGATCGCGACCTTGAAGATCATCCGGGCGTGGTAGACGCCGCAGAGCTCGTAGCAGGCCCCGCGGAACGTGGTGCCCTCGATGAGGTCCTCCGCGCTCGGGTCGAAGGTGGCCGTGGCCTCCTTCGTGGTGATCGAGTAGTGGTTCACCCGACCCGGGATGACGTCCATCTTCATGCCGAAGTCCGGGACACCGAAGTTGTGGATGACGTCGGCCGAGCGCAGGTTGAACCGCGTGGTGGTCTTCTCCGGGAGGACCAGCGTCGGGATGTGCGAGCCGGTGCCCACGACGTAGCCGTAGCTGTCGTAGGCGAACTCGTCGTCGACGAGGTTCTCGTCCGCGCTCACGTCGGGCTCACCGATGCCGTGGTTGAAGGTCCACTGCCACTGCTGGCCGGTCACCTCGATCACGTTGGTCGGGTTGCCGTCGTCCAGCATCTCGTTCTGGACCTTGACGGTGTGGTCGAAGAACACAATCACCATCAGGACCGGGGCGATCGTGTAGAAGATCTCCAACGGCAGGTTGTAACGCGTCTGGACCGGGACGTCGGCGTCGCTGCGGCGCCGGTAGCGCCAGATCGCCCAGAAGATGAGCCCCCAGGTCAGGACACCAGTGATCAACGCGGCGATCCATGCGCCCTGCCACAGGGCGAGGTTGTGATCCCCCTGCTCAGAACGTGGCTCGGGGAAGCCGAAGCGCGCCGCCTCGTCCGAACAGCCACTCAGCAGGAGGGCGCCGGCCGTCAGCGTCGCCACCAGCGCACCACGTCGGGCGCGGGCGTGGGACGGAGTCGTTCCGGCCCCTGGCAAGTGCAGACCCACTACGAGCCTCTCTCTCATGCGAACACTCAGATGTCGGCAGACTACCGCGAGCGCCTCCGGATTCATCTTCAGGGGTTCCTCATGTCGCGTATGGCTACCGTTGGGTTCTGTGACCGACCGCTTCACCTACCTCGACGCCGCCTCGGCCGAACCGCTCCATCCCGCCGCGCGGGAAGTGCTGCTCGCCGCGGCGGATCAGGGGTACGCAGACCCCCGCCGCCTCCACCGGCCGGCCCGGAACGCCGGGCTGCTGCTCGCGAACGCCCGCGAGGTCGTCGCCCAGGCGCTCGGGGTGCGTCGAGATGAGGTGCTTTTCACATCCTCGGGGACCGCCGCCGTGCACGCGGGCCTGCTGGGGCTCGGGTCACGTGGCATAGGTCACAGCGCCGTCGAGCACCAGGCCGTCATCGACGCCGCCCGATGGTCGCAGCGCTCCCCCGTCACCGAGCTGACCGTCGACGGCGAGGCCCGGGTCGAGGTCGCCGCCGTCCGGGACGCGGTGCAGACCGGAGACGTCGACGTGATCGCCGTCCAGCAGGCCAACCACGAGGTCGGCACGCTCCAGCCCCTCGACGAGGTCGCCTCCGCCGCCGGCCCGGCGTCCATCTTCGTCGACGCCGGCGCCGCCATGGGCCGACTGCCGCTGCCGTCGGTCGGAGACGCCATCGCCGGCTCCGCCCGCAAGTGGGGTGGCCCCGGTGGTGTGGGTGTGCTGGTCGTACGCCGGTCCGCCCGGTGGCGCTGGCCGTTCCCGGGCGATGAGTGGTCGCGTACGGATCAGGGGTTCACGAACATCCCCGGGGCCCTGGCGGCCGCGGCGGCGCTCCAGGCGGTCGTCGCCGAGCGCGAGGAGGTCAACACTCGCCAGCACGAGCTGGTCGCGCTGGTCAGGGAACGCGTCCGGACGGAGATCCCCGACGTGGACGTCGCCGGGCCCGCCGAGGACCGGCTCCCCCACCTGGTGACCTTCTCGGCGCTGTACGTCGACGGCGAGGCGCTGGTGACTGCGCTGGACCGAATCGGTGCCGGTGTCGCCAGCGGCTCGGCCTGCACCTCCGACACCCGCGAACCCTCTCGCGTGCTTGCTGCCATGGGAGCGCTGACACACGGTAACGTTCGGCTATCGCTGACCCGCGACACGACGCGAGAGGATGTGGAGCGCGTGCTCGACGCACTGCCCGGGATCGTCAAGGACCTACGCGCCGAGGCCGGCCTGTGAGCGCGCCCAACATCACCCTCGACTGCCGCGGCCAGGCCTGCCCGCGACCGATCATCGAGCTCGGCCGCCACCTCGGCGACGTCGAGGTCGGCGAGGTCATCGCCGTCGCCGCCGACGATGTGGCCGCCCACCACGACGTACCCGCCTGGGCCCGCATGCGCGGCCAGGAGTTCGTCGGTGAGGCGGAAGCAGAAGACGGCGTACCCGTCTATCGGATACGCCGTCTGAGCTGAGCGGAAGGAATACCCGGTTAACCGGGTATTCCTGCACTTCTCAGGCGTTGCATTGCCAGAGAAGTGCAGGAAACGCCTGAGAAGTTCAAGCCTTGATGTGCGGTGCGATCTGGTCCGCGGCGGTGTCGCCGTAGGACTCGCGGACCCGGGCGACGAACTCCTCGGCGGTGAAGGAGTACTCCTGCGGGCCGACGGTCTCGACGCAGTAGGCGGCCAGGACGCAGCCGACCTCAGCGGCCTGCTCGAGCTCGCAGTCCCAGGCCAGCGCGGCCAGGAAGCCGGCCCGGAAGGCGTCGCCGACTCCGGTGGGCTCGACGGCGTTGACGTTCTTCGCGGCGGGCAGCTCGATCGCGTCCTCGCCCTTGCGCTGGATGCGTACGCCGTCCTTGCCGAGCGTGGTGACCTGGGTGCCGACGCGGGCGAGGACCTCGTCGGCGGACCAGCCGGTCTTCTGCTGGAGCACGTGCGACTCGTACTCGTTGGTGAACAGGTAGGCGGCGCCGTCGACCAGTTCGCGGATGAGCTCACCGTCGCCGAAGGCGAGCTGCTGGCTCGGGTCGGAGATGAAGGTGTAGCCGCGCTGGCGAGCCTCCTGGGTGTGGCGCTTCATCGCGTCGGGGTCGTCGGGCGCAATCAGCACGAACGACGGCTCGCCGACCTTGTCGGCGATCGGGCCGAGCTCGATCTCGCGGGCCTCGGCCATCGCGCCCGGGTAGAAGCTGGCGAACTGCGCCATCGCGGTGTCGGTGGTGCACACGAACCGCGCGGTGTGCAGCGTCTCGGAGACGTGCAGGTGGTCGCAGTTGACGCCGTGGCGCTCAAGCCAGGAGCGGTAGTCGGCGAAGTCCTCGCCGACCGCGCCCACGAGCACCGGCGCCAGGCCGAGGTTGGCCAGGCCGAAGGAGATGTTGGCGCCGACGCCGCCGCGGCGGATCTCGAGGTCGTTGACCAGGAAGCTCACCGAGAGCTTGTCGAGCTGGTCGGCGACCAGCGAATCGGCGAACTTTCCACCGAAGCTCATCAGGTGGTCGGTGGCGATGGAGCCTGCGATCAGGAGTGAACCGGACATGCGCGGAACCCTACCGGCGAGACCTCGGGCGACGTTAAGGCTCGACCGTAGACAGGAGATGAAATATTACCGCTGAGTCCGCCTTCTGCTACCCGTTGGTAGTGCTTACCGTCGTTTGCATGACAGACATGCGCGTTCCGTACGACGACCTCGACAGCCCCGCGCAGCTCTGCGCCGACTGCGCCGCCGCCGACAGCGCGCTGCGCCTGCCCGCGCCACGGGTACGCGAAACGGCCCGCCCTGCGCCCGCCATGCGGATGCAGGCCCGCGAGCCGGGCGACACCGCCATGCTCGAGGCCTGCGGCCATGTCGCCAACGACCTCGCCCTGACCTGATGGTTTCGGCCTCCCGGAATGTGGAGGCCACCAAATACCAGCAGCCCCTGCCTACGTGGCAGGGGCTGCTGACGTTCTGGGACTCAGTGGAAGGAGTCTCCACAGGCGCAGGAGCCTGTGGCGTTGGGGTTGTCGATGGTGAACCCCTGCTTCTCGATGCTGTCCACGAAGTCGATCATGGCGCCGTTGAGGTAGGGAACGCTCATCCGGTCGACGACGACGGAGACACCGTCGAAGTCGGTGACGACGTCACCGTCGAGGGTGCGCTCGTCGAAGAAGAGCTGGTAGCGCAGGCCGGAGCAGCCACCGGGCTGCACCGAGATACGCAGGCTGAGGTCGTCTCGGCCTTCCTGCTCCAGGAGGCTCTTCACCTTCGAAGCGGCAACGTCGCTCACGTTGATGGAGTCTTCGCGGCGTTCGGTCGTCTGCTCGGTCATGTAGCTGGGCTCCCTGTGCGTGGGTGCGGGTGTGTCTTAAGGCTCAATCGTCGCACATCATCGGTTATTCCCGCTGGTCGGCGGACCACGTTCGGGCCACCCTGGCGGCGACCTGGACCAGGGAGTCGTACGCCTGGCCGAGCGCCTGCTCCTCGCCGACGCTGTCGACGAGCGAGTAGGCGGCGTCGATCCCGAGCGTACGCATCTCCCGCCCGCTCATGCTGACCTTGCCCGCCAGCACGATGCAGGGCCGCAGCGCCTGCTCGGCCAGTTTGGCGACCCCGGCCGGCACCTTCCCGGCCGCGCTCTGCGGGTCGAAGGAGCCCTCCCCGGTGATCACCAGGTCGGTCCGGGCGGCCAGCTCGGGCAGCCCGAGCAGGTCGGCGACGACGTCGAACCCTGGCCGTCGGGCGGCCCCGAGGAGCAGCAGCGCGAACCCGATCCCGCCGGCCGCCCCCGCGCCCTTCTCGGTCGCGGTCTTACGCGATGTGGCGGCGGCCAGGTCTTGGAGCACACCGTCCCAGCGGGGCATGGTCTCCTCGGCCAGCCCCTTCTGCTCGCCGTAGACCTTGATCGCGCCGAAGAGCCCGGTGAGCGGGTTGTCCACGTCGCTGGCGATCACGATCTCGAGGCCCAGCGGCTCGGGGAGCGTGACCTCGGTGATGCCCTCGAGCCCGGCGACCCCGGCATCGAGCGGCCGGTCCGCGGTGGCGCCGAGCGCGGCGAGCAGCCCCGCTCCCCCGTCGCTGGTGCCCGAGCCGCCGAGGCCGACCACGACCGCGGTCGCGCCGGCGTCACGGGCGGCGCGGAGCAGCTGGCCCACTCCGTACGAGCTCGCCTGCTCGGCTCCCTTCCCGCCGGTCAGGTGCAGGCCGGCCGCCTGGGCCGACTCGACGTAGGCGGTCTCGCCGTCGACCAGCACCTGAGCGGTCACCGGCTCACCGTGCGGGCCCCTGACCTCGACCTCGAGGAGGTCGCCACCGAGTACCTCGTGCAGCAGCTCGAGGAATCCCGGTCCGCCGTCCGCCATCGGCGCGAGCGAGAGCTCGTCGCGGGGCGCCGTACGCCGCCAGCCCTCCGCGATCGCGGCGGCCGCTTGGGCGGCGGTGAGCGTGCCTGCGTACTTGTCGGGGGCGATCAGCACTCGCATGGCCGAAACCTACCCGTGCACGGAAGCACCAGGTGTTCCACCTGACGCTTTCAGTCTCGTAACCATTCCGCATGCGTCGCGTTAAGGTCGTTTCGTGCGGATCTTCGGGCGGCGCGGGGCCAGCGACTCAGAGACCAGGCGGATCAATGGCTTCTGGACCTGGTGGGCCCAGAAGGGCGCTCTGGCCTGTGGCGCGGCGCTCGACGCCGACGACCAGGACGCTCTCGTCGCGCTGCTGGCCAGGCGGATCGACGCGATCGAGGCCGGTCTGAGCTGGGAGGTCGGCCCCGGGCCGTTGGGCGACCGGCTGCTGGTCGTCTCGGCCGGCGGCAACCCCGACCATCGTGCGCTGGCACGCCGCTGGCTGCTCGCCGCCCCCGAGCCCGACGGTGTCTCGCCCTGGGAGTTCAGCGACCAGCGCCCGCCCGTCGACGATCCGGTCGAGGCGGTGCTCACCACCCCCGGCGGCGCCGCGATCCGGCTGGCCGACATGCTGGTCGCCGCCCGGCAGAACGGCGCTCACTTCGACCTCACCCTCTTCCACCCGGCCTTCCCCGACCTCGCCGACGACGCCCGTCTCCAGGTCGCCTTCCACGCCCTCGACACCACGCTGGGCGAGTCCAGCACAGAGCTGTGGATCGGCGAGGTCGACACCACCACTGCCCGACCCCGCGACGGCTTCGGCCTCGACGGGCTGAGCGTCGCCGTACGCAACCTCCGCAAGGAGTACGTCGACCCCGACGGCAACCCGGCCTGGGTGCTGCTCCACGGGGAGAGCCCCCAGGGGCCGGTGATCGCGAGCGCGGTCGTGCCCCTGCACCCGGTCACCGCCCCCAACCTGACCCATCACGTCGGCGTGATGGTCCCCTACGTCGGCTTCGGCGAGCGGGGTCTCCCCTCGGCCGACGCCCTGCGCGAGCTCGGCCAGCTCGAGGACCGGCTCGCCTCGACCCTCGGCCCCGACGGCCGCGTCGTGGCGCACGAGACCACCAACGGCGTACGCCTTCTCCACGCCTACGTCGACCCCACCACCTCGGCGCCGCAACGGCTCGAGGACACGGTCGACGGCTGGGTCCACGGCGACGTCGTCACCCGGGTCGACACCGACCCGGCGTGGGATGCCGTACGCCCCCTGCGGGCTTGATCCGTACCACCATGTGACCCATGCCACGAGGGCGCCGAGCCCTCGACATGTATTATCGTCATCATGACGACTGTCGACCTCCCGCTGCTCCCCCTGGGGCGTGGCACCGACCTGAACTCCGAGCGTGGCGTCGAGTGCCCCGGCGATCTGCCGGCCGCCTCCGACCCCGACCTGGTCAAGCGCGCGCTCGCCGCCAAGGAGAAACTGGGCGAGAAGGTGTTCGTCCTCGGACACCACTACCAGCGCGACGAGGTCATCCAGTTCGCTGACGTGACCGGGGACTCCTTCAAGCTCGCGCGCGACGCCGCCGCCCGGCCGGACGCCGAGTACATCGTCTTCTGCGGCGTGCACTTCATGGCCGAGTCGGCCGACATCCTCACCTCGCCGTCGCAGGCGGTCATCCTCCCCGACCTCGCGGCCGGGTGCTCGATGGCCGACATGGCGCGCCTGGGCCAGGTCGAGAAGGCCTGGGAGGCGCTCTCCGAGGCGGGCGTGGCCGAGCAGGTCGTGCCGGTGACGTACATGAACTCCTCCGCCGACATCAAGGCGTTCTGCGGGCGCCACGACGGCGTCGTGTGCACCTCCTCCAACGCGCAGGCCGTGCTGGAGTGGGCCTTCGACCAGAAGGACGATGCCAAGGTCCTCTTCTTCCCCGACCAGCACCTCGGCCGCAACACCGCCGTGCTCAAGCTCGGTATGTCGCTGGGCGACTGCGTGGTCTGGGACCCGCTCAAGCCCGGCGGCGGCCTCAGCGCCGAGGAGCTGCGGGCGGCGAAGGTGATCCTGTGGAAGGGCCACTGCTCGGTCCACGGCCGCTTCTCCCCCGACACCATCGACGACCTGCGCGCCGAGATCCCGGGTGTGCAGATCCTGGTCCACCCCGAGTGCCAGCACGAGGTCGTCCTCAAGGCCGACCTGGTCGGCTCGACCGAGTTCATCATCTCGACCATCGAGGCCGCTCCTGCTGGGTCGGCCTGGGCGATCGGCACCGAGCTCAACCTGGTCAAGCGCCTCGCCAACGCCCACCCGGACAAGCGGATCGTCTTCCTCGACCGCACCGTCTGCTACTGCTCGACGATGAACCGCATCGACCTCCCCCACCTCGTCTGGGCCCTCGAGTCCCTCGTCGAGGGCCAGGTCGTCAACCGCATCGAGGTCGACCCCGACACCGAGCGCTACGCCAAGCTCGCCCTGCAGCGCATGCTCGACCTCCCCGGCAAGACTCAGGACGACTGACCCTGTCCGCCCGGCGCCGAGATGGCGCCGGGTCAGGTGTCGTTGAGCCAGGCCAGGACGGCGAGCACGCGACGGTTGTCGTCGCTCGCCTGGGGCAGGTCGAGCTTGGTGAAGATCGAGCTGATGTGCTTGCCGACCGCCTTCTCGGTGACGAAGAGCCGGGCGGCGATGGCGGCGTTGGAGCGGCCCTCGGCGATCAGCGTCATCACCTCGCGCTCCCGCTCGGTGAGCCGGTCGAGCGGGCGTTCGCGGCGGGTGAGGAGCGCGGCGACGACCTCCGGGTCGAGGACCGTCCCGCCGCCGGCGACCTGGCGCACCGCCGCGAGGAAGGCGTCGACGTCGGCGACGCGGTCCTTGAGCAGGTAGCCGACCGCGCCCTCGCCCCCGGCGAGCAGGTCGCGCGCGTAGAGCGGCTCGACGTACTGGCTCAGCACCAGCACCGGAAACCCTGACCGCGCCTGCCGGGCCTCGATCGCCGCGGTGATGCCCTCGGTGGTGAAGGACGGAGGGAGACGTACGTCGACCACCGCCGCGTCCACGTCCGGCCGGACCAGGGCCCGAGCCAGGGCGGGCGCGTTGTCGACGGCCTCGACGACCTCGATCCCGCCCGCTTCGAGGATCCGGGTCAGGCCGACGCGCAGCAGCGCCTGGTCCTCGCCCAGGACCACCCTCAGATCCGGCAAGGCACCTCCAGGGTGATCAGGGTCGGGCCGCCGGAGGGGCTCTCGACCTCGACGGTGCCGTCGAAGGCGGCCAGCCTGGTCGCGACGCCGGCGAGCCCGTGTCCGGTCGCGTCTGCACCGCCGCGGCCGTTGTCGCCCACCACGATCCGCAGCCGCTGCCCGTTGTGGCTGCCGCGTACGAACGCCCGGTCTGCACCGGAGTGCTTGACCGCGTTGGCCAGGCATTCGGCCACCGCGAAGTAAGCCGCCGACTCGACCGGGTCGGGCAGCCGCCCGGGCAGCTCGATGGCGACGGTGACCGGCAGCGGCAGTCCGGCGGTGAGGGCTTGAACGGCTCCCACGAGGCCACGGTCGGCGAGAACGGGCGGCAGGATGCCGCGTACGACTCCACGCAGGTCCTCCAGCGCGGACACCGTGGTCTCGCGGGCCTCGCGCAGCAGCGCGGCGGCGGCGTCGGGGTCGGTCGCCATCAGCTTCTCGGCCAGCCCGACGCTCATCCCGACGGCGGCGATCCTGGCCTGGGCACCGTCGTGGAGGTCCCGCTCGATGCGACGCAGCTCGGCCGCCGAGTGGTCCAGCGTCTCGGCACGGGTCGACTCGACCTTCTCCACCCTGGCGGCCAGCGTGGCGACCTGCCCCTGGCCGAAGATGCCCCGCTCGGCCAGCGCCCGCGCCCGGACCAGGCCCGGGGTCGCCATCCACCACACCAGCAGCAGCGGACCAGTGAGCAGGAGCAGCAGCCAGGCCACCCAGGTGATGCCGGCGAACGCCAGGATCAGCCAGGTCAGCGGCGCGGTCAGGAACGCCGCGGGCAGCAGGGAGAGCACGAAGCCTCCGGTCGCCGAGAAGCAGCAGAAGGCGAAGTCGCGCCAGCGCGCCTTGTCCCGAAGCCACCGGAACGGCCGGGCGAGGACCGGCAGCGCACTCAGGTCCGCGTACGTCTCCGGCATCCTCTCCCCAAGGAGCATCCCGCTCACCCGGCGATGCACTCCGGCGACGGCCTGGGTGGCCGGCACCGCACCCAGGGCGATCCCGATGCCGACCCCGAACACCAGCCCGAGCGGGATCGAGAGCACGGTGAGGATCGCCAGCACCAGGGCGGGGGCCATCATCAGGGCATAGCCCAGCGACAGTCCGGTCAGCCGGAGCCGCTCGACGAGCGCCTGCCCGCTGAACGGCTCCGGTCGCACGGTCCGGATCGGTGCGTCCCAGTCGGTCATCAGGAGTGAGTGTGACATCAGCGAGCGCCGGACGTCGTGCGTAATGCCCGGCTCGTCGCGCCGGCCGCGGAGGCCAGCGTGAGCGCCACGGCACCGGCGATCAGCAGGGGCGGCAGCCAGAGCTGTGCGTCGGGGACCAGGCCCTCACCCCGGACGTAGGCGAACGGGACGATCGTCGCCTGGGCGGCGAGCAGCCCGACGACGGTGCCGACCGCGGCGACCACACCGGCCTCGGCGAGGATGGAGCCGCGCACCTGACCTGGAGTGGCGCCGAGCAGCCGCAGCCTGTGCAGCTCCAGGCGGCGGTCGGCGAGGAGGGTGGCGAAGGCGTTGACGACCATGATCGCGGCGAACGCGCAGATCATCGCGGTGACCACGTTGTTGAGCAGGTTTGCCGTCTCGAAGCCCTCGGCGACCTCCGGGGGCAGACCGGTGGGCAGCGTTCGCTCGTCGATCCCGACCAGCATCAGGATGCTGACCGCGGCCGCGGAGAGCACCATCACCGGAGCGAGAACCCCTGCAAGCAGGTGGGACCTGCGCGAGGTGTTGTACGCCGCCAGGTGACCGCTCGTGCCGCTCAGCAGCGGCCGCAGCACCCAGCTGCCGGCCCGCAGCAGCAGCGGTGCCAGCGCGGCGAGACCCACCGCGACCACAAGGCCGAGGGAGCCGGTCATCGCCATCGCGTCAGACGGGTCAGCGGCGTCCTTGCCCGTTGCCATGGTCATCACGACCATGGTCGTGGCGAGGCCAACAGCGACCACGGCCACCACCCAGCGCCACCAGGCGATCCGACCGGTGCCTGTCCTGGCTTCGGAGAGGGCGACCGTCGCCGGTCCCCGGGAGGCACGTGACCCGGCCATGCCGGCAGCAGCCAGGGAGACGAGCAGGAGCAGGACGACGGTCGCGGCGAGCGCGATCCAGCCGCCCGAGTGGGCGACCTGCTCGCTGACGACGCCACCGGACTGCAGCAGGTCGAGGAGGGCTCGGCTGGTCAGGCTCGCCACGACGGCGCCGAGGACGGCGGCCACGAGCGCTACCACGAGCGTCTCCGCCCGCACCAGGGCGCGTACCTGACGGGGCTCGGCGCCGACGGTGCGCAGCAGGCCGATCTCGGCCTCGCGCTGCCGGACGGTGATCCCGACGGTGGAGACGATCGAGAAGAGCGCGATGACGGTGCCCCAGGCTCCGACCACTCCCCCGAGGATGAGCAGGGTCTCCCGCTCGGCGCTCGGCGTGCCGGGCTCGAGCGCGACCTGGATGAACGGCGTGAACGAACCCATCACCGCTGTGCCCAGCAGGATCGCGACGAAGGTCGCGGTCATGGCGGTGGCGCGGTGGCGCAGCGAGCGCAGTGCCAGGGTCAACATCACACCATCTCCCGCTCGGCCCGGGCGGTGAGCTCGTCGAGATGTGCCATCTGGCCGGCGACGGCCTCGGCGGCGGGGTTGTCCATCTGCCCCACGGCACGGCCGTCGACGAGGAAGACCACGCTGTCCGCGTAGGCAGCGGCGACGGGGTCGTGGGTCACCATCACGACGGTCGCACCGAGCTCGCGCACGAGGCTCCGGAGCAGGGCCAGCACCGAGGCCGCCGTGTGGGAGTCGAGGGCTCCGGTGGGCTCATCGGCGAGGACGATGTCGGGACCGGTCACCAGCGCCCGGGCGATCGCGACCCGCTGCTGCTGGCCGCCGGAGAGCTGTGCCGGCAGGTGGCCGGTGCGATCGCCCAGGCCGACGCGGTCGAGCAGCTCGCGGATCCGGCGGCGGGCAGCCGCGTCGATCCGGCCCCCGGCCAGCCGCAGCGGCAGCGCGACGTTCTGCTCGGCGGTCAGGTAGGGCAGCAGGTGGAAGCCCTGGAAGACGAAGCCGATCCGCTCGCGGCGCAGCCTGGTCCGGCGCGCCTCGGTCAGCTCGGTGACGTCCTGGCCGGCGATGACGACCCGGCCGCCCGTCGGCTGCTCCAGCGCTCCGGCGCAGGTCAGGAAGGTGGACTTGCCGGAGCCGGAGGGCCCCATCACGGCGGTGAACGTGCCCGGCGCGCAGGCCAGGTCGAGTCCGTTGAGCGCGGTCACGGCGGCCGCGCCGGTGCCGTAGGTCCTGGTGAGGCCGGTGACCTCGAGGGCGGGTGTGGTCATGGGTGGCTCCTGCGGTTTCGGGTGGCTGATGTCACCCTTCGACGCTAAGGAACCCGCCGCTCACCCACGATGGGCTCAAGGAGCCGAACCGGGTAGGGAAAACCCCACCTCAACCCTGCGACGAGCGCGGGAGACGTACGGCGATCGTGGTGTCGCCCGGGGCGCTGGCGAGGGTCACGGTGCCGCCGTGGGAGGTGACGATGGCGTGGACGAGGGCGAGCCCGAGGCCGGCACCGCCGTCGCGCTGACGGGCCTCGTCGGCGCGGGTGAAGCGCTCGAAGGCGTGCGGAACCAGCGCCGGGGGAAAGCCAGGGCCGTCGTCGTGGACGTCGAAGCCGTCAGGACGTACGCGGACCGTGACCGTGGTGCCGGCGGGCGTGTGCCGGCGCTCGTTGGTGAGCAGGTTGCTGATCACCTGGTGGAGGCGCTGGGCGTCGCCGGTGACGATCACCTCGGCGTCACCTGAGTCGGCGTCGGCCGGTAGCTCGAGCCGCCAGGTGTGCGAAGGGGCGACGACGCGGGCGTCGTCGACGGCCTCCAGGAGCAGCCGGGTCAGGTCGACCGAGTCGCGGGCGAGCGGGCGGCCCTGGTCGAGGCGCGCGAGCAGGAGCAGGTCCTCGACCAGCGCGGTCATCCGCAGCGACTCCTCCTCGACCTTGCCGAGGGCCGTCGGGACCGCTTCGGGCCGCTGCTGGGCCAGCTCGGTGTAGCCGCGGATGGTGGTCAGCGGGGTGCGCAGCTCGTGGGAGGCGTCAGCGACGAACTGGCGTACCTGCTGCTCGCTGCGGTGACGTTCGGCCAGCGAGGTCTCGACGTGGTCGAGCAGCGAGTTGAGCGCGGCGCCCACCTGGCCGACCTCGGTGTCCTCGTCGGTGAGCCGCTCGGGCACCCGCTCGGTCACCGAGACCTCGCCGGAGGAGAGCGGCAGGGCGGCGACGGTGTGCGCGGTGGCCGCGACCTCGCGCAGCGGGCTGAGCTGGCGGCGTACGACGACATAGCCGACGCCCGCAGCGGCCAGGACACCCAGCAGGGTCAGCAGAGCCTCCCAGAAGATCAGGCTCTCGATCGTGTTGTCGACCTCGTCGGTCGACATCCCGACGACCTGTACCGCCTGCTCGCCGGTGTCGAGGAATCCGGACTGGGCGATCACGCGGAAGCTGCCTTGATCCAGCTCGACATCGTGTAGGCGGGCGTCGACACGTACATCCTCGAGAACCTCCAGGTCTGCGTCGGACAGCTCGTCGTCCGCGTCCGGGTCGAAACCACCGACCTGGCTGTCCGCGGCAGAGGAGGCTGGGATGAGCGCTCGGATCGCACCCGGCGGAACATTGATCATGCCCGCCGGCCTCGGGCGGTTCACCGACCCCGCCATCTCCTTGACGTCCCGGTCGAGGCGGTCCATCAACGTCTCGCGCAGCGCGATCGTGGCGAAGGTGGCGATCAGGAGCGAGACGACCAGCACCAGGGAGACCGCGGTGATGACCAGGCGCGAGCTCAGCGGTGCGACCAGTCGCTTGAGCCGAATACTCACTCAGCGGCCTTCAGCACGTAGCCGGCACCGCGCATGGTGTGGATCATCGGGTCGCGGCCGGCGTCGATCTTCTTGCGCAGGTAGGAGATGTAGAGCTCGACGACGTTGGCCTGGCCGCCGAAGTCGTAGGACCAGACCCGGTCGAGGATCTGGGCCTTGGACAGCACCCGGCGGGGGTTGCGCATCAGGAAGCGGAGCAGGTCGAACTCGGTGGCGGTGAGCGTGATCTCCTCTCCATCACGGTGCACCTCGCGGGAGTCCTCGTCCATCGTCAGGTCGCCGACGCGGATCACCGAGTGCTCCTCGACCCGGGTCGCGCCGGCCCGCCGCATCAGCCCACGCAGCCGGGCGACGAGCTCCTCGAGCGAGAACGGCTTGATCACGTAGTCGTCACCGCCCGCGGTGAGCCCGGCGACCCGGTCCTCGACCGCGTCCTTGGCGGTGAGGAAGAGGACGGGTACGGCCGGGTTGGTCGACCGCACCCGGCGCAGGACCTCGAGCCCGTCGAAGTCGGGCAGCATCCAGTCGAGCACGATCGCGTCGGGAGCGGTCTCCTTCGCGGCGGCCACGGCCTTGGAGCCGGAGTGGGCCATGGTGATCTCCCAGCCCTCGAACCGCAGCGCCATCGCGATCAGCTCGGCGATGTTCACCTCGTCGTCCACGACCAGCACCCGCAGGGGCGAGCCGTCGGCGCGGGTCAGGTCCTTTCCTCCAGCAGTCATGACCCCATCATGCGGCTGTTTGCTGTGTGGTGCCTGTGAGGTCGCTGTGGCGTGTCGATGTCATCGCTGACCACCGCCCGGCAGCTGTCCTCCGGGCCCACCACCGGGCATCTGGACGACACCGCTGCCCGTACGCCCGAAACCCTGCTGCTCGGAGGTGTCACCGCTGGGCAGGTCCTGGGAGAGGTCCGCCAGGACGACCTGCTGACCCGTCTCGAGGCCGTCGGTGACCTCGATCCGGGTGGTGCCGAGCAGGCCGGTGGTGACCTGCTGACGCTGGGTCGTGTCGCCGTCGACGACCAGCACCGAGCCGTTGGAGAGGGCCGAGGCCGGGATGGTCACGACGTCCTCCGCGGAGCCGACCACGACCTCGACCGTGGCCATGTTGCCGGCGAGGAGGTCGAGACCGGTCTCGTCGAGGGTGACGGTCACCGGGAAGGTGCTGCTCCCCGAGGATGTGTCGGGCACCTGGCCGACCAGGGTGACCTTGCCCGGCAGCGCCTTCTCGCCGCCGGCCGGGGTGACCTCGGCGACCTGGCCGGTCTCGAGCTGCTCGACCTGGGTAGCGCTGACGTCCAGCTCGACGCTGGTCAGGCCTTCGGCGATGAGGGTCACCGCCTCGGTGCCGGCCGAGGCGCTGTCTCCCTCCTGCACCGCGACGGAGGCGACCGTGCCCGCTGCCGGCGCCTTCAGCACCGCGCCCGCGAGCCCTGCCTCGGCCTCGGCGACCTCGGCCTTCGCCTGGTCGATCTCGGCCTGGTCCTTGGCCAGGGTCGCGGCGGTCACGCTCCCACCTGCGCCGGAGGCGTTCGACCCGCTCTCGCTCTCCCGGCCGCTCTGCTCACCCTGGGAGCCACCGGTGCTGGGCATCTCACCGGACTCGCCTCCGGCACCGGGCTCCCCGCTGGCGCCGCCTGCACCGCCGGAGGGCTGCTCGGCCCCCTGCTGGGGCTGGCCGCCGGACTGGTCCGGGTTCTGACCGCTGGACGAACCGGCGGCCGCGAGGGTCTCGTCGAGCTGCGCGCTGTAGTCCACCAGGTCGGCCTTCGCGGACTTCACCGCCGCCTTGGCGTCGCTGAGGGACGACTGGGCCGAGCCGAGCAGCCCGACGACCTCGGAGACGGTCCCGCCGGCCGAGCCCTGGGCACCGAGCGCGTTCTCCAGGTCCTCCTGGCAGGAGGTGGAGGTGTCGTCGGCACAGGACTCCTGCGCCGCCTTCAGCGCGGCAGCGAGCTCGCCGCCCTCGTCGAGGGTGCCGCCGGAGGCGACCAGCGCGGCCAGCTTCTCCTGGGCCGAGGCGAGGTCCGTCTGCGCGGTGCCGAGCCGGGTGTCGGCCGTGTCGAGCGCCTTCTGGGCCGAGACGACCGCGTCCTGCAGCTCCTTGACCTTGGCGACGAGCTCGGCGGTAGAGGAGCTACGCACGGCCGACGTCGCCCCGGTCCATAGCGCGGCGACGGTCCCACCCGAGGAGCCGGTCACCGAGCTCGGCGAGGCGGTGGCCCCGGAGGAGGACGCCGAGCTCTCCGACGAGGTGACACCGGAGACCTGAGCCTCCTTGTCGCTCTCCAGCTGCGCCCGGGCCGCGGCCAGCGTGGCCTTGGCGGAGGTGAGCGACTTCTTCAGTGACGTACGGTCCAACCGGGCCACCACCTGGCCCTTCCTCACGGTGTCGCCCTCGGTGACGACGGTCTCCACGGTCCCGTCAGTGGCGAAGGCGAGGTCGGCGCGACCGTTGGGCGCGACGGTGCCGGTCAGCGAGAGGGTCTGCTCCACATCGCCGGTGGTGACCGCGGCGGCGCGGTAGCCGGCCGAGGACGAAGCGGTCGCTGCGTACGCCGTGTAGCCACCGCCCGCGACCACGATCAGCGCCGCGGCACCGGAGGCCGCCTTGACCCAGGTGCGGGAGACGCGCCTCACGAGGACGCTCCGTCCTGGCCCGGCAAGCCGCCCGGCATCCCGCCGCGGCCTCTGATGCCGGTGGCGCACTCGCCGTCGACGGGGTCGGAGACCGAGATCCGCTCGGCGGTGACCGCCCCGGTGTCGTCGGTCTCGCCGGTGGCGGTGACGCAGGTGCCCACCACGAGAGCGCTCTTCGTCGCCGTCCCGGTGGTCGTGTAGGTGGTCTCGGACCCGACCGTCACGCTCAGCGAGGTCGTCTCCTCGGAGTCGCGCGAGGTCGCCGCCACGGTGAAGCCCGAGTCGCTGACCGCGGTCACCTCACCCGAGGCGCCCATGCCACCGCCCATGTCACCGCCCAAGCCTCCGGGACCGCCCGACGGCATCCCCTCAGGCATGTCGCTGGGCAGATTGGTAGGCATATCGCTGGGCATCCCCTCAGGCCGCTGACCGCCTCCGAAGCCGCCTGCGCAGGACCCGTCGGTCTTCTCGGTGATCCGGACGGTGCCCGCGGTCATGGCGGTCTCGCTCGACTCGGAGCCGTCGGCAGTCGTGACCATCACGCAGCTGCCGACCGTGACGTCGGCCAGCGCGGCGCTGATCTGCTGGCTGATCGTGGTCTCGTCGGTGTAGGTGACAGCGGTCTGGGCGTCGCTGCTCTGGACCTGCAGCGTGCTGCCGTCGATCGCGGCGATCTCGCCGGAGGCCCCCGGCATGCCGCCGCCCATCCCCTGGCCCTGCCGCTGACCCTGGCCGTACCCCTGCCCCTGCCCCTGCTGATCCGTGGCCGCGTCTCCATCGGAGCCACAGCCGCCCAGTGCGACGAGCCCGACCGTGGCGAGGGCCACGAGTGACAGCGTGCGAGCCCGTCGCGCGCCGGGTGTGAATGTGTTGGTCATCGAGATTCCTTCGTACGTCGAGATGGTGGTGTCACTCGCTGCGGAGCGCGTCGATCGGGGTCAGGCGGGCGGCCCGGCTGGCGGGGTAGACCCCGAATCCGACGCCGAGTGCCAAGGAGGTGACCAGCGCGGCGGCGGTGGCCAGGAGGGACAGGGAGACGGGCTGGTCGATCAGACCGGGAAGCCCCCAGGCGCCGACGGCGGCGATGACGATGCCGACGACACCACCGGCCAGGCCGAGCAGGGATGCCTCGGCCAGGAACTGCCGCCGGATCACCGACGGGGTCGCGCCGAGCGCCTTGCGCAGACCGATCTCCCGGATCCGCTCGGTGACGGAGACGAGCATGATGTTCATGACGCCGATGCCGCCCACGAGCAGCGAGATCGCCGCGATGCCGCCGAGCAGCACCGTCAGGGTCTTGTTGGTGGCGTTGGCGGTCTCGACCAGCGAGTCCTGCGAGGAGATCGAGAAGTCGGCCTCGTCGGCGCTCACGCCGTGCAGGTTGAGGAGCAGCGCATTGATCTCCTGGTAGGCCGCCGGCAGGGCCTCGTCGGAGACCGCCTCGACGTAGACCGTCGAGACCGAGCTGCTGGTCGAGCCGGTCAGCGACTTCGCGGTGCCCATCGGGGTGACCGCGGTGTCGTCCTCGGTGGAGCCCGACGAGCTAGCCCCGGTCGACTCCAGCACCCCGATCACGGTCAGCGCGGTGCCGCCTACCGAGACCGTCTCGCCGACGGGGCTGGCCGGCCCGGTGAAGAGCTCGGCGGCGGTGTCGGCGCCGAGCACGACGACCTTCGCACCCGAGGCCACCTCCTCGGAGGTGAAGAACCGGCCGGTGGCGACATCGCGCTTGCGCACCTGCGGCCACGTGGTCGTGGCACCGACCAGCGAGGTCGTCCAGTTGGTCGAGGCGGTGTCGAGCTGCGCGTTCGAGGTGGTCACCGGGGCGACCCCCTTCACGTCCGGCGCGGCCTTGTCGTCACCGAGCGCCTCGGCGTCGGAGAGGGTCAGCGTGGAGGCCGACCCGAAGCCGCCGCGTACGCCCGAGGAGTCGGTGGAGGAACCCGGCGAGACGATCAGCAGGTTGCTCCCCAGCGCGCTGATCTGGCTCTTGACCTGGTCCTGCGCACCTTGGCCGAGGCCGACGGTGAGGATCACCGAGGCGATGCCGATGACGATGCCGAGCATCGTCAGCAGCGACCGCAGCCGGTGCGAGCGCACCGCGTCCCAGGCAGTCGCGAGAGTCTCGGCCCAGCTCATCGTGCACCTCCGGCGAGCACCGGCTCGTCGGCCGTGATCAGGCCGTCGCGGATGGTCAGCCTGCGGCCGGCGCGCGCGGCGACGTCGTGCTCATGGGTGATCAGCACGATGGTCCGGCCGCTCGCGTGCAGCTCGTCGAGCAGCGCGAGCACGGCCTCGGTCGATCCGGAGTCGAGGTTTCCGGTCGGCTCGTCGGCCAGGATGATGTCCGGCTCGGTGACCAGCGCCCGGGCCACCGCGACCCGCTGCTGCTGACCGCCGGAGAGCTCGCCGGGACGGTTCTCGAGGCGGTCGCCGAGCCCGACCCGCTCCAGGGCCCGGGCGGCGCGCTCGCGCCTCTCGGACCTGGGCACACCGGCGTACATCAGCGGGAGCTCGACGTTGCGCCAGGCCGGCAGGCTCGGCAGCAGATTGAACTGCTGGAATACGAAGCCGATCCGCCGGTTGCGTACGTGGGCGAGGGATGCCTCCGACATCGTCGAGACGTCCTCCCCGCCGAGGTGGTAGCTGCCTTCGGTCGGCACGTCGAGGCAGCCGAGGATGTTCATCAGGGTCGACTTGCCCGAGCCGGAGGGCCCGATCACGGCGACGTACTCCCCCGCGTCGATCTCCATGTCGACTCCGCGCAGTGCCTCGAACTCGATCGATCCGGACCGGTACGTCTTCCGCACGCCGTCCACGGAGACGACCGGGGCGCTCGCGCTCACCGACCGCCACCCATCTGGTCGGGCATCCCGCCACCGGGGAACTGACCGCCACCGGGCATCTCCCCCATCTGCCCGTCACCGCCGAAGCCGCCCTCCTGGCCGCCTTCCTGGCTCCCGGACCTCGAGCCGCCGGGGCGGGTGAATGCCTCGATCTCGACCGTGTCGCCCTCGGCGAGCCCGTCGGTGATCTCGGTCGTGGCGCCGTAGACCTCGCCGATCGTCACCTTCGTCTTGACCGTCTTGCCGTCGACGACCTTCTGGACGTACGCCTGGTCGCCGTCGGTCGTGATCGCGGCGCTGGTCACGGTGAGCACGTCCTCGCGCTGCTTCACGGTGATCTCGGCCGTGGCCGAGGTGCCCGGGTAGAGGTCGTCGCGCTCACCGGTGACCGTGATGCTCACCGGGAAGACCGCAGCGCCCGAGGAGCTCGTCTCGGCGACCTTGCCGACCGTCGCGACGGTGCCGAAGACCTCCTCGCCGACCCCGTTGACGGTGACAGTCGCCTGCAGACCCTTCTTCAAGGAGTCCGCATCGTCCGCGCTGACGGTCGCCTCGACGACGTGGTCTCCCGCCGAGACGATCGAGACGGTGCCGGTGCTCGTCGAGTCCGTGGAGCTGCCAGAGCTCGCGCCGCCCGAGTCCTCGCCCATCGGCGAGTCAGAGCCACCGGATCCGCCGGAGGAGGACGAGCCCGAGGAGCCGGACGATGAGCCCACGACGTCACCGACGGCGAGGTCGAAGGCGGTCACGGTGCCGCCGATCGTGGCGCGCAGCACGGCATCGTCCACGGCCTCGCGAGCGGAGTCGAGGTCTGCCTCGGCGGCCGCGACGGCGGCCTCGTCCGAGGCGATCTGTACGTCCGAGGCCCCCGAGGACTCGTCGGTGTCGAGCTGCTCCTGAGCGGCGGTGAGGGCCGACGCGGCCGCAGTGCGGGCGGCGACCAGGGTGGTGTCGTCCACCCGGGCCAGCGGGTCACCCTTCTTCACGGGGTCGCCCTCGGCGGCGTAGATCTTCGTCACCGTGCCGGAGACCTCGAACGACAGGTCGGCGGTCTCGGCCGCCTCCACGGTGCCGCTGGCCGACACGGTCTCCTTCACCGTGCCGGACGTGGCCTGGACCTGCATCGCCTGCGCCTGCGCGGTGTCCTCGCGGGTGAGTGCCCACGCGCCCGCTCCGCCACCGACCACCACTGCCGCCACCCCGGCGGCGAGCAGGATCCGGGCTGTACGCCCCAGCCTCCGCCACCGCTCCGTGAGTCTCTTGCGCACCACACTGCCTCTCTCCTACGCCCCGGCGGCGCCGGAGGCCTGACGAGAGGACTGTCGTGTGCGTGGCTATGCGGGAGGTCGGCTCCGGCTGTGGGGAACCTATGAATCAGGCGCGTCGACGGCCCGGCGGGCGGTGTGGACCATCAGGTCCGCGCGCACCTCCACCTGCTCAGGAAGAACCGCGGCCAGGTCGGCGAAGAGCGCGGACCGGTCGGCGGCCGAGAGGATCCGGATCGCGGAGATGGTGTCGAGGTGGCGCACGTAGTCCGCACGGGCGAGGGTGAACCGGCGCGGCACCTCCCGCTGGCGTACGTCGCTCAGCCGACCGTCTGCCAGCATCTCGTCCCCGGGGAACAGCATCGGCGCGTCAGCCGCGGACGGCGGCGGCAGGTGGCGGCCCTCCGGGGCGTACGCCGCGATCATCTCGTCCTCGATGGCCGCGACCTGGTCGTCGGCCAGCACGAACGGGCCGCCGAAGAAGGCCACCGCTCCCCCGTCGCGGACCAGGGCGGTGGCGAGGTCCCACCGCGTCGCCGGCGCCGTCCAGTGCCAGGCGGCGGCAGCGTAGAGCAGGTCGAACGGCTCGTACGCCGCCGCGTCGAGCTCCTCCAGAGCAGCGTGCACGGTGGTCACCGGCAGGCCCGCGCACTCACGCCGGAGCACGCCGAGCATGTCGGCGTCGGGGTCGGTGGCGACCACCTCGATCCCGGCGGCCGCGAACGTCCGGGTCGCCTTCCCGGTGCCGGCACCGACCTCGATCGCCCGTCGCACCGGGCCGTCGGCGACGTCCTTCACGAGCGCGACCAGGTCCTCGGGGTAGCCGGGCCGGAAGCGCTCGTAGTCCTCCGCGACCGCTCCGAAGCTCCGTGCACGTTCCATAGGTCTCAGAGCCCGGGGGCTCCCCAGACGGCGAGCCAGCGGGAGAGGTCCTTCTCGACCGGTAGATCGCCCTCGATCGCGCTGCGGACGTTGATCTCGAGCAGGTTGTCGCGCTGCTGCGTGCCGGTCGGGACGAAGGGGTAGAAGGTGCCCTGCTTGTAGAGGTAGATCAGGCCGACGCTGCGCCCGTCGGCGCCCGTGCTGTCACGGAAGGCGATCAGCGAGCACAGCAGCCCCGGGCCGAAGCCGTTCATCTCCAGGGTGGTGTTGACCGCGTGCAGGTCGGTGACCAGGCCGGTGATGTCGGGGTTGGCCGGGTCCAGCGGCTCGTGGTCGACGCTGAGCCAGGTGAAACCGAACTCGTCGACGCTCGTGGTCACCGTCGGCGCGCTCTCGGAGGCGCCGAGCAGCTCGACGATGTCCTTCTGCGTGCCGGCGAACCCTGCGCCGGCCGCGGCCCGGTAGCAGACCGCTCCGTCACCGGTCGGGACCAGGCCGAGCGAGGTCTGCATGGTGAGCGCGGCCGTCGGCACCGCGAACAGTGCGTCGAGGTTGGCCTGCTTCGGCCGCGTACGACCCGTGATGACGTCCCAGAAGCCCACGTCGCCGACTTTACGACGTGGGGATCAATAGGAGAGCGCCGGCCCTGCGCCGCGATGCACGCACGCTGGCGGCGTTGGCGCTCCTTCACAGACGCCCAGTCTGCGCTCGGAGCGCCGCCTTGCCATCGCACGCGCCTCGCGACGCAGGACTCGGCGCCTATTGATCCCCACGTCGTTACTGGGTCGGGCGGCCGAGCTCGGCCTCGATCCGGGCGAGCTGCTCCAGGCGCTGCTCCAGCGAGGGGTGCGTCGAGGTGAGCGTACGCAGCGACTGGCCGCTGATCGCCGGCGCGATGAAGAACGCGTTCATCGCCTGCGACGACCGCAGGTCGCGGCTCGGGATCGCGGAGATCTCACCGGTGATCTTCTGCAGCGCGCTGGCCAGCGCGCCCGGCTTCATGGTCAGCTGCGCGCCGGCCCGGTCGGCGGCCAGCTCGCGATAGCGCGACAGCATCCGCAGCAGCAGCCAGGAGACGGCGTAGACCGCCAGCGAGACCAGCAGCACCACCAGCCACACCGGGAGACCGTTGTTGTTGTCGCGGCGGCCGCCACCTGCGTACGCACCGTACTGGGAGCCGCGGCTCAGCATCCCGGCCACGATGCCGGCCGAGGAGGCGACCGTCATCACCAGCACGTCGCGGTGGGCGACGTGGGAGAGCTCGTGGGCGAGCACGCCTTCCAGCTCCTCGGCGGTCAGGCGCTGCATGATGCCGGTGGTCACCACGACCGCGGACCGCTTCGGCGAGCGGCCGGTGGCGAAGGCGTTGGGCATGTCGGTGTGCGCGATCCCGACCCGCGGCTTCGGCATGTCGGCCAGCGTGCACAGCCGGTCGATCATCGCGTGCAGCTCGGGCGCCTCCTGGGCCGACACCTCGCGCGCGCCCATGGCGCGCATCGCGAGGGTGTCGGAGGCGTACCACTGCCACCAGGCGATCCCGAGCCCGACGATGCCGATGATCGGCGCCCACTGCGCGGGCATGACGAACATCAGCGCCACGATGAGCCCGACGAACAGCGCGCCGAGCAGGAACATCACCGTGGTCATCCGGACGGTCAGCCCGGCGTCACCCTGGAAGCGTGACATGTTTCTAACCGGGGATGAGGCCCTCGTCGCCGAGCATCTCGGAGACCTCGGCGAGCGTGGAGCCGGGTCCGGGAAGGATCAGGTCGGAGGAGTCGATCGCGTCGACCGGGTGGGCGGTGCCCATCGAACGTACGCCATCGAGCAGGGCCTCCAGGGCCGCGTCGAAGACGGCCTCGTCGGTGCCCTTGCAGGCGGTCTCGACCGCGGCGTCGAGCTGGTTGAGCTTGTCGACGGCGGCATCGTCGAGGTCGTACTGCCCCTCGCCCAGGATGCGTACGATCACTGCTCGGCCTTCTTCTCGGTCGACTCCACGTCGATGACCGGCGCGTTGGCGTCGGCACCGGGCAGCGCCTGCGTCTGCTGCGGGGCGTTGATGCCCTTCAGCGCGGCGAGCTCGGCCTCGACGTCGCTGGTCGAGCTGAGCGCGTCGAGCTGGCGGGTGATGTCGTCGGTGGGACCGGCGGTGAGGTCGTCGAGGGCACCGGAGGCGAGCAGCTCGTCGACGGCGCCGGCACGAGCCTGCATCTCCAGGGTCTTGTCCTCGGCACGCTGCATGGCCATGCCGACGTCGCCCATCTCCTCGCCGATGCCGGAGATCGCCTCGTTGATCCGGGTCTGCGCCTCGGCGGCGGTGTACGTCGCCTTGATGGTCTCCTTCTTGGTGCGGAAGGACTCCACCTTGGCCTGCAACCGCTGCTGGGCGAGGGTGAGCTTCTCCTCCTCACCCTGAAGCGTGGCGAGCTGGGTGTTGAGGTCGTTCATCTGCTGGGTGAGACCGCTCTTGCGCGTAAGAGCCTCGCGGGCAAGATCCTCGCGGTTCATCTCGATGGCCTTCTGGGCCTGCTGGGTGAGCTTGTCGGACTGCTGCTTGAGCCCGTTGATCTGCAGCTCGACGCGCTTGCGGCTGGTCGCGACGTCCGCGACACCGCGGCGCACCTGCTGCAGCATCTGAAGCTGCTTCTGGTAGCTGTAGTCGAGCACCTCCCGTGGGTCCTCGGCCTTGTCGAGCGCCTTGTTTGCCTTCGCCTTGAAGACCAGGCTCAGCCGCTTCATCACACTCATCGGTTCCCTTTACGCCTCTCATATGCGGCCGACCGCCGGCCGCCCCGCGTCGTCGCTTGCCGCTGGACTCTCGTGGTCCTAGGACAAGTGTTGCCTCTCACCTTAGGCCGGGTCCACAAAACTCGCTGTCAGGGTCCTTCGGGATATCCTGTATGTGTCCCAGCCAACAGTAAGAGGTCACCCGTTGTTCGGTCGCAAGTCCCCCGCCCCGCAGGTCGTCGAGCCCGAGAACCCGGTCAAGGAGACCGGTAAGGGTCGTCCGACCCCTTCGCGCAAGGAAGCGGAGGCGGCCCGCAAGGCGCGACTCAAGCAGCCGCGCTCCCGCAAGGAGATCAACGCCGCCAACCGCGCCCAGCGCTCCGAGCAGGGCGACAAGATGCGCCAGGCGATGAAGACCGGCGACGAGCGCTACCTTCCGCTGCGCGACAAGGGCCCGGTCAAGCGGTTCATCCGCGACTGGATCGACGCCCGGTTCACCTTCGCCGAGATCGTGCTCCCGGTGCTGATCATCGCGCTCGTGGTGCCCTACATCAGCCTCGAGCTGGCGATGTACTCCCAGCTCTTCACCCTCGTCGTGATGGCCACCGTGATCATCAACCTGATCGCGCTGCGCTTCCTGCTCCGCAAGGAGCTCAAGCGCCGCTTCCCCGACAACGACCTCAAGGGCACCACCTACTACGCGATCATGCGCTCCATCCAGATCCGCCCCCTGCGCCTGCCGAAGCCGCAGGTCAAGATCGGCACGCAGCTCCCCGACGACTACCGCTGAGTCTCGGACCCGGGAGGGTCCTCGACCTCGCAGATCAGGCTGGCGCCGCCCATGCGGTGCTGGAAGCTCCAGGCGCTGGCCAGATCGGTGAGCTTGTCGGCGATGAAGGGCTCCGGTGCCGCCGCGGGCATCGAGGTGAGCGTCCAGACCGTGGAGAGCTCGACCCGGGTCGGCGTACGCCATGCCAGCTTGACCCAGATCTCGCCGGGCAGGTTCGAGATGGCCACATGGACACCGAAGGCTGCGAGCACCTCGAGCCGGTTGGCGGCGCGGTTGCCGACGACCCGTGAGTCGGTCCACGCCCGTACCTGGCTCATCGCCTGGTCCGGCGTCAGCAGATCGGCCGCATCCTCGCGGTCGGTCTCGTGGACGTAGTTGCTCATCAATTGACCTTTCGGGTGGGGGTTGGTGCGGCCGGAGCCGTCTGGATGTCCCAGATGGTGTCGAGGCCGGCTCGTCGAAGCCGTCCGGCAAGCGCCGGATCGGCGTTCCGGAGACGTAGGGGCACGCCCCGCGTCCCGCAGCGCCGTTTGGCCCACAGCAGCGCCGCGACGGTCGTCGAGGAGAACTCGGTCAGGCCGGACAGGTCGACCACGACCGCCTCAGGACCTCCCCCGAGCATCTCCGTCAGCCGCCAGCGCAGGTTGTGGATCGCCCCCAGGCAGGTGGCGTCCGAGAACGGGACGACGACGATCTCGTCGACCGGGTAGAAGTCCGCCTCGCTCATGCCGCACACACTGCCCAGGCTGTATGGAGGTCCTTTCGCAGTTTCGTGTCAGTTTCGTGTCACTTCCGGCGGGCAGGCCACCACGAGTCGGCCTCCCACCCGTTCGGGTGAGACGATGCGAGACGTGCAAGAGGCAGCCAAGCGAGTGCTCATCCTGGAGGACGACTACGGGCTGCGTACCTCCCTCCGGCTCTTCCTCGAGCAGGAGGGATACGTGGTCGGTGAGGCCGACGATGCCGAGATCGCCCTCGATCTGGCCGCCGCGGAGCCGTTCGACGTGATGCTCGTCGACCTGATGCTCGGCGGCATCGACGGCTTCACCTTCATCCGCAACGTTCGCCCGCGGACGACCGCTCCGATCATCGTGATCAGCGCGCGAGACGGATCCAAGGACGTGGTCGCGGCGCTGGAGGCAGGAGCAGACGACTACGTACGCAAGCCGTTCGACGTCGCCGAGGTCAGAGCCCGGATCAAGGCCGCGCTGCGGCGCCCTGACTACCCGGTCGCTCCCACCTCGGGCGGCTACACCCCCATCGGGGGTGTCGTGCTCGACTCGACCGACGGGCCGCTGGTCTTCGACCCGGCGGCCGCCACCCTGCGTCGCGGCCCCGAGGATCTGCACCTCACCAGCACCGAGTTCAAGCTCCTGCTGGCGCTGGCGACCAGCCCCGGCCGGGTGATGACCCGCGAGAACCTGGTCAACCAGATGTGGCCCGAGGGCCACCACGGTGACGTCCGGGTGGTCGATGTGCACGTCAGCCGGTTGCGCAACAAGGTGGACAACGACCCGGTGACCGGCCGGGTCATCTCGACGGTGCGTGGACTGGGCTACCGGCTGGATCCGCGATGAGCCGGCGGCCGGTCCTACGCGGGCTTCGCGCCAACGTCGTGGCGGCCTTCGCTGCCGGCGCCCTGTTGATCAGCCTGATCCTCGCCTTCAGCACCTACTTCTCCGCGCGGCACTACCTGATCGTCCAGCGCGAGCGGAACGCACTGCAGCAGGCCTACATCGACGCTGCCCTGGTCAAGGAGCGGCTGCGCACGAACGGCGTGAACGTCGCCGAGGTCCTGTCCGAGATCGCCCCGCCGAGGCGAACCACGGTGTTCGTCCACCAGGACGGCCAGTGGTATTCCTCCGATCTCACCACGCAGGTCCACGACGCCACCAGCAACGTCGCGACCAGCGTCGAGGCCGGAGAGGTCGCGCTGACCTGGACCGATACCGGCAACCGGCCCAACATCGTGGTCGGCGTCCCGCTCGAAGGGGTGGACGCCGACTACTACGAGGTCACCCACGCCAAGGAGCTCAGCGAGACCCTCGACACGATGGGTTACTCGCTCGCGATCTCAGCGGCCATCACGACCCTCGCCGGCGGAGTCCTGGGGTGGTACGCGGCCCGGCGGGTGCTGCGGCCGCTGCGGCAGGTCGCGCTGGCCGCCGCCAGGATCTCCGCCGGAGAGCTCGACACCCGGGTCGAGGCGACCGACGACCCCGATCTGGCGACCCTCACCGGGTCGTTCAACACGATGGTCGACACCGTCGTCGAGCGCCTCGACCATGACGCCCGCTTCGCGGCCGACGTCAGCCACGAGCTCCGTACGCCGGTCGCCACCCTCACCACGAGTCTCGGTGTCCTGCAGGGCGACAGCACGCTCTCGCCGAGCTCGGCGACCGCCGTCGGGCTGATGGCCGGCGAGCTTGACCGGTTCCGCGGCGCGCTCGAGGACCTGATCACCCTGGGACGACTCGACGCGGGCGTGCGCGAGTCGGAGTGGGAGGTGCTGGGTGTCGCGGACCTGGTCGCCGCCACCCTCGCCGAGGCCGAGATCGACGACAGGGTCACCGTCGACGTCCCCGCGGATCTCGCGATCTATGCCGACCGGCTCCAGGTGCACCGGGCGCTGGCCAACCTGGTGCGCAACGCGGAGACCCACGGCGGCGGCCTGACCGCGGTGCGCGCGATCGCACGCCGCGGCTACGCGGAGATCCATGTCTCCGACTCCGGACCCGGCGTCCCCGCCGCCGAACGAGAACGCATCTTCGACAGGTTCGCCAGGATGGGCGCCCGCGGCGCGACCACCGGGAGCGGGCTGGGGCTGAGCATCGTCGAGCAGACCGCGCAGCTCCACGACGGCTCGGTCTGGTGCCGCGAGGCCGACTCCGGCGGCGCCGACTTCGTGCTCTCCTTCCCACTGGCGCCCACGGCGAGGACCGCCGCGGCTCGCGAGACGACATGAGGGCGGTGCGTACGTCCTGGGCGGCGGGCGCCGCCGGCCTGCTCCTGCTCGCGGTGACGTCGTGCGGAGTCCCCGATGACGACGAAGTACGCACCGTCGACCCTTCGGAGGTGCCGTACCACCTGCTCGAGGACGTGGACGAGGTCCCCTCGGGCGCGGGGAGCGGTCTCGCCGGTCCCCGCCTCTACTGGGTCGACGCCGAGGACCGGCTCGTCGGCCGGCCCGCGGCGAGCTTCTGCGCGAAGACCCTGAGGGGGGTCGCCAAAGACATCCTCGACCAGCTCGGCGACGGACCCTCGGCGCGCGATCTGGGCTCCGGGCTCGGCACGGCCCTGCCTCCGGAGAGATGGCTGAAGCTCGTGGCGATCACCCATCGCACCGCCCACCTCCGCGTCTCCCTCGACGACACGCTCGCCACCAACCGGGTCGTGCTCGCGACGGCGCAGACGGTGCTGTCACTGACCTCGATCCCCGGCGTGGACCAGGTGGAGATGGAGTACGACGCCGGGCCGCTGCAGGTTCCGCGGTCCTCCGGTGAGCTCGCCGACGGACCGCTGCGGCACGACGACTACCGCAGCCTGCTCGCCGACCCCGCCGAGCAGCCCAAGGACGAGTCGCTCGAACCCAGCGACCTCTGCCCGGGCTGACCTGACTCCCCGGCGGTCTCAGACGAGACCGAGGACTTCCTCCAGGCCGACCGTGAGCCCCGGCCGCGAGCCGATGCCGCGGATCGCGGCGAGCACGCCGTGGGCGAAGGAGGCGTGCGAGAGCGAGTCGTGACGGATGGTCAGGAGCTCGCCGACACCGCCGAGGATGACCTCCTGGTGGGCGACCGATCCGGACATCCGCAGGGAGTGGACCGGGATGCCGTCCACAGAGGCCCCACGGGCCCCGTCGAGGGCCGAGGTGGTCGCGTCGGGCGCCAGGTCCACCCCGGCCTCGCGGCGCGCCGCAGCGACGAGCTCGGCGGTCCTGCGTGCCGTGCCCGAAGGGGCGTCAGCCTTCCGCTCGTGGTGGGTCTCGACGATCTCCACCGACGGGAAGTGGGCGGCGGCGAGCTCGGCGAACCGCATCATCAGCACCGCGCCGACCGAGAAGTTGGGCACCACCATCGCGCCGACGCCCGGGCTCTTCGCCAGCCAGGTCTCGAGCTGCTCGACGCGGTCGGGCCCGAAGCCCGAGGTGCCGATCACCGTGTGCACGCCGTGGGACAGACAGAACTCCGCGTTGCCCATCACCGCCTCGAGCGTGGTGACGTCGACGGCCACCTCGGCACCGGCGTCGGTGATCGCCGAGAGCTCGTCGTCGCGACCGATCCTGGCGACGAGCTCCAGGTCGTCAGCGGACTCGACGGCCTCACAGACCGCCGAACCGAGCTTTCCACGTGCACCGAGAACAGCCACCTTAGTCATGAGGCCACACCTTATAGATCACGCTCCAGCAACGATCGACCACCATCCGGTGAACAAATTGCGAGGCTTGTTCAGAGCTTGTCGAAGGGGCTGTGCGCGGAACCGTATGAGGATCTGGCAGTCTTGGACCCATGGTGGTGCAGACGATCCCTGCTCGGATCCGTTGGGCCGTTGATTTCATGGACATTCAACCGAACGATCATGTCCTTGAGATCGGCTGTGGCCCGGGGGCTGGTGCCGAGCTGATCTGTAGCCGGCTGGAGACCGGAAAGCTGTTTGCGATCGACCGCTCGGAGTCGGGTGTCGATCGTACGAAGCGACGCTGCGCGAAGTACCTGGAGGCAGGACGCCTCACGGTCCGCCAGATCGACCTCGCGACGCTGCGGGTCCCGGTCAAGCGGCTGACGAAGGTGTTCGCGTTCAACGTCAACCTGTTCTGGGTGCGTGACGCATCCGCCGAGATAGCGCTGCTCCACGAGCGCGTGCTCCCCGGCGGCACGGTCAACCTCTTCTACGAGGCCACCCAGCGAGAGCAGGTCCCCGAGATCATCGAGAAGTCGAGCAAGGCCCTGGCCGACGCCGGCTTCCGCGTCTCCATCGTCGACTCCAAGGTCCCCGCCGCCGTCGGGATCATCGGCAAGCGGTAGTTCTCTGCGTCCACATAGCGAGACGCCTCGCCGAACTGGGCGGGCAGTTCTTGGGGTTGTGGGGTGTTTCAGTGCCCGTCAACCCCAGGAATACCCGGTCGACCGGGTATTCCTGGGGCGACGTCAGGCCGGTCCGACGACGGCGAGGATCTCGGGCCGGGTGAGGATCTCGGCCGCGACCTCACGGCACTCCTCCAGAGTGACCGCATCGATCCGCGCCAGCACCTCGTCGATCGAGTAGAGCTCGCGGTGGACCAGCTCGGCGCGGCCGATGCGGGACATCCGTGACGCCGAGTCCTCCAGGCCCAGCACGAGGCCGCCGCGGAGCTGGCCCTTGCCGAGCTCGAGCTCCTCGGCGGTGATGCCGTCGCGGGCGACGGCGGCCAGCTCGGAGCGTACGACCTCGAGGACCTCGTCGAGCTTGGCCGGCAGGCAGCCGACCTGGACCCCGAAGAGACCCGTCTCGGCGTGGCTGTAGGCGTAGGAGAAGACCGAATAGGCCAGGCCCCGGTGCTCGCGGACCTCCTGGAAGAGCCGTGAGGAGGTGGCGCCGCCGACGGCGGTGTTGACCACCTCGAAGGCGAAGCGGCGGTCGTCGCCGCGCTGCAGACCCTCTCGGGCCAGGATGACGTTGACCTGCTCCAGCGGCCGCTGGGCGCTGATCTCGCCGGGTGCGACCTCAAGCGGCGACCCCTCACGCGGAGGCACCGGCGCGGCCGATCCCCGCAGGAAGCCCGAGCCGGAGAACGCCTTCTCCACCATCGCCACGACCTCGTCGTGGTCGACGTTGCCCGCGACCGAGACGACCATCCTGGGCGCCACGTAGTGGGCCCGGTAGAAGTCGTTGATCTCCTCGCGGGTCAGCGCGGCGATCGAGGCCTCCGTTCCGGCGATGCCCCGCCCGAGCGGTGTCTCGGCACCCCACGCCTGCGCGGAGACGAGGTTGTGGATCACGTCGTCGGGGTCGTCGTCGTGCATCGCGATCTCGTCGAGGATCACGTCACGCTCGGCCTCCACGTCCTCCCCCGTGATCAGCGAAGAGGTCAGCATGTCGCCCACGACGTCGATCGCCAGCAGCAGGTCGACGTCGAGCACCCGCGCGTGGAAGCACGTGTACTCCTTGGCGGTGTAGGCGTTGAACTCCCCACCGACGCGGTCCAACGAGGAGGAGATCTCCAAGGCCGTACGCGACGGGGTGCCCTTGAACAGCAGGTGCTCGAGGAAGTGGGAGCAGCCGTGCTGACGCGCGGTCTCGTCGCGGGACCCGACGCCGATGAAGACGCCGATGGCCGCCGAACGGACCCCGGCCATCTGCTCGGTCACGATCCGCAGGCCCGAGGGATGGACCGTGCGGCGTACGAGCGACGTCACCGCGCCGTTGACCTCGGTCTGCTCGAGCGTGACGGTGGTGCCGGGCTCCTGGTTATAGCCGGAGGACCGGCCGACACCTGCGTGTCGACCGGTCCCCCGGGTGGTGCGTGACACCAAGGTCACTCCTCGTCTGCGGCCTCGGTGGCGGTCTCCGCAGGAGCTTCCTCGGAAGGAGCCTCCTCCTCGAGCACCGGGGCCAGCGAGAGCTTGCCGCGGTCGTCGATCTCGGCGATCTCGACCTGGATCTTCTGGCCGACCTCGACGACGTCCTCCACCGACTCGACCCGCTTGCCGCCGTTGAGGGCGCGCAGCTTGGTGATGTGGAGCAGGCCGTCCTTGCCCGGGAGCAGGGCGACGAACGCGCCGAAGTTGGTCGTCTTCACGACCGTGCCGAGGTAGCGCTCGCCGACCTCGGGCATGGTCGGGTTGGCGATCGCGTTGACCGCCGCACGGGCGGCCTCGGCGGCGTTGCCGTCGGTCGCGCCGATGAGCACCGTGCCATCGTCCTCGATGGAGATCTGGGCGCCGGTGTCGTCCTGGATCTGGTTGATGACCTTGCCCTTGGGCCCGATCAGCTCGCCGATCTTGTCGACGGGGACCTTCACGGTGATGATCCGCGGGGCGGTCGGGGCCATCTCGTCCGGGGTGGAGATCGCCTCGGACATCACCTCGAGGATCGACAGGCGGGCGTCCTTGGCCTGGTTGAGGGCCTGCGCGAGGACCTCGGCCGGGATGCCGTCGAGCTTGGTGTCGAGCTGCAGCGCAGTGACGAACTCCGCGGTGCCGGCGACCTTGAAGTCCATGTCGCCGAAGGCGTCCTCGGCACCGAGGATGTCGGTGATCGCGACGTACTTGGTCTCGCCGTCGATCTCACCCGAGATCAGGCCCATCGCGATGCCGGCGACCGGAGCCTTCAGCGGGACACCGGCCTGCAGCAGCGACATGGTCGAGGCGCAGACCGAGCCCATCGAGGTGGAGCCGTTGGAGCCCATCGCCTCGGAGAGCTGGCGGATCGCGTAGGGGAACTCCTCGCGGCCCGGGAGCACCGGCAGGAGGGCGCGGCGCGCCAGGGCGCCATGGCCGACCTCGCGGCGCTTGGGCGAGCCCACGCGGCCGGTCTCACCGGTGGAGAACGGCGGGAAGACGTACTTGTGCATGTAGCGACGGTGCTTCTCCGGGGAGAGCGTGTCGAGCTGCTGCTCCATCTTGAGCATGTCGAGGGTGGTGACGCCCAGGATCTGGGTCTCGCCGCGCTCGAACAGCGCCGAGCCGTGGACCCGCGGGATCACGCCGACCTCAGCGTGCAACGGACGGATGTCGGCCAGGCCACGACCGTCGATGCGGACCTTGTCGCGCAGGACCTGCTCGCGGATGGCCTTCTTGGTGATGGCCTTGTACGCCGCACCGATCTCGCCCTCGCGACCCTCGAACTGGGCGCCGATCTTCTCGAGCAGGGCGAGCTTGATCCGATCGCCCTCCTCCTCGCGCTCCAGCTTGGTCAGGACGCGCTCGCGCGAGCCCTTGACGCTGTAGAGGTCGGTGACATCGGCGCCGACGGTGGCCTCGACGGCCTCGTAGACGTCGTCCTGGAAGTCCAGGAAGACCGGGTAGTCCTGCACCGGCTTGGCCGCCTGCTTGGCCAGCTCGGCCTGAGCCTCGACGAGCTGCTTGATGAACGGCTTGGCGGCGTCGATACCACCGGCCACGATGGCCTCGTTCGGGGCCTGGGTGCCGGACTGGACGAGCTCCCAGGCGACCTCGGTGGCCTCAGCCTCCACCATCATGATGGCGACGTCACCGGTGTCGGTGACACGGCCGGCCACGACCATGTCGAAGACGGCGTTCTCGAGCTGGCTGTGCGACGGGAAGGCGACCCACTGGCCCTCGATCAGGGCGACGCGAACGCCGCCGACCGGGCCGGAGAACGGCAGGCCGGAGAGCTGGGTGGACATGGACGCGGCGTTGATCGCGAGCACGTCGTAGGGCTGGTCGGGGTCGAGCGCCATGACGGTGATGACGACCTGGACCTCGTTGCGCAGACCCTTCTTGAAGGTCGGGCGCAGCGGGCGGTCGATCAGGCGGCAGGTGAGGATCGCGTCCTCGCCCGGGCGACCCTCGGAGCGGAAGAACGAGCCGGGGATCTTGCCCGCGGCGTACATCCGCTCCTCGACGTCGATCGTCAGCGGGAAGAAGTCGAAGTGCTCCTTCGGGGTCTTGCCTGCGGTGGTCGCCGAGAGCAGCATCGTCTCGTCATCGAGGTAGGCGGTCACGGAACCCGCGGCCTGCCGGGCGAGCAGCCCGGTCTCGAACTTGACGGTGCGGGTGCCGAACTTGCCGTTGTCGATGGTCGTCTCGACGGCAGTGATGACTGGTTCAGTCAAGGATTCGTCCTTGTCTAGGTCTCGGAGCGCCCCCGCGCCGGGCATGTGCACTCGTTGTGCACGGGGCCGGTCTTCGATCGAGACCCTCAGGTCGGCAGAACAGACCTGGGAATCACTACCGAGGACCGAGCCGGACGGGCGGGCCGCTCCTGGTGATGTGTTTCGTTTTCCGAGTGCCCGCGCCGCTGGCGCTAGCACTCATCGCTCAGCCTATCCGTCCCCTGCCCGAAATGCGGAACGGAGGCACGCGCGTGCCTCCGGCGGGGCATCACACGACGGTGACGGGGTGACGTACGACGGCGTCGAAGAGGTAGCCGCCGGGATTGTGGGAGGCGACGTCGGGCTGGCTGCGGCCGGCCCGGTCGGTGGCCCGGACGAGGATCTCGTACGCCCCCGGCTCGGGGTTGCGCCAGGTGTGGTCCCACTGCGCCCAGCCGAGGCCGTGGCCGCCGGTCGGGCGGCCCGGCGCGTGCGGAACCGCCCGCGCCCAGGTCTCTCCCCCGTCGGTGCTGATCTCGACAAGCGCGATCGGCGCGGCACCGGACCAGGAGCGGCCGCTCAGCACGATCCGGTCACCGGCCGGGATCTCGGCGTTCCACTCGAGCTCGAGGGCGGAGCGGACCGGGTTGACGGTGAGCGGGCCGTCGACGTTGTACCACTTCGTGTCCCACGGCGAGGTCAGCACGCTCGTGGACACCTCCAGCGAGCCGAGCCACTTGATGCTCGCGATGCCGATCCAGCCGGGCAGCAGCAGCCGTAGCGGGAAGCCGTGGTCGGGCAGCAGGTCCTCACCGTTGGCGCCCCAGACGAGCAGGGCGTCGTCGAAGGCCTTCTCGATCGGGAACGGGCGCCGCACCCGGCCGTAGTCGACACCCTTGTCCACATAGCCGGCGTCGAGCCCGCTCGCCTGCACCGAGACCGCGTCCTGACGGATGCCGGCGGCGGTCAGGACGTCCGCCAGGCGTACGCCCTTCCAGCGGACCGCACCCACCGCGCCCAGCGTCCACTTGGTGCCGCTGACCTCCTGGCCCTGCTGGGTGAGGAAGAAGCTGCGGCCGTTACCCGTGCACTCGTGCACCGAGGTCGTCTCGACATGCCGGAAGGCCTTCAGGTCGTCGAGGGTGAGCCGGACGCCGGCAGGGTCGCGCAGCCCGTCGCCGAAGATCTCCAGCTCGTACGTCTCGGGGTCGATCTGCGGGGTCGCGGTGTGGTTGCGCACGAAGAGGTCGGCCTGCGGGGTCAGGTAGCGGCGCGGGTCGACCGAGTCCCAGCGGGTCTCGGCGTTGGTGCCGTAGTCGATGAACCGCTCGACTGGCAGCGGCTTGAGGATCGCGGGAGCACCCGCGGCGGCGCCGGCCGTCACCGAGTCAGTGACCTGGGTGGTGCCCACCGCTGCCGCCCCGAGCGCCGCGGTGGTGAGGAAGGTGCGTCGGTTCAGACCTGGGGACGTCATGCCGGGATATTAACATGACCAACTTACTCTTGTTTAGGTTTCGCCAGCCGGCTCGGCCACCAGATCCGGTCGCCGGCATCGAGGTTGATGGCGGTGACCAGGATCGACCGGACGATCATCGTGTCGAGCATGACCCCCAGCGCGACGGTCACCCCGATCTCGGCCAGGAAGACCATCGGCAGCGAGCCGAGCACCAGGAACGTCGCGGCGAGCACGACGCCCGCCGAGGTGATCACGCCACCGGTCGAGGTCAGGCCGACAAGCGACCCCGCCCGGGTGCCGAGGACCTCCGCCTCCTCACGCACCCTCGTCATCAGGAAGATGTTGTAGTCGATGCCCAGCGCGACCAGGAACACGAAGGCGAACAGCGGGAACCCCGGGTCCGTGCCGGCGAAGCCGAAGACGAACTCGAAGAGCAGCACCGAGATGCCGAGTGCCGCCCCGAACGACAGGATCACCGTGCCGAGCAGGATCAACGGGGCGAGCAGCGCCCGCAGGAGCACCATCAACACCAGCAGCACGACCAGCAGGACGATCGGGATGATCACCAGGTTGTCGCGCTGACTGGCGTCGAGGGTGTCGAGCATCATCGCCGAGGTTCCGGTGACCAGCGCGCCCGAGCCGTCCGCCTCCTGCACCGCCGAGCGTGCGGCGGCCACGATGTCGTACGCCTCGGGCGAGGTCACGTCCGCATCGACCACCGCCGCGATCGCGACGACGCCGTCCTGCGGCGGGCCGAGCGGGAAGCTCACCATCTCCCCCGCCGGGGTCTCGGTGGGCACCAGCCCGTCGACGCCGTCGAGCGCCTGCTGCACCTGCGCTTGCGCCGCCGCGTCGGCGACCACGAGCAGCTGGTTGGACTGGTCGGCCATCTCGTGATCGACCAGCACCTGCTGGCCGGTGATCGAGTCGAACTCCTTGGTGTAGGTCTCGTCCGATGCCAGTCCGTTGGCGTCGAGCCGGAACAGGCCGAGGCAGGCGAGGAGCAGGAGGCCGGTCGTCACCACCCAGACCCTGCGCGGCCGGACCGAGACCATCCGGCCGACTCTCGCCCACAGTCCGGTATCGGTCGGGTCCTCCGACCCGAACGCCGGACGCTTCGGCCAGAAGACCCAGCGGCCGCAGATGACCAGCAGGGCAGGCAGCAGGGTGACCATCGCCAGATAGGTCACCCCGATCCCGACGGCCACGACCGGCCCCATCCCGGAGGTCGAGTTCATCTCCGCGAAGGTCAGACAGAGCATGGCCAGGGCGACCGTCACGGCGCTGGCAAGGATCGCCGGGGCGGCACGATGCAGGGCATGCGCCATCGCGTCGTGACGGTCCTCGAAGTTGCGCAGCTCCTCGCGGTAGCGGGAGACCAGCAGCAGGGCGTAGTCGGTGCCGGCACCGATCGCCAGGATGCTCAAGATGGCCTGGCTCTGGCCGTTGACGGTCAGCCCTGCCTCCTTCGCCAGGAAGTAAACCAGGCCCATCGTCACGCCCAGGCCGACCACCACCGAGACGATCGGGAAGAGCCAGAGCACCGGGCTGCGATAGACGAACAGCAAGATGACCACGACCACCGCGAGCGCGGCCAGCAGGAGCGTCGTGTCGATACCGCCGAACGCCTCCGCCGCGTCGGCCGCGGAGCCACCCTGGCCGGTGACGTGCAGTCGTACGCCGTCGTGGTCGGCGATCCCGCGGACCTCGTCGACGAGGTCGGGCATCTTGTTCCAGCCGTCGGAGCCGAGGTCGAAGGTCACGGTGAGCTGGGCGACCTCGCCGTCCTCGGACAACCGCGGCGGCTCGATCTCGCCCTCGACCCCGTCGAGACCGCCGAGCTCGGCGATGTCACCCGAGGCGACCGCAGCGAGGTCGGCTCCGGTGGTGGTGGTCGAGGTGTAGACGAGCGTGGTGGGGATCGCGTTGGGGTTCTGGAAGGGGCTCATCTTGTCGAACCCGCGGGTCGACTCCGCCGACTCCGGCAGCCAGGAGCTGGCCTCGTTGTTCTGCACCTCGGTCAGCTTCCCTGCGAACCCGCCGAGGGCCACCACGGCGAGCAGCCAGAACACGACCACGACGTACTTGGTCTTCGGCCCGGTCAGTTTGCCCGCAATCTGTCGATGCACGGGCTCCACACTGCGCCTGATTCACCCGAGAACGGTCAGGAATGCCCACTCGGGCCCAACCTTCCCTAAAACAGGCGAACGGGCCGCCCCCGTAGGGGCGACCCGCTGCGTACGAAGATCAAGAGATCAACGACGAAGACCGAGCTTCTCGATGATCGAACGGTAGCGCTCGATGTCCTTCTTCTGAAGGTAGTTGAGAAGGCGGCGGCGCTGGCCGACGAGCAGCAGCAGGCCACGACGGCTGTGGTGGTCGTGCTTGTGCTCCTTGAGGTGGTCGGTCAGGTGGGAGATGCGGTGCGACAGCAGCGCGATCTGCACCTCCGGCGAGCCGGTGTCACCCTCGGTCGTGGCGTACTCGGCGATGATCTTCTTCTTGGTCTCCGCGTCAGTTCCAACTGCCATGCGAAGGCTCCCTTCCGGCCCGTGGGCCTACTCGTTGCGCGGCGCGCCCGGGCCTGTTCACCGGGGCACTCTTGGTCCGCGGCCGATTTCACGGCTTGAGCCGCCGACCCCCATGGGTCGACAACCCGAGAAGATTAACAGCGAGCCGGCGTACGCCCCGAATCGCCGCCGGATCACGCCACGATCACGAGACGCGCCACCAGCCGGCGCAACCTCCACCAGAACTTCATCACTCTCCCCCTCGCCTCTCCCACCATTGGGTTCGACGCTGTGGAGCCGGGTTCGGTTGCATCGGTCAGCTCATGGTTTCCCAGCGGCGCTCGGCGAGGCGCTCGGCGAGGCGCTCGGCGAGCTCGCCGTGATCCCGGGAAGCGACGCCTTCGGTACGGTCGCCAGCGGCGGCTCCTGGATCGCCGGTGCGTCCTCGCTCCCGTCCGCGAACGCGTTCGGGTCGAGCGCGGTGCCCGGCTGGACCCGGCTGGGCAGCGGGAAGACGTTGTAGAGCTGCGCGGCACCGTTGGACCACGGGTAGAAGATCCGTGGCTGCAGCGGCTCACCGGTCATCTCGTCGGTGCAGACGACCTCGGCCATGTCGAGCTCGTCGCCGGTGACCGGCGGGAGCGGAGCGGCGCTCGTCGAGGTGCAGTCGGGCTGGGTGACGACGTCGATCGGCTTCCCCTCCTGGTCGAAGAGCTGGACGCCGGTCAGCGGCTTGCCCGATGCGTCGTACGGGTAGATGTTGCTGACCCACTTCCCGTCGGAGTAGATCCCAGCTTGCTCATCGATCGGGGCACCGTAGCCGCTGCCTCCTCCGGCCTCGTCGAAGCCGTCGCTCCAGCCACGGTTGTAGTCGGTGCCGCCGCTACCCCCGCTCGCCCAGGCCATGAAGAGCACGAACGCGGCGAACGTGTTCAGGCCCAGGAGCACGACACGTGCGGCGGTCCCCCGCTCACCACCAGGCCAGACGCGACCGGCGCCGATGAACATGCTGACCGCCACCGCGACGATGAGGAGCAGCACGGCCGGAGCGCTCGACATGCTCCACCCGAACATCGCCGAGACCAGCCAGGCCGCGGCCCAGGCACGCACGATCCACCACAGCGGCCGCAGCCAGGCGACCACGGGCCCCAGGTCCGTACGCAGCAGCTCACCGCCCTTGGCGACCGCCGCGTCGAAGCGGTCGTGGCCGGCGTCCAGGAGCCCGTCGACCCACTCCGCGAACCCGCGAGGCGCCTTCACGCCCACGGGGATGCCCGCGGCGGCCCGCAGTTCCTTGGCGTACTCGACCGGGTCCCCGAGCGCGTCGGGACCGCGCTCCTCGACCAGCTCGGTGAAGTCGGCCTCGAGCCCGTCGGTGATGTCGCTGAGCACCTCCGGGTCGAGGTCGTCGAGCTCGCGGCGTACGCGAGCCAGGAAGAGCCGCACCTCCGGCGCGACGTTCGGCTCGGCATCTGTGGTCGTCATGCGCTTGCCCCTCGGAGGATCTCGGTGACGGTGGTGGAGAAGTGGGACCAGTCCTCGCTCTGCTGCTTGAGCTGGCCTTGGCCGGCAGGTGTGATGCCGTAGTACTTGCGGTGCGGACCGGACTCCGACGGGACGACGTAGGAGGTCAGGGCGCCGGCGGCGTACAGCCGCCGCAGGGTGCCGTAGACCGAAGCGTCGCCGACGTCCGTGAGCCCGCTGTCGCGGAGCTTGCGGACGATGTCATAGCCGTACGCGTCCTCGCCGTCGACGACGGCCAGGACGGTCAGGTCGAGCACCCCTTTGAGCAGCTGGGTGGTATCCATGCTTGGCACACTACTACGCAGTGCGCACTACTTGCCAGAGCATTGCACCGCGCGCCGCCGAGGAGCTCAGCGACGTCGAGCAGCCGGCCGAGGATTCGGGTCGACTAGGACCGGCCGCGTACGTCGCGGACGAAGTCCTTCCAGGCGGCCGTGTCGCCGGCCGGACCGGTGGCCCGGGTGGGGCCGGTGAAGGTGCGCACCTGAACGGGCTGAACGGGCTGAACGGGCCGCCCCGACGGCGAGGCCGGCGCGAGGCGGGTCTGGGCGGTCGGCACCGCGACGCTGGCGCGCAGCTGCTGGCCGTAGCCACCCGGCGCTCCCCCAGGTCCGCCGGGACCGCCAGGACCCGCGGGACCACCAGGGCCGCCGGATCCGCCGGAGATGAGCGAGGACATCGGCGTGTACTCCTCCACCTCATCGCTCTTGCCCGGCACCGCGAGCCAGATCAGCGCGATCAGGAACCCGGTCGCCCACCCGTAGGTCAGTCCGTACGCAGCACCCGACTCGAGCGCTTCGCCGAGCGTGGCCACGAACGACGCCGAGCTGCCGGCGAGGTAGGAGTAGAGGCTCCCGGCGACCTGTCCGGCGGCGGTGGCGACGATCGCGGCGAACCAGCAGCCGAGGAAGACCGGCCAGAACGCGCGCGGCCAGATGCCGATGGTGCCGAGCCAGGTCAGCAGCCAGGTGAGCACGAAGACGGTGCCGGTGAGGACGGCGGAGTTCACCAGGTCGTCGCCGGAGAAGAGGCCGCTGAAGGAGCCGTCGCCGAAGTAGGTGAGCCGGTCGCCGAGCAGCGCGGCCACCCAGCCGGCCGAGTCGGTGCCGTTCTCCTCCATCCAGGTCGAGAACGGCGCGGAGCCGGAGAGGAACTGCAGGACCCAGAGGCCACCGGTGACCAGGACCGCGTTGAGGAAGGCCGGGATGCCGCCGCGGGGGCGCTCGGCCTCGACCTCGGTCTCGTAGGCGGACGTTGGGGTGGGGTGGGGATCCATAGCCAACAATTCAACCGCACCTGGACCCTGCTGAACAGGCCGCGGGGTCTACGGCTCGGTAAGACCCTGCTGAAGGATGGGTCGCGCCCGCACCACGTCGGCGCGCATCTGCTCGACGAGCGCGTCGATCCCCTCGAAGGCGACCATGCCGCGCAGCCGTTCCACGAAGGCGACCTCGACCTCGACGCCGTAGAGCTCCAGGTCGTCGCGGTCGAGCACATAGGACTCGACCCGGCGCCCGACCACGCCCTCGAACGTGGGGTTCGTGCCGACCGAGATGGCGGCCGGGAACCGCTCGCCGGTGTCACGCCTCGTCAGCCAGCCCGCGTAGATGCCGTCGGGCGGCACCGCGGTCAGCGAGTCGGTGGGCACGTTGGCCGTCGGGAACCCGAGCTCGCGGCCACGCTGGTCGCCCTTCACGACGACGCCGCGCACCGAGTAGGGACGGCCCAGCGCCTCGGCGGCGCCGGAGACGTCACCGGTCGCCAGACACGTACGGATGTAGGTCGAGGACCACACCTGGGGCCCGCCGTCGAGCGGGATCCCCTCGGCGGAGAAGTCGTGGATCTTGCCGTAGGCGACCAGGTCGGCCACGTCGCCGGCGGCCTTGCAGCCGTAGCGGAAGTTGGCGCCGACCACGCACGCCTCTGCGTGCAGCGCGTCGACAAGCACGCGCTGGGCGAAGTCGTCGGGTGACCAGTTGGCCATCTCCATGTCGAACGGCAGCGCGAGCACCGCATCGGCACCGGCCGCGAGCAGGAGCTCGGCGCGCTCCTCCATCCTGGTGAGCACACCGGGGGCGTGCTCGGGGCGCAGCACCGCCATCGGGTGCGGGTCGAAGGTGACCGCCACCAGGGTGAGCTCCTTGGCGTCCGCCACCTCGCGCCCCCGGCGCAGCACATGCTGGTGCCCGAGATGGACGCCGTCGAAGTTGCCGACCACGACACAGGTGCGGCCGAGGTCGGCGGGCACCTCGCTCAGACTTCTCCAGAACACGTCGCCAGAATATCCACCCTCGGTCCCCTTCCCGGGATCCGGGCCACCTGACAAACCAAGCAGAACGCGTTCCACCGCGCCGAGCCGTCGCCCCTGCGGGCCGAGACGTCAGCCGACGAAGACGGCGGTCGCCTTGGCGGTCTCGGGTCCGACCGGCTCGTAGAGCGCGAGGAACTCGCCGTCGGGGGCGAAGACGGCGGTGAGCCCGTCGACGGTGATCTTCAGCTTCCGGCCGAAGCGGACGTCCTGCGCCTGCTCCTCGGAGAGGTCGTAGGGGGCGAACGCGGCGCGGGCAGCCTCTGCCAAGGGGAGCGCGGCGAACTCGTCGCTGAGCTCGTCGAGCGTCTTGGCGACGTCGAGACCGTAGGGCCCGACCGCGGTGCGGCGCAGCATCGTCAGGTGGCCGCCGACCCCGAGCTCCGCACCGACGTCGCGGGCGATCGCCCGGATGTAGGTGCCCGAGGAGCAGCGGACGGAGATGTCGACGTCGACCACGTCGCCCTCGCTGCGGATCTCGCCGACGGTGAGCTCGTGCACCGTGACCGGCCGGGCCTTCAGCTCGACCTGCTCCCCGTCGCGTACGCGCTGGTAGGCGCGCTTCCCGTCGACCTTGATCGCCGAGACCGCGGTCGGCACCTGGAGGATGTCGCCGACCTGGGTGGCGAAGGTGCTGCGTATGCGCTCCTCGTCGAAGCCCGCGGCAGAGCGCGTCTCCACTACCTCGCCCTCGGCGTCATCCGTGGTCGTCGAGACGCCCAGCCGCACCGTCGCCGAGTAGGACTTCTCGGTCAGCATCAGGTGGCCGAGGAGTCGGGTGGCGCGCTCCACCCCCAGAACGAGTACGCCGGTGGCCATCGGATCCAGGGTGCCGGCATGCCCGACCTTGCGGGTGCCGGCCAGCCGCCGTACGCGCGCGACGACGTCGTGGGAGGTGACCCCGGCAGGCTTGTCGACGATGACGAGACCTGACGGAGCAGTCACTCCTCGTCGTCCTCGTCCCACACATCGTCGTCCTCGCGCGGCTTCTTGTAGGGGTCGGCCTCACCTGCGTAGGTCTCCCCACGCGCAGCGGCGACCGCGTCGTCCTGTGCCTTGGCGCGCGCGAGCACGTCGTCGAGGTGGCGGGCGGTCTCCGGCAGCGCGTCGTGGATGAACTCCAGCGTCGGCGCGGTGCGGGTGCCGAGCTGCTTGGCGACCTCGGAGCGGATCAGCCCCTTGGCCGACTCCAGCGCCGCCGCCGTACCAGCGAGCTCGGCCTCCGAGTCTGCTCCCAGCACTGTGTAGAAGATCGTCGCGTTCTGGCTGTCGCCGGTCACCCGCACATCGGTGATGGTGACGAAGCCGATCCGGGGATCCTTGATCCGCCGCTCCAGCATCTGAGCGACAACGACCTTGATCCGGTCAGCGATCCGACGAACCCGTGGGCTACTCATGTTCACACTCTCTCAAATAATCGAAGCAAATCGAGACGTTGGCCGGGCCGCGACTGCGACCCGGCCAACGTCAGAGGCTCATCTTCAGCCTCGGGGAATCTCCACCATCTCGAAGGCTTCGATGATGTCGCCTTCCTTGATGTCCTGGAAGTTCTTCAGGACCAGACCGCACTCGAAGCCCTCGCGGACCTCGGAGGCGTCGTCCTTCTCGCGGCGCAGCGAGGCCAGGTCGAGGTTGTCGGCCGCCACGGCGCCGTCGCGCAGGACGCGAACCTTGGCGTTGCGGCGGATGAGGCCCTCGGTGACCATACAACCGGCGATGTTTCCGGTCTTCGACGAGCGGAAGATCGCACGGATCTCCGCCTTGCCGAGGACCTTCTCCTCGTACTCCGGCTTGAGCATGCCCTTGAGGGCCGCCTCGATCTCCTCGATCGCCTGGTAGATGACCGAGTAGTAGCGGATCTCGACACCCTCGCGATCGGCCAGCTCCGTCGCCTTGCCCTGCGGGCGGACGTTGAAGCCGATGATGATCGCGTCGGAGGCAGCAGCCAGGTCGACGTTGGTCTCGGTGATCGCACCGACACCGCGGTCGATGACCCGGATGGAGACCTCGTCGCCACCCACGTCGATCTTGGCCAGTGCGTCCTCGAGCGCCTCGACCGAACCGGACACGTCGCCCTTGAGGATGAGGTTGAGCTCCTGGCTCTCGCCCTTCTCCATGGAGGCCATGAAGTCCTCCAGCGTGCGGCGTACGCGGCGCTTGGCCTGCTGCGCGGCACGCTCGCGTGCCTCGCGCTTCTCGGCGATCTGGCGAGCCATCCGGTCGTCCTCGACGACCAGGAAGCTCTGACCGGCACCCGGCACCGCCGAGAGACCCAGGACCATCGCCGGACGCGACGGGGTCGCCTCGGTGATCTCGTGGCCGTACTCGTCGATCATCGCGCGGACACGGCCGTGGGCCGGGCCGGCGACGATGGACTCGCCGACGCGCAGCGTGCCGCGCTGGACCAGGATGGTCGCGACGGGGCCGCGACCGCGGTCGAGGTGAGCCTCGATCACGATGCCCTGCGCGTCCTGGCTGGCGTTGGCCTGCAGGTCGAGCGAGGCGTCGGCGGTCAGCACGACGGCCTCGAGAAGGCCCTCGATGTTGATCCGCGACTTGGCCGAGATCTCGACGAACATGGTGTCGCCGCCGTACTCCTCGGGGATGACGCCGTATTCGGTCAGCTGGCCACGGATCTTGGTCGGGTCCGCCTCCGGCTTGTCGATCTTGTTGATCGCGACCACGATCGGGACACCAGCCGCCTTGGCGTGGTTGAGCGCCTCGATCGTCTGCGGCATCACACCGTCATCGGCAGCGACCACGAGGACCGCGAGGTCCGAGGACTGCGAGCCACGGGCACGCATGGCGGTGAACGCCTCGTGACCCGGGGTGTCGATGAAGGTGATCTTTCGCTCTTGGCCGTCGACCTCGGTCGATACCTGGTAGGCACCGATGTGCTGGGTGATGCCACCGGCCTCGCCCTCGATGACGTTGGCGTCACGGATGGCGTCGAGCAGCTTGGTCTTACCGTGGTCGACGTGACCCATGACGGTGACGACCGGCGGTCGGACCGTCCAGTCGGACTCGTCGCCCTCGTCGCCGAGCTCGATGTCGAAGGACTCCAGCAGCTCGCGGTCCTCGTCCTCGGGGGAGACGACCTGGACGATGTAGTTGAGCTCCTCACCGAGCAGCTCGAGGGTCTCGTCGTTGACGGACTCGGTCGCGGTGACCATCTCACCGAGGCCGAACAGCATCTGCACCAGCTGAGCCGGGTCGACGTTGATCTTCTCGGCGAAGTCGGTCAGCGAGGCGCCACGGGCGAGACGCACGGTCTCGCCGTTGCCCTTGCGTACGCGGATGCCGCCGATGGTCGGGGCCTCCATGGCCTCGAACTCCTGGCGACGCGCCCGCTTCGACTTCCGGCCACGGCGCGAGGGACCACCCGGGCGACCGAAGGCACCCTGGGTCGTTCCGCGACCACCGGGACGACCGGCACCGGGGCGACCGCCACCGGGACCGCCGCCGAAGCCGCCGCCACCAGGACGACCGGCACCGCCGCCGCCACCGGGACGACCCGGAGCACCAGCACGACCACCGCCGCCACCGGGACGACCCGGAGCACCGGCACGACCACCGGGACCGCCACCAGGACGGGCACCGAACGCGGCCGGGGACTTCGGCATCATCGCCGGGTTGGGACGCGGCATGCCGGGACGGCCACCTGCCTGGCCACCCTCACGGGCAGCAGCAGGACGCGGCGGACGCTGGTCGCCGCCGGCCGGGGCACCGCCCTGGCCACCTTGACCCTGGCCTCCACCCTGGCCGCCGGGACGCGGACGCCCCATGCCCTGGTTGGAGGAGAACGGGTTGTTGCCCGGGCGCGGAGCGCCGGGCTTGCCGACCGGACGCGGTCCGGGACGACCGGCACCACCGGTGCCACCCGCGCCACCGCGAGCCGCGGGGGTCTGCGGACGGGCGCCGGGCTTCGGGGCACCAGGCCGGGGCGCACCCGGCTTGGGAGCGGCCGAGCGGCGGTCACCGGACGGCGCAGCGTTCGGGGCGGGCTTGGGAGCGGCCGGAGCAGCGGACGCCGCGGGGGCGACCGGCGGAGCCTCGGCCTTCTTGGCCGGGGGCTTCGGGCCGGGCTTGGGCGCAGCCGACTTGGACGCCGCGGGCGCCTCAACAGGCTTCTCGGGCGCCGTCTCCGCAGCCTTCTTGGGGGCCGCGGGCCTGGGAGCTGCCGGCTTGGGGCCGGGCTTGGGGGCGGCCTTCTCGTCCGAAGACGCGGAACCACCCTTGCCGCCGGCCTTCAGGCCGGGGCCGATCTCCTTGCGGAAACGCATCTCCGCAGGGAGCTCGACGGTCGAGCTCGCCGACTTGACGAACTCACCCATCTCCTTGAACTTCTCGAGAACGAACTTGCTCTCGACTCCGAACTCTTTGGCGAGTTCGTGGACTCGGGTCTTAGCCACGTTTCTCCTTCTGGCCACAGACCCAAATCCGGGTTGAAACTGTGACCACTAATGGTTGTAGAACACGCTCATCGCGAAGTACTCATCGAGTGCTCATGAGCTTTTGCTCCAGTTCCTGGTCAGTTGACCGTCGGCGACGGTCGTGGATGTGTGGCGCGTGTCGAGGTAGTCCTCCACCGGTGCGCTGGAAAGCCCGCCCTCGGCCCCCCTGCCTTTCGGGAACAGGGCCCGGGTGAACGCCTTCCGGCGCACCGCGAGTTCGTAACACTCACGCGTGGGGTGCACATGCGCCCCTCGCCCGGGTGCGGTGGCTGTCGGATCGGGCACCACGGCCAGCTGGCCGTTGCGGTCCGAGCCGGCGGTCACCCGCAACAACTCGCGCTTGGCGGCTCGCTTCCGGCAACCCACGCACGTACGGACAGGTCCGTTCTGCGTAGTTTCTTCGAGGCGTGCCACCGATCCTTAACACTACCGCTTCCGGGGTTCGGTAGACGAAACCGGGGCACAGGTCGTTCTTATTCCGTGACCCGTCCTCACCACATGGCGGCGATCACAAGACCGCGGCGATCTCCGGCCAGGCCCGCAGGCCGAGCTCGCGGTCGGCCGTCTCCGAACCACCCCACGCGAGCCGCTGGCTGAGCGGGAGCACCGGCTCGCCGGGCAGCACGACGCGGTGGCCGGCGTCGGGATGGGTGACCACGACCGTCTCCAGGTCGTGGGCCGTACGCCGCCGCCGGACCGCCTCGGCGGCGAGGACCGAGGGCCACAGCTCGTCGCCTCCCCCGGCGACCAGGACGACATCACCGGCGATGCGCTCGACGGGGATGGTCGCGGCGGGCACACGGTCGGCGTACTTCTCCAGGGCCGAGAGATACGCCTCGCAGAACGACGGGAGCTCCCCGCCTGCCTCCTTCACCGCGTCCTCGACCGCCTCGTCGTCGAACGGCACGAACGGCACCTGCTCGCCGCGCAGCGTCCACGAGGACCGCTGCGGGCGCTCGTCGCTGAGGCCCGCCCAGGAGACGTACGTCGGGGAGATCCCGACCACCGCGTCGATCTCGGGATGCAGGGTGCCGAGCAGAAGCGCGGCCTGGGCCCCCCAGGACGTCCCGAGCACCACCAGCCGCTGATAGCGGGAGAGGAGGTCGGCGAGGACGTCGTCGAACGTCTCGAGCGGTATCAACCGAGCCTCGCCCGGCTGTCCGGGACCGCCGAAGTAGCGGATCGACGCCGCAGCCACCCCGTGCGAGGCGAGCATCCGGCACCGGTCGGTCTCGATCCGCCCCGACGACCCCGACAGCACGAGTACGCCGGTGGTGGCCCCTTCCGGCTCCAGCAGGACGCCCTCGGAGCCGGTCAGAGTGGTCTCACGCACGCTCGCCATGCCGCACAGGCTAGCGAGCCGTGATGGTCATGCGACCGGGGTCTCCTCGTCGGAGCGGATGTCGATGCGCCAGCCGGTCAGGCGGGCGGCCAGGCGGGCGTTCTGCCCCTCCTTGCCGATGGCCAGGGAGAGCTGGTAGTCGGGCACCACGACACGGGCCGACTTGGTCGCCTCGTCGATGATCTGCACCGAGGAGACCCGGGCCGGCGAGAGCGCGGACGCGACGAGCACCTTCGGGTCCTCGGACCAGTCGACGATGTCGATCTTCTCGCCCTGCAGCTCGGACATGACCTGGCGGACCCGCTGGCCCATGGGGCCGATGCAGGCGCCCTTGGCGTTCACGCCGGGGACGGTCGACTTGACCGCGATCTTGGTGCGGTGGCCGGCCTCGCGGGCGATCGCGGAGATCTCCACGGTGCCATCGGCGATCTCTGGAACCTCGAAGGAGAAGAGCTTCTTGACCAGGTTGGGGTGGGAGCGCGAGAGGGTGATCTGCGGGCCGCGCATGCCCTTGCGCACGCTGACCACGAGAGCCTTGATCCGGGTGCCGTGGCTGTAGTCCTCGCCCGGCACGCGCTCGGAGAGCGGGATGACGCCCTCGAGCCGGCCCAGGTCGACGAGAACGTCGTCGGGGTTGCGGCCCTGCTGGATGACGCCGGAGAGGATGTCGCCCTCCTTACCGGAGAACTCGCCGAACTTCACGTCGTCCTCGGCGTCGCGGAGCCGCTGCAGCACGATCTGCTTGGCGGTGGTGGCGGCGATCCGGCCGAAGCCCTCGGGCGTGTCGTCGTACTCCCCGACGACGTTGCCCTCGTCGTCGATCTCGGCGGCCAGCACGCGCACGTGCCCGGTCTTGCGGTCCAGGTCGACCCGCGCCTTGGTCTGGGAGTCGCCGGTCTTGTGGTAGGCGGTCAACAGCCCCTGCTCGATCGCCTCGACGAGCACATCGAGCGAGATCTCCCGCTCCCGCTCCAGCATCCGCAGGATGCTCATATCGATGTCCATGGCCTACTCCCCCTCGTCGATCCGCTTGAACTCGATCTGCACAAGCGCCTTCTTCACGTCCGCGTACGCCACATCGCGGCGCTTGCCGCTCACCTCGAGGCTCGCGCGCTCCTCGTCGGACTCCTTGACCCGCCCGGTGAACGCGGAGCCGTCGGCGGTGGTGACCTTGACCAGGCGACCCTTGTTGCGGCGCCAGTGGCGCGGCAGGGTCAGCGGCCGGTCGACCCCGGGAGAGGTCACCTCGAGCGTGTAGGGCTGCTCGCCCATGACGTCGGACTCGTCCAGGACCCGGTTGACCTCACGGGTTGCCTCGGTGACCTCCTCATGGGTGATCCCACCGTCCTTGTCGACGGCGATCCGCAGGATCCGGCGCTTGCCGGCCGGCGTGATCTCCACGGCCTCGATGTCGAAGCCCAGGGCCTGAAGCGGGTCTGCGAGGGCCTTTTCGATGGCACTCGCGATCGCGTCCTTCCGCTCAGCACTCAACGCGATCTCCCTGCATCCTGTTGTCCGGTCCTGTTGGCTGGTCCAATTGTTTGGGCCTCCGAGCACACGGCCCCGCTGATGAAACCATACCTGTACGCCTCGGGCGTCTCGAACAGCGCGCGGCTGTGTTGGAAAGCCGCTGACGCGACTCTCGCCGGGTGTGGTTAGGGTTCCTCACGTGACCAGCGCACGTGCCCTCCGGATGCTCTCGCGGCGCACCGCTGTGGGTGTCGCCGTGGTTGCCCCGCTGGCCGCCTCGGCGTGTTCGGCCTCGGAGATGCTGGATCCTGTCAAAGCCCCTCCACCGAGCACTCCCCCGGCCCCCACCAACCCCGACCAGAGTGTGATCGACGCCACGGTCGCTGAGATCCTCGGAGCCGACGAAGGCGCCCCGTCCGCGTTCGTGCAGCTCCATCGCGTGCACATCGAGGCGCTGGCGCCGACCAAGGGCGTGACCGCGGCGCGGACGGCCGGGCGCTGGCAGGAGCGTCAGCTCGCCCTGGTCACGACGCTCACCGCCGCGGCCGGGCGCGCGGCGGACCCGCAGCTGATCACGCTGCTCGCCTCGGCCGCCGCCGGCCAGCAGCAGCTCCTGCACGGACGAGGTCTCGCATGAGCGAGCGCCAGCGAGCGACATCAGAGGTCAGGCCGCCGACTCCGTATGCTCTCCCTTCCTCGACGGAGGCGGCGGCATGACGACCGCGACCTCGGCCTCGACCGAAGCGGTCCAGGCGGCGCTCGCGGTCGAGCACTCCGCGATCTATGTCCTGGGCGCCCTGGGCGGGCGCACCTCGGCGGCGTCCTCGCCGGCTCTGGCGCGGGCGCTCACCGATGCGTACGACGACCACGTGAACGCCCGGGAGGCGCTGGCCGCGCACGTGGTGGCCGCCGGGATCGAGCCGGTCGCGCCCTCCGCCGTCTACGACCTGCCCGGCCGGATCGGGTCGGAGACGGGCATCGGCGCCGCGGCGCTGCGGCTGGAGCAGGACACCACCGCGACCTATCTCTCGTTGGCCCCGAAGGCGACCGGCACCGACCGGACGCTGCTCATCCAACTGCTCTGCCGGGCGGCCGCGCGGCAGCTCGATCTGGGCGCGAAACCGCGCGCGTTCCCGGGTACCTGATCCCTAAAAGCCGAGATGGCCCGCGAACCGTCCGGCGCGGGAGACTCCCGAGATGTCTCCCGAGACCGGGCGGCTCGCGGGCCAGGTTTTGGCCTGGACACGAGGCCTGAGAAGTCGCCTGGGGCTGAACCTCTCTTGCAGAAGTATGCAATCCCCGCTCAGAATGGCCCAGACCCGCAAAAGCGCATTGCAAGAACTTGCAACTTTTCCCGGCGTCATTCCCAGGAGCGAACGATCTGGTGTATGTCGCTCAGTCGTTGTGCGACGGCCTCCGGAGAGCCCTCGCTGTGGCCCACCTGGCTGCTCGGGATGTTGCTGTGCGGGATGTGGATCGCCCGCAGACCGGCCTTCTGAGCACCGTACACATCGTCGAAGAGCCTGTCGCCCACGTACACGCATCGAGACGGATCCGAGACCTTCACGGCCTCCATCGCCGCGTGGAACGCCTCCGCGGCAGGCTTCGTCCAGGGAACCTCGGAGGTGTAGACGTCTCCGTCGAGAAGGTCGAGCACCCCGTCGCGCTCGAAGAACCCGCGGTGCCACGCACGCGGCCAGATCGTGTTGGACAGCACCCCGACACGTACGCCGTCGGCGCGGAGCGCCTCCCACAGCGGCCCGACCTCGGGGTCGGTCAGGGTGTGCGGCTCCCAGAACTCGTAGTAGGCGTCGAGCAGGTCCGGGTCGTGCTCGAGGCCGGCCTCGTCGAAGAGGTCGCCGATCGCCGAGCTCTGCTGGTGGTCGCGGCTGCGGGCCCAGATCGTCTCGCCGGCCTGGTGGAGCCTGGTCGCGTTGACCGGGTGGTCGTCGTCGCAGGCACCGCTCACCGCCTGCGCGAGCGCCAGCGACTCCGCGTGGAAGTCGATGTCGTGCCACTTCGTCAGCGTGCCGCCCCAGTCGAAGATCACCGCGTCGATCGCCATGGCCACGACCCTAGCGGTGCGACACCCGCCGACTCATCGTGATTTTCAGCGGGTCAGCTGCGCCGAGTCGACCAGGTCGGTGAGCTGCGCGCGGAAGTCGGGATGTGCGCAGCGGTCGATGATCCGCCGAGCGCGGGCTGCGGGAGAGATGCCGCGCAGGTCGGCCACGCCCTGCTCGGTGATGATGACCTGCACATCGTGCGCGGTGTGGTCGACGTGGCCGACGAACGGCACGATGCGCGAGATGGTGCCTCGCTCGGCGGTGGAGGGGGCGGCGAAGACGTTGAGATGGGCGTTGCTCGCGAAGTCACCCGAGCCACCGAGGGCGTTCACGTTGCCGTGGATGTCGGCCTCGGCCATCGAGTCGATCGCGATGAGGCCGAGCCGCCGGATGACCTCGGGGTGGTTCGATATGTCCTGCGTGCGCAGCAGGACCCGGCCCTTGTAGTGGTGGACGTCGTCGTTGAACCGGCGCGCGCCCGCCTCGGAGAGGCCGAAGGAGGTAGCCGAGACTCCGATCAGCTTTCCGGAGTCGAGCAGGTCGAGGAGACCGTCCCGGACGGTGTCGGTGTAGGCCGTCAGGTGCTCGAACTCGGCGTCCTGGAGCCCGGTGAGAACCGCGTCGGCGACGGGACCCGCACCGGCGTGGAGCGGAAGCAGGCTGTGGTGCAGGCGGCCGTGGCGTACCTCATAGCGGAGGAAGTCCACGACGAGCTCGGCGATCGCCCGGCTCTCCTCGTCGATCACGCGCGGCGGTGAGCCTCGGTCGGGGCGATCGGTCTCGACTACGGCGACGACCTTGGCCGGATCGACGAGCAGGAAAGGGTCACCGATCCTCTGCATCGGCGTCGTCAGCTGGATCGGCGCCCGCGCCGGCGGCAGCTGGGAGCCGTGATGGATGTCGTGGAAGCCCTCGAACCCGCGCGGATGCCAGCTGTTGACCTCGAGGATCACGGCGTCGGCGACATCGAGCCACGTCTGGTTGTTGCCGACGCTGCTTCCCGGGACGAGCAGCCCGTTGGGCAGGATCGCCGCCACCTCGACCACCGCGACGTCGAGAGCGCCGTAGAACCCGGAGGCCGCGTGCTGGGCGACCCGCGAGTGACGTACGTCGACGCCCTCCGGCCACTCCCGGACCAGCCCCAGGGCCTCAGGCACCGCCTTCGGTCGCCCGCTTCCGGCGAACCCGGAGAACGCCACCGTCTTCCCCGGCCCGATCCCCGCAGCCGCCTCCGCGGCGCTCGCCACCCGCCAGGCGAGCGTACGGTCAAGAATCCTGTCCCCCGTCATGGGGTCGATCTTGCCGCATTCCCGGCGGTTGGAATCCCCGGTTAACCGGGTATTCCTGCGCTTCTCAGGCGTTGCAACACCCGAGAAGCGCAGGAAACACCCGAGAAGTTCCCGTTATGTCAGCCGCGGACGATCTCGGTGAGGTGGGCGACGGCGGCGTCGAGAGCGACCTCGGTCCTCTCGCCGCTCTTGCGGTCCTTGACCTCGACCTTGCCCTCGACCAGGCCCTTGCCGACGGTGACGATGGTCGGGACGCCGATGAGCTCGGCGTCCTTGAACTTCACGCCAGGCGAGACCTTGGGGCGGTCGTCGTAGAGCACGTCGATGCCGGCGGCCTCGAGCTCACCGGCCAGCTTCGCTGCGGCCTCGAAGACGGCGGCGTCCTTGCCGGTCGCGACGAGGTGGATGTCGTACGGAGCGACGTTGCGGGGCCAGGCGAGGCCGATGTCGTCGAGGGTGCCCTCGGCGACGGCGGCCACGGCGCGGGTGACGCCGATGCCGTAGGAGCCCATGGTGACGGTGACGAGCTTGCCGTTCTCGTCGAGCACCTGAAGCCCCAGCGCCTCGGCGTACTTGCGGCCGAGCTGGAAGACGTGGCCCATCTCGATCCCGCGGGCAAGCGTCAGCGGTCCGGAGCCGTCGGGAGCCGGGTCGCCCTCACGGACCTCGGCGGCCTCGATGGTGCCGTCGGGGGTGAAGTCCCGGCCGGCGACCAGATCGATGACGTGCTTGCCCTCGATGTTGGCTCCGGTCACCCAGCGGGTGCCGGTGACCACGCGCGGGTCCACGAGATACCGGATCCCCGATGCGGACGACTCCCCCAGCACCTCGGGACCGATGTATCCCTTGATCAGCTCGGGGTGCTTCTTCAGCTCGACATCGTCCATGGGCTCGACCTCGATCGGCTCCAACTGGCCCTCGAGGCGCTTGATGTCGACATCGCGGTCACCGGGCAGGCCGATGGCGAGCGGCTCGACGGTGCCGTCGGGGTGACGCAGCGTCACCAGCACGTTCTTCAGCGTGTCGCCGGCCTCCCAGGGGCGGTCGTCACGCGGGAATGCGGAATTGAGGTGGTCGACGAGCGTCTGGATCGTCGGGGTCTCGGGGGTGTCCTCGGCGTGGGCGGCCGGCACGTCCTCGTAGGAGAGCGGCTCGGGGGCCAGCGTCGTGACCGCCTCGACGTTGGCGGCGTACCCGCCGGGCGAGCGTACGAACGTGTCCTCGCCGGCCTCGGAGACGGCCAGGAACTCCTCGGAGGCCGAGCCGCCCATCGCGCCGGAGGTGGCCTTGACGATGACGTACTCGAACCCGAGGCGGTCGAAGACCTTGACGTACGCCGCGCGGTGGGCGTCGTAGGCCGCCGACAGCCCCTCGTCGGTGTAGTCGAAGGAGTAGGAGTCCTTCATGATGAACTCGCGGCCGCGCAGCAGCCCCGCGCGGGGACGCGCCTCGTCGCGGTACTTCGTCTGGATCTGGTAGATGGCCAGCGGCAGGTCCTTGTAGGAGCCGTAGAGGTCCTTGACCAGGAGCGTGAACATCTCCTCGTGCGTGGGACCGAGCAGGTAGTCGGCCTCCTTGCGGTCCTTGAGCCGGAAGATGCCGTCGCCGTACTCCGTCCAGCGGCCGGTCGCCTCGTAGGGCTCGCGCGGCAGCAGCGCCGGGAAGTGCACCTCCTGGGCGCCGATCGCGGCCATCTCCTCGCGGATGATCCCCTCGACCTTGCCGAGCACGCGCAGGCCCAACGGCAGCCACGAGTAGATCCCCGGAGCGGCGCGGCGGATGTAGCCGGCACGGACAAGCAGCTTGTGGCTCGCGACCTCGGCGTCGGCGGGATCCTCACGCAGGGTCCGCACGAACAGGGTCGACATACGGGCGATCATGCGGGCAAGCGTACGGCGCACCTCACCCCTCCCGCGAACCGGTTAGGAGCGTGTTGCAACCGACCCCCTCCCGCACACGTCGTCCCTCCATGAGACGTATCCGAATCCCGGCACTGGCCACGGCCATCCTCGTTGCTCTCATGCTCCCGGTCTCCCTGACGACACCGGCTTCTGCGGCGGCTCCGACCGTCGACGTACGTCCCCTTCCGCTGCCCATCGGCGACAGCCCGACCGTTCCCTATCTGCACCGTCCGTCGTCCGAGTCGGTCTCGGTGGTCGACCCGGCGACCGGCATGAAGACGCCGGTCGCCCTCGTCGGCGACGACCTCGACGAGTTCGCCCTTCTGGGCCGCTCAGGGAGCGGGTTCGTGCTGCGGGTCCGCAACCGCAACATCGACCGGATCATCCGGGTGCAGCTCGATGTCGCGCAGAGGTCCCTCACCGACATGTACTACGCGGACAAGGCCAGGCTGTCGGCCGACGGCCGCTACCTGCTCAAGACGGCCACCCTGAGCAGCGGCGGAATCCAGGCCCAGGTTCGCAGCGCCACCACCGGCGCGGTCGTCGCCCGCCACACCTTCAGGGCAGCCACCAGGCCCGATCCGATCGACGTGAGCGGCACCCGTGTGCTCCTCGGCGCCTACAGCACCCCGCGCACCCTGGTGTGGGACTGGAAGGCCAGCACGGTCAAGACGATCGCCTCCCGGGCGGCGTACGCGGGCAGCTTCGCCATCAACCGGCTGGCCACGTACACGAAGGACCCGTCGAACCTCGACGCCTGTTCGGTGGTCTCGACCGTCACCGCGCCCGCGACGACTCTCTGGCGCGGGTGCTTGGAGGCGGTCGCGTCGTTCTCACCCGACGGCGCCCGCTTCGCGACCAACGCGATCGAGCACGAGAACCACGCCGACGTGGTCCGCCGCCGCAGCCTCCGCGGCACGTTGCTCACCACCTACCGCAACCCCAACGGGCTGTGGATGTACGGCTGGGAGACCAACACCCGGATCCTGATGCGGTCCCACCCGAGCAGCGGCACGCCCTGGCTGGTGCGCTGCGAGGCCACCGACTGCGAGCGAGCCTGGCGGGCGTACTCCTAGAACAGAGCCAGATCAGAACATGATGGTGGAGAAGCGGGCTGTCTCGAGGAAGCCGGCCCGCTCGTAGGCGCGGCGCGCGGGGGCGTTCCACTCGTTGACGTAGAGCGAGACGCGCGGAGCGATCTCGCCGCGGACGATGTCGCAGACCGCGGCCATCCCGCGGGCGGCGAGGCCCTCGCCGCGGCGGTGCTCGGGCACCCAGACCCCCTGGATCTGCGCGGCTTCGGGGGTCGCGCAGGCGACCTCGGCCTTGAAGACGACCTCGTCGTCCTCGATCCGGGCGAAGGACCACCCGCGCGAGATCAGCTGGAGCACCCGGGCACGGTAGAGGTCGCGGCCGCCGCCGGTCTCCGGCGAGATCCCGACCTCCTCGGTGTACATCGCCACGCACGCCGGATAGAGGGCGTCCATGTCGGCGCGGACGGTGCGGCGTACGAACGGGTCCGGCTCGACGAGACTCTGCAGCTGCTGCTCGAGATGAGGCTGCTCCCAGCGCTGGTCGCGCGGCGTGCCCCAGGACTCGCCGATCGAGCCCCACAGCGCCCGCACCGCGGCCTGCCGCCCGACGACCGTCGAGACCGTGCGGACCCGGCTGCGGGCCCGCTCGCCGAAGGCGTACGCATCCTCCTCGGTGGCCTGGATGGGGACCAGGTTGGCGCCGACATGACAGGCCGCAACCAGGTCGCCGCCGTCCCATCGGCCCCAGATCTCACCGCCGAGCCAGCGCGGCTCGAGGTTGGTGGTGCGCGCCCGGTACTCCGCGAACACGTTGACCACCGGATCCTGCGCGGTCAGGTCGAGGAACGCGCTGAGATCACCCGCGTGCAGCGGGCGGATCCCCTGGCGCGTCGTCAGCATGTCACCGAGCCTAGGGCCAATCCGGTTGTACGTCGCCCTGCGGCTCGCGGACCGAGTCAGCCAAAGACGCGTTCGATCGTGTGCATTCGCTCGCGGATGGTCTTGAGACGTACGTCCTGGCCGGCCTCGCCGGTGTCTCCCCAGACCGCCCGGCCCACCATCACGCCGCCGGCGCCGAGCGCTTTGACCCGCGGCAGACGATCGCTGAAGTCGTCCCAGTCCATCCCGTCGGACCGCGCGACCCAGGAGGCTCGTCCGAGGTCGGCACGCTCGATGCTCTCCAGGCCATCGTCGTTGACCTTGAGCTTGAGCACGATGCCGCCGCACCGTGACCGCGTGGCGAGGGCGGCCAGATCCTCGAGACAGCCCGGCGTCGTGCAGTACGGCTCGAGGAAGACCCGGTCATAGCCGGGGAGACTCTCCAGGATGTCGAGGGCCATCCGCGCGCACTCGGTCTGGTGGTCGTCGAACCCGACCTTCACCGCGTCCGTCGACCTCGACGGGACGACGAGCTCATCGACGGTCTCGATGTCCGGGAGCCCGGCGCAGGCGAGCTCGCGGCGTACGTCGCCGTGGCCCTGCGTGGGACGCACGACGATGCCCCAACCGGGGGTGTCGGCCACCAGATCGAGGATGTCGGGCCGGATGTCGGAGGAGTCCGGGGTGCGGAACAGCGCATCGTCTGCGTGATCGATGGCAAGCCAGAAATTGGTCAACGTTGTCGCCAGTCTGAAGAGGGGAAACAAAGACGTGTGGAGGCGCTAGGCGAAGCCTAAACAGCCCGGCGGCGCATCAGTTGCATCTCGGGTAAATTGCAGATTTCGCGCCGCGGGGTCAGTACTCGCCGCCGTCTGCGACGACACACTGGCCGTTGATGGCGCTGGCCATGTCGGAGGCGAGGAAGACGCAGACCTTCGCGACGGCGTCGGCGGTGACGAACCGGTGTCCGGGGATGCGCGCGGCCCGGTAGGAGATGTACTGATCGACCGTCACCCCCTCCTTGCGGGCGTGCTTGACGAAGACCTGCCGCGACGACTCGCTCCACATCGGGCCGGGCGCGACGACGTTGGCCCGGACGATGCCCTCCTCCTCCTGCGCGATCGCCTGGGCGAGGCCCGTCAGCGCGTGCTTGGACACGCCGTAGGCGGCCCGTCGTGACGGCGTACGGATCCCGAAGACGGAACTGACCAGGACGACCGCCCCGGACCTGGCCGCCCGAAGCTTCGGCAGCGCGAGCGAGGCCGTGCGCCACACCGAGGTCAGGTTGAGATCGAGGGTGTGCCGCCACTCGGACCGGTCGATCTCGGCGACCGTGTCGGGGCTGGGGTTGATGCCGGAGCAGTTGATGAGCCCCGACAGGGTCTCGAACCCGGCGAGCGTCTCGGCCAGGGCGTCCACACCGTCGTCGGTGGTCAGGTCACCCTCCACCCGCGCGACCGCACCGGTCTCGTCGGCGAGGTAGGCGAGCTCGGTGGTGCGGCTGTAGCCGTGCACGATCACAGGGGTGCCTTCGGCGTTCAGCCGGCGCGTGACGGCGCTGCCGAGGTCGCCGGTGGCTCCGAGGACAAGCACTGGTGGCCGAGGCTGTGCGCCCGGCGACTCAGGCAGTGTGCTCATGGCGCTCCTTGATCCGTTGGATCGCCGTCCTCACCACTTCCTCGTGGCTGGGCGGCAGACCAGTGAGAGCTTCAAGATGGCTCAGGCAAGAGATATCACCCATTTGCCCGAGCCGATATGCGGTTATCGGAATCGCCGGCGTGAGCACCGGGTGATCCAGCCTACGGACCAGCGCCTCGGTGATGTCGGTGTCCACGCGGAGCGCGTCGCGCTCTCGGCCGACGGTCCGTGGATCCTCTTCACGGTCGAGGATCTGGAGGTAGCCGTCGACCGGTACCCGACCGCGCAGGATCAACTGATACATCGCCGCCTTCCGCAGGAACAGCGACTCGAAGGCCTCCAGCACGAACTCCAGCTCGTCCCAGTAGCGCTCCGGCGCCTGGCCGAGGAGATCGCCGTAGTCCTCGCGCTCCTCGGTCAGGTAGAGACAGATCAGCCGGTCCATCCAGGACAGGCTCTCGCGTACGCTCAGCCGGGCCACGGCATCCAGGTCTCCGGGCTGGAACCCGGCCTTGAGGAAGCTCATCACCATCCCGCCGAGGTGCATGTGGACGAAGCGGGCACCGTCGAGCGCCATCGCGCGTCCGTCGCGCAGCCGGTCGCGGATGCTCTCGGCCACGAAGTAGCGGTAGAAGGTCTCGTGGGCGAACTCGGCGGACTCCACCGAGTCCTTGGTCCGCCCGCTCACCCCGAAGACCTCGGGGTGGTCGAGCAGGTCGGCGATCCATTCGTACGTCAGGAAGTCACGTTGCCTGGTGATGTCGAGGTCACGCTGCAGGTTGGCGAAGAGCCATTCCGAGACGCGCGGGACCGGGATCAGGTCCTGCTCCTGCGAGCCCGGTTCGTCCATCCCTGTGAACAGGTCCCAGGCGATGTCGCGGTAGGTCTGGAACCTCACCCTGCTGGGGATGCGTGAGCTCTTCCGGTCCCAGGGCTGCCCGCAGATGTGCTTGAGGTGGACGGTGTAGCCGTCCCACAGCGTCCGGGGAGCAGGAGCGCCTTCCTCGATGGAGGCGTAGAGCTGCTTGAGGACCAACGGCGTCGCCGGGAAGAAACCGCCGCCGCGCTCCATCTCGGCGGCCAGGTTGCTCAGCTTCTCATCGCCCCCGCGCTCTTCGCCGAGAGCGCGCACCTCGACCGGGGAGATCGGCTCGACGCGTACGACCATCGCCGACTCGACCCCGAGGTCCTCCAGCCGGGCCGGGCTGCGCAGCTGTTCGGCGAGCTCGTCGCGCTCCGTCTGCAGGTTGCGCTTGCTGATCACCACGAACCGTCCACCGCGGCCGAAGGCCGAGCGCAGCTCGCTCAGATCGGGGCGGGTGACGCCGTGCTCCTCGGCGCTGGAGGAGATCAGGTCGAAGTCGTCGATCACGATCGGCGAACGGTCCTCGTCGACGAGAGCGCCGTAGTCGACCGCGCCGTCGCGCAGGCTGATGTAGCGCACCGGCTCCTGCGAGGCGGTCCACTCGCGGGTCTCCACCGTCTTTCCCGAGCCGGAGGGGCCGGTGAGGAAGAAGAGGTTGGAATCGGGGTCATCCAGCCACCGGACCAGCGCCTCGATGAGCGGGATCGTGGGCTGCTCCGTCGTCAGTCCGCCCAGCGCAGCCACCCGAGCCCGCGGGAAGGTCAGCCGCGAGCCGGTGGCGGCCGGTGCCGCCGGTATGGCAGGTTCCAGCACGGGCCCGGGCACCGCGGTGCCCTCGCCACGCCAGGCGTACGCCTTCCACCACTTCGCCTGCCAGATGCCGGTGTTCTTCCGGATCCACTCGCCCCGATGGGCCGGGTCGAGGGTGCGTGGCACCGCCCCGCCGACCACGCGGATGAGCTCGTCGAGCGGCATCAGCTTCGAGCCGGACGTACGCCGGTAGAAGGTGCTCCGGGCCATCGCCACACCGGCGCCACCGTCAGCTTTTCCGGTCACCTGCCGGACCCAGGCGCGCAATTCGCCGTTGAACTGCTCTGGTGAGAGAGATTCGTCGGTCATTGCCCCTCGCCGAGTCGCCCGCGTTCGCGGTTGAGAGTATCTCGCAGGCGTCCCAATTCTGTCCCAGAAACGTCCCAACTGACCTGGGACTGTCTTTACTTCGTCCCCACTCCCACCCGCCCTCTGGTGGGACGGATGTGGCCTCCGCCACCGTGGAGATGTCCCCACCGGGACAGCGCCGGCCCCACCTACGGGCCCCACCGCTGAAGGAGATGATGACCATGAGGAACCACAAGTTCAGCATCGCCACCTTCGCCGTCACGCTTCTTGTCGTGTTCGGCTTCAACCAGCTGCTCAGCGCCGAGCCGCCCAAGTGCGAGGCAGCCGCCGGCACCTCGTCCGTGTCCGTCGTCCTCACGGAAGGAGTGCTGTCATGAACAGCTTCTTCCTGCGCCCCGGCGAAACCGTCCGGGCCCGCGGCGGCACCCGCTCCGGAAAGCGCGGTGTCGTCGTCGCCACCGCCGCAGGCCGCACCAAGGTCCGCTTCAACGGCAGCAGCGGCACTCGCTGGGTGCGCACCGGCAACCTGACCTCCACCGGCAGCGGCTCGCTGTCCTGGATCCTGCCGGTCAAGGCCGCACTCGTCCTGTTCCTGGTCGTGCCGGGCATCCGGTTCGTCGTCGTCCACCTGTGGACCCACGGCGGCTTGGACGGGTTCGCCACGGCTCTCGGAAATCAGATGGGCCAGGCGGCGGTCGCCTGGGGCCACCTGATCACCACGGACCCTCTCGGAGCACTGCTCCACCTCGGGTTCCTCGGCGTGGTCTCCAGGCTGATGCACTGGTGAGACCACAAGATCTTCGAGACGTACGCAGGGGGACGTCTCGGAGCAGAAGGGCAAAGGCCCGGTCCGAACGGACCGGGCCTTTTCAGTGAACCGGACACGCTGTCCGGAGACTGGCGATACATTTGTGGGACTCCAGCAGGACCCGCGCAGGACTGATCCAGGACCGGAACTGAACCGACCAGGTCCGACCGGGAGGACGAGATGGCTGAGGAGCCCGACGCCCCCGCCGCTCTCAACCGGGACCTACGTACGTGGGTGCGGAACTGGACAGGCCAAGGGATCGGGCAGATCGCGAAGCGCGCAAACATCAGCCACAGTCGCGCATACGCCGCAACGGCCGAATCGAACCTCGTGCCACGTGACCTCCTGCGTGCCGTCGTGCGTGCCGCCGCACCGCCTTCCTTGAACGACGGACAGCGCCAAGCTTGGATCGGCGAATGGGCCCAGGAATGGGACCGACGTTGGGAGGCTGCCGAGGCAGCCACTCGCGGTGAGCAGCCTCGACCACGCCCCCCGGCACCGGTCATCGAGCACGCATCGGCTCCGCCGGCCGTCCCGAACACGATCGGCCGCCTTGCGCCGGAGATCGCCCTGGCCGCGTTGGCCCCGATCACGGACGACGCAGTGCGGGAGATCGCATCCAGGCACGTATACATCGCGCGTGAGCCGGTCCTGATCGGCCACCATGAGCAAACCTCCATCGGGGTCTACCTCGACCTGCACACCGCATCGTGCGATCCACGGAACCGAGAGACCCTTGCCCAGTTCCTCGCTGGACAGGTCGAGCGCGCGGTCGGCCGGCTCGAGGCCGCGAAGACGGTGATCGCCACCCCGCGGGAGGGCAACACACTGGTCACCAGCAGAGTTGCCGAACTGTGCGGCGTTGTGTTCCTGATGGTGCGCACCTTCAGTCGGCCACGTTTCGGGTTCCCGGTAGAGGGCACCTTCGCCGAGGGGCACGAGGCACTGCTCGTCGACGACCTCGTCATGGGCACGCTGATCCCGCGCACTGCCAACCTGCTGCGGACGCACGCGGGTCTCGCAACCCGGCGCTGCGTCAGCATCTTCGAGCGTGCCGACGTCGGCGCACGCGGCACCGTCGCTGACGCGGACGTCCGTCTCGACGCGGCGTACGTCATCGACGACGGCTTGATCGCTGCGCTTCGGCGTACCTTCGATCAGTACGACTAGCTGGTTGATCAGCCGCTGACCGAGACCTGCGCGCCAGCGCCCTCGACAGGCTCCATGCCCTCGGCGATCTTCATCGCCTCCTCGATCAGGGTCTCGACGATGGCGGCCTCGGGGACGGTCTTGATGACCTCGCCCTTGACGAAGATCTGGCCCTTGCCGTTGCCGGAGGCGACGCCGAGGTCGGCCTCGCGGGCCTCACCGGGGCCGTTGACGACGCAGCCCATGACCGCGACGCGCAGCGGGACCTCGAGGCCGTCGAGACCCGCGGTGACCTGCTCGGCGAGCGTGTAGACGTCCACCTGGGCGCGGCCGCAGGACGGGCAGGAGACGATCTCGAGGCGGCGCGGCTTGAGGTTGAGCGACTCCAGGATCTGGATGCCGACCTTGACCTCCTCGACCGGCGGCGCGGAGAGCGAGACGCGGATGGTGTCTCCGATGCCCTGGCTGAGCAGGTGGCCGAAGGCGACCGAGGACTTGATCGTGCCCTGGAAGGCCGGGCCGGCCTCGGTGACGCCGAGGTGGAGCGGCCAGTCGCCGGCCTCGGCGAGCAGCTCGTAGGCGCGCACCATCACGACCGGGTCGTTGTGCTTGACCGAGATCTTGAAGTCGTTGAAGCCGTGCTCCTCGAAGAGCGAGGCCTCCCAGATCGCCGACTCGACCAGCGCCTCGGGGGTGGCCTTGCCGTACTTCTCCAGCAGCCGCTTGTCGAGCGAGCCGGCGTTGACACCGATCCGGATCGAGGTGCCGTGGTCCTTCGCGGCCGCAGCGATCTCCTTGACCTGGTCGTCGAACTTGCGGATGTTGCCCGGGTTGACCCGGACCGCCGCGCAGCCGGCCTCGATGGCGGCGAAGACGTACTTCGGCTGGAAGTGGATGTCGGCGATCACCGGGATCTGCGACTTCTTCGCGATCGCGGGCAGCGCGTCGGCGTCGTCCTGGCTCGGGCAGGCCACCCGGACGATGTCGCAGCCCGACGCGGTGAGCTCGGCGATCTGCTGCAGCGTGGAGTTGACGTCGGAGGTGAGCGTGGTCGTCATCGACTGCACGGAGATGGGGCTCTCGCTGCCCACGCCCACCGACCCGACCTTGATCTGGCGGGTCTTGCGGCGAGGGGCGAGCACCGGGGCGGGAGCCTCCGGCATACCGAGGGGGATCGACGTCATGTCTACCAATCTTACGGGCGGGTCAGGCTTGGAGATGAAGTGGGACGACGAGGTCGGCGACGATCAGGACAACACCCATCACCAGGAGCGCCGAGGCCACGACGTACGCCACCGGCAGCAGCTTCGCCGGGTCGGCATGGCCCGGGTCGGGCCGCCGGAAGACCTTGGCGAAGGCGCGGCGTATGCCCTCCCACAGCGCGGTCGCGATGTGACCGCCGTCGAGGGGCAGGAGCGGGACGAAGTTGAAGATGCCGATGAACAGGTTGAACCCACCGACCAGGAACGCGAAGCTGGCGACCTTCTCGCCGACGTCGAGGCCCTCGTGGGCCGCGATCTCACCGGCGATGCGGCCGCCGCCGACGATGCTGACCGGGCTGTCGGCCGAGCGCTCCTCGACACCGACGATCGCGAGCGCGACGTGCCAGACCTTGACCGGCAGCCTCAGCAGCGAGTGGACGGCGTTCTCCGCCATCACACCCATCTCCTTCAGCGCATAGACCGGCCCTTCCTTGGTGGTGACCACGTGCGACTCGGGAGACATCCCGAAGAAGCCGACCTTCGCGGTCTCCGGGTCGGCGCTGGTGTCGTCGAGGTCCTTGACCCGCTCCTGCACGACGGTCTGGGTGTGCAGCGTCATCCGCTCACCGTCGCGCTCGATCACGATGGTGGCCTCGCCGTCCATGTTGTCGCGGATCAGCTCCTGGGCGACCGACCACGAGGTCAGCTCGGTGCCGTTGAACGAGACCAGCTCGTCGCCGGGCTTGAGTCCGGCGTCGGCGGCCGGGGTCGGCTTGTCGCTCGCGCGGCACTCGCGGCCCTGGTCCTCCCAGGTCAGCAGGCACTCCTGCAGGCTCGAGACGACCGGATGTCCCTTGTCGACGACGTTCTCGCGGACCCCGTAGATCCCGAAGACGCCCCACAGCACGAAGAACGCGATCGCGATGTTCACCGTGGGCCCGCCGGCCATCACGATGACCTTCTTCCACCACGACATCTTGTAGAACAGCCGCGGCTCGTCCTCGGGACGGATCAGCTCCCACTCGGCCGAGCGCGCGTCGCTGATCAGCTGGGTGAACATGCCGGTGTTGGACTTGCGCACCTTGAGCGCACCGTCCTCGGTGCGCTCCCCCAGCTGGTCGGCACCGGGCGGCAGCATCCCGAGGATCTTGACGTAGCCACCGAGCGGGATCGCCTTGAGGCCGTACTCGGTCTCGCCGACCTGCTTGGACCACACCGTCGGCCCGAAGCCGATGAAGTACTGGGTCACCTTCCCGCCGAACGCCTTCGCCGGGATCATGTGGCCGAGCTCGTGGAGCCCGATCGAGACCAGGATCGCGAGAATGAAGCCGATCACGGCCAAGGTGTAGAGCAAATAGCTCATGGACGGGTCTCCAGGATCCGAGTGGTCTCCTCGCGCGCCCAGGCGTCGGCGGCGAGCACGTCCTCGATGGTGAGGGTGCTTTCAGAGCGTACGCCGTGATGCCGCGCCATCACCTCCGCAATCGTGTCCACGATGCCGGGGAACGGGATCCGGCCGTCGTGGAAGGCGTCCACGCAGACCTCGTTGGCAGCGTTGTAGACCGCGGGGTGGGTGCCGCCGCGGGTGCCGGCCTCGCGGGCGAGGCGTACCGCAGGAAAAGCGGAGTCGTCGAGCGGCTCGAAGCGCCAGTCGGCGGCCTTGGTCCAGTCGATCGGCGTCTCGGCGTCCGGCACCCGGTCGGGCCAGGCCATCCCCATCGAGATCGGCACCAGCATCGTGGGCAGCCCGAGCTGGGCGACCACCGCGCCGTCGGTGAACTCGACCATCGAGTGGATGTACTGCTGCGGATGGACGACGACCTCGATCCGGTCGAAGGGTACGTCGAAGAGCAGATGCGCCTCGATGACCTCGAGACCCTTGTTGACCAGGGTGGCGGAGTTGGTCGTGATCACCCGCCCCATCGCGAAGTTGGGGTGCTTGAGCGCCTGCGCCGGGGTGACCTGGGCGAGCTCGTCGCGGGTGCGGCCGCGGAACGGGCCACCGGACGCGGTCAGCACCAGCTTGCGTACCTCCTCGGCACGCCCGGCGCGCAGGCTCTGGGCGATCGCGGAGTGCTCGGAGTCGACGGGGACGATCGTTCCGCCGGAGGTCGAGCTTGTCGAGACCACCCGCTTGACCAGCGGGCCGCCGATGATCAGCGACTCCTTGTTGGCCAGGGCGAGCGTGTTGCCCGCCTCCAGCGCGGCCAAAGTCGGGCGGAGACCGACGGCGCCGGTGATCCCGTTGAGCACCACGTCGGCGGCCTGGGCGGCGGCCTCGACCGAGGCTTCCTCCCCCAGCCCGGAGAGCTTGGGCGCGAACTCGGCCACCTGCGCCTCGAACAGCTCCTTGTTGGCCCCGCCCGCGGTCAACGCCACGACCCGGAACCGGTCCGGGTTGGCCCGCACCAGGTCGAGGGCCTGCGTGCCGATGGACCCGGTCGAGCCGAGGATCACCACGTCGCGTGGTCGCTGCTCATTCACCCACCCATCCTCCCAGCAGAGGCTGAGAAGGCACCAAAAGCGGGCGGCCTCGTCAGGAGACCTTTCCGGCGAGGCCCTGGAAGACGTCGACCAGGACGCGGTCGAGGTTGGCGACGTCCGCGGGCTCGCTCAGGTTGCGCAGCGCTCCCCCGGTCTCCTCCGTCAGCCTGCCGAGCACGCCGATGGGTGCCTGGTCCCCGATCCCGACGGCGATGACCGGGATCGCGCCTTCGCCGCCGATCTCGTCCATCAGGGCGTCGAGGCTCTGCGGCGGGTTCTGGCCACCGTCGGAGAGGAGGACGATCACGGTACGGTCCGAGACCTCGGTCTCGGAGGCGTCGATCGAGGCGCTTGCGTCGCGGATCGCGTCGTACAACGGCGTCTCGCCCAAGGCCCTCAGGTCACAGATCTCGCGCTCGAGCTGCGCACGGGTCGTACCGCTCAGTGGCTTGATCTCGGTGGAGGTGTCCTTCCCGGCAGGCGGGAACCAGTCCAGGCCCACCGAGTCGCGGCCGTCCTTGAGCTCCCCGATGGCATTGAGGGCCGCGCTCTTCGCAACCTGGAGGTACGTCGGGTTGTCGGTCGTCTCCTCGGTGCAGGCGTCGGTGAAGCCGTCGAGGCGGACACGGCGGTCCTGACCGTCGATCTGCTCCATCGAGCCCGAGGTGTCGACGGAGAGCAGCACGCGTACGGGAAGGCGTACGTTCTGCCACTGGTGCCGCCACTGGTTGACCGTCTTCGGTTCCGGCCATGGAGTCACGGTCTCGACGTCGTCGGCGTCGATCACCTCCCGGAGCTGATCGGTGACCTTCTCCGGCTCACCAGCGGCTCGGAAGCCCCAGGCACGAAACTCCTTCTGCGCCTTCTTCGTCCTCAGGTAGTCGACGAAGGCCTCCGACACCGACCGTTTGGCCTCGTCGGAGTCGAGGGAGGCCATCGGGACCGCGGGGTGGTCAAACGCGTAGATCGTGTCGTCCGGGCTCACCGCGACCATCCGGCGGTCATCGTCCACCGTGTCGCGGCAGGAGAAGTCGTCGGAGCCGAGCGGGTCCTGGCAGTTGTAGAGGTACGCGGTCTGCTCCTGGGCCACCACGGCATCCATCTGGGCGAGGAGGTCCGGGTTCTGGTAGACGCGGTTCATCAGCCGAGTGATGTCCTCGCCGGCCATCTCGTCGGGCACCGAGGCGATCGCGTCGCGCAGCAGCCCGACCGCGTCCTCCTCGTCGTGGTCGGCGACCAGCGCCTCGTTGAGGGCCACCGAGGTCGCCATCCCCGAGGTCGAGCCGATCGGGTCGTCGATAGCGATCGACAGCTCACCACCGGCGGCCTTGGTGAGGAGCTCGTCCCAGTCGGGCGAGCCCGAGAGCTTCTCCCGCCTCGCCGCGGGCATCAGGATCGACAGGACGGAGGAGGCGACCGAAGTCCACTCGCCGTCGTTGTCGGCCAGCTCGTCGCCGCCGTCCTCACCGAGCTCGCCCGCACCCAGGAGCTCCGGCCAGACCGACTCCGTCGGCAGCCAGAGGTCCGGCTTGCGCGCCTCGACGACCTCGCAGTCATCCGGGTCGTCGACCGCGCACTCCAGCCGGTCGTCGGGGGCCGCGGCCCAGCCGGTGGCGATCGCCTCGGCGGCGTCACCCGAGTTGACTCCGAACACCTCGACATCGGCGCACGCGCCGTCATCGCCTCGGTACTCCTCGTTGAAGTCGGTGGCCAGCTGATCGATGAGACCGTCCTTCTCGGTGCTGACCACGACGCTCAGCCTGGTCGCGTCTCCTTCGCAGGCTGCTGCCGGAACCAGACCACCACCGCCGGAGCCGAGGATCGGCTGGACCGCCGCCAGCAGGGCGATCACCGCGGCGACCGCGACCGGGACCAGCCACCCGGTGCTGCGCCACCAGGAGGCACCGCCCACCAGGGCCCGCGCCTTGTCGCGGGTCAACGGCAGGTAGCGCGGACCGCGGTCGTCGGTGCCGTCGAGCAGTCCGACGACCTTCCGGTTGCCCGTCTGCAGCAGCGGCGCCCCGATCAACTCCTCGCCGGTCGCGGTCTTCTCGGCGTCGAGGTTGACGACTCGGTTGTGCTCGCCCACCGCGTGCGCACGTCCGCCGAGCTCACGGTTGCCGTCCCCGTGCCAGGCCTCGGCGACCACCAACGCGTTCTCGACGTGTCGCCGGACCAGCGAGGCACTCTTCACCTGCCGGGGCAGCTTGTCCTCGGGCATCAGGGTGAGCAGCGCATAGCCACCGGGCAGCGCGGTCACAGCGACGTCGCGAGACTCCGCCGGAAACTTCCAGTGGACCCGCACGAACATCCCGTCGGTGACCGTCGTCGCCTCGCTCGCCGCGAGGACGACGGCCGCCGAGGTCATCAGGTGGCGCTTGGTCACCGGGAACGCGTAGCCGACGAGCTCCTCAGCCTTGTCATAGACCGCTGCGGTCATCATCAGGGCCGCTGACGTGGCCGGGATGGCGCGCTTCCTCGCCGCGTCCCAGGCGAGCAGCGCGTTGAGCACGACCGCGACGACGACGCAGCCGATGCCCGCGACGACGGCGAAGATCCCGGCCTGACCTTGGAAGACGGACTGGAGGTAGGCGAGCGCTGCCATCGTCACGGCGCCCACCACCGACGTCAATGCCCACGGCTTGGCGGACGACAGGTCCGGGTGTTGCGCCATCCGAGTCTCCTAGCGGGCATCGATCCGATCGCGCGGAGTCTAGTGAAGGCTATTCGAATCGCACGGCGAAAAGAGCCCGATTGCCTGAAGGACGACAGGGCAGACGACCCAGGAAATAGCAACAGCCCCGGACTCCCCCACGGGTCCAGGGCTGCGCATGAAACGTTTTGCAACGTCTGCCCACAATTAAGCCACAAAGATGCACGCAAAGGCAAATCCCGAAATGCGCGTCCCAGTTAAATTTGCGTCAGATCAGCGGCGCGAGGATGACGCCGAGCCGCGGCGTGACGTGGCGGACCCACGACTCGGTCAGGTGCGAGCTGTCGTAATAGGTGACCTTCTCCCCCACGACCAGCGGGCAGCGGTCCTCGGCGCAAACGAATCGCTGGGTGTCGACGTACGCCGCCTTGGTGCCTTCCAGCGCCGCCTCGGTGATCTCGTTGCTGCTGGTCTCGCGCGAGTCGCGGTCGCTGAGGCAGGAGCTCTGGTCGGCGTCGGGGGCGCTGATGCAGTCGGCGGGGTTGTGGTCGACGGCGGGTACGTCGCCGAGGACGACGACCCTGCGGGAGATCTCCCGATACGCCTTCACCGTGCTGCGAACCGCCTGCGACCACTGCTCGTCACGGTCCATCCCGTCGTACGTCTTCGGCATGAAGAGCTGGCCGCGAGCCGTCGAGACGATCGTGTCGGGGTCGAGGCGCTCGAGCTGGTCCGCAGACCAGTCGCGGAAGTCGTCGCACTCGGCCTGGCTCATCTTCTTGCCGCGGTGCTGGACCGGGTAGGGGGCGCAGCCGACCTTCACGACCGGCACGACCCGGAAGCCGTTCTCCTTGCCGAGGTCGTCGAAGGCGGTCAGCCACATGCCGGCGTGGGAGTCGCCGACGACGGCGACGGTCTTCTTCGCGTCGGTGTCGCCGAGGGTGCAGTCGGCGCCGCGGGTGTCTCCGTAGTTGGCGTAGCAGTCGCCGTACGTCTTCTGCCACCGGTCCTCGGTGATCTCCTCGCCGAGCACGGCCGGCGGGATCGGGCCACCGCGGTCGGCGATGTCGAGGGCGGCGCGGAGCTCGCGCTGCACCTGCGGCGGCCCGCCAGTCTCGGCGGCGGTGTCGGGGACCTCGTTGGCCGCGAACCACGCCTGCGCCTCGGCGGCCCGCTCCTTCTCGGCGTACGCGGCATAGCCGGTCGTCAGCCAGCCGCTGCCGACCGCCAGCACGAGCGCCGCCGGCCACAGGGCCAGCGAGCGCAGCCCGTGGGAGAGCACGGGCACCTGCTTGCGCTGGAACGGGAGCTCGATGAAGCGGTGACTCAGCGCGGAGAGGAGCAGCGCGGCGGCGACCGCGACCGTCATCTCGAGCGCGCCGTTGCCGAGATCGAGGAACTCGGGAGCGAGCACGATCAGTGGCCAGTGCCACAGGTAGAGGGAGTATGAGATGTCGCCGACGTAGCGCAGCGGGCGGATCGCGAGCAGCCTCGCGGTCGGGGCGTTGGCGCCGGAGGCGAGCAGCGCGACCGTGCCGAGGGTGGGCACCAGCGCCTGCCAGCCCGGGAACGGGGTGGCCTCGCTGAACGCGACCGTGGAGACGAGGATCGCCGCGGCTCCGCCGAGTCCGGCGGCGACGCTGGCGGCTCCCCTGAGCCGGCCGCCCCAGCAGGCCAGCAGCGCGCCGGCGGCGAGCTCGTAGGCGCGAGCCGGGGTGGAGAAGTAAGCGGCTGTCGGGTTCTCGCCGGTGGCATGGATCGACCAGGCCAGGCTCGCGACCGCGATCACCGCGGCGACGATCGTGAAGCCCTTGCGCCCGAGCTTGGGGATGAGCAGGAGCGCCAGGACCGGCCAGACGAGGTAGAACTGCTCCTCCACCGAGAGCGACCAGTAGTGCTGGAAGGGCGATGGCTCGCTGGGCTGGAAGTACTGCACCCCCTCGGCCGCGAAGTGCACGTTGGCCAGGAAGAACGCCGCCCAGGTGCCGTCAGCGGCCGCGTCGGTGAGCCGGGTGGTGGGCAGCTGCCAGGCGGCGTACGCCAGGACGACCAGGATCACGAGAGTGGCTGCCGGCAGGATCCGGCGGGCGCGGCGCGCGTAGAACTGCGGGATGCTGACCGTGCCTGATGTGTCGGCCTCGCGCAGCAGCAGGGTGGTGATCAGGAAGCCGGAGAGGACGAAGAAGACGTCGACGCCGACGAACCCGCCCTCGGTGTGCGGGACGCCCGCGTGGGCAGCGACGACCAGACCTACGGCAACGGCCCGGAGACCTTGGACATCTGTCCGCCATTGCTTGGCTGACATGTGGGGTGCACCTCGTGTGGGGGTTCGGCTGCTTCCATTGCTGGGTCCGTGTCGCGGAGGTGCGCGAAACGGCCCTCGATGCTTTCACGGACATGGTCTGTTCGCGTATCGAGGGTCGCCGGTCGACCTGTTCCTTTGGTGTCAGCCTCCGAAGTAGGACATCACGTGCTTGATCCGGGTGTAGTCCTCGAACCCGTAGACGGAGAGGTCCTTGCCGTATCCGGAGTGCTTGAAGCCGCCGTGGGGCATCTCGGAGATGTAGGGGATGTGGGTGTTGATCCACACCACACCGAAGTCGAGGCGCTTGCTGACCCGCAGCGCGGTGGCGTGGTCCTTGGTCCATACGCTCGACCCGAGGCCGTAGTCGACGTCGTTGGCACATCTGAGCGCCTCGGTTTCGTCGGCGAACCGCTGCACCGTGATCACCGGGCCGAAGATCTCGTGCTGGATCTGCTCGTCGTCCTGGCGCAGGCCGGCCAGGACCGTGGGCTGGTAGAAGTAGCCGTTCTCGCCGCCAACGACTCGTGCCGGCGCGCCGCCGGCTGCGATCGTGGCGTGGTCCGGGAGGCGGTCGACCATGCCCGCGACCCGGGCGAGCTGGCCGGGGTTGTTGAGCGCGCCGACATCGGTGTTGTCGGCGGGGAGGCCGACGGTGGTGTTGCGGGCCGCCTCGGCGAGAGCCGCGACGAACTCGTCGTGGATGCCCTCCTGCACCAGCACCCGGGTCGCGGCGGTGCAGTCCTGACCGGCGTTGAAGTAGCCCGCCGCGGCGATACCGGCGACCGCCTTGTCGATGTCGGCGTCGTCGAAGACGATGACCGGCGCCTTGCCGCCGAGCTCGAGGTGGACACGCTTGACGTCCTGCGCCGCGGTCGCGGCGACCTCCATCCCGGCGCGCACCGAGCCGGTGATGGCGACCATCTGGGGCGTCTTGTGCCGGATCAGCGCGCGCCCGGTGTCGCGGTCGCCGGTGACGAGGTTGAGCACGCCCGGCGGCAGGAACTCCTGGGCGATCTCGGCCAGGAGCGCGGAGCTGGCCGGGGTGGTGTCGGAGGGCTTGAGCACGACCGTGTTGCCGGCAGCCAGCGCCGGGGCGATCTTCCACGACATCATCGCGAGCGGGTAGTTCCACGGCGTGACCTGCCCGATCACGCCGATCGGCTCGCGGCGGATCCAGGAGGTGTGGTCCGGTAGGTATTCGCCTGCGCTCTTCCCCTCCAGGGTCCGCGCCGCGCCCGCGAAGAAGCGGAAGTGGTCGATCGTCGGCGGCAGCTCCTCCTCCAGGGTCAGCTGGAACGGCTTACCCGTGTCCTTGACCTCCACGGCAGTCAGCTCCGCGGCCCGGGCCTCCATTGCATCGGCGAGCCGGAGCAGCGCCAGGCTGCGCTCCTGGGGTGTGGTCTCGCCCCAGGTCTCGAAGGCCGATGCGGCCGCGGCGTACGCCTGGTCGACGTCGGCCTCCCCCGACATCGCGGCCTGCGCGTAGACCTCGCCGGTGGCGGGGTCTACGACGTCGTACGTCGCGGCGTCGGCGGCCTCACGCAGCTCGCCGCCAATCACGTTCCTGAAGGTCTGGTCAGCCATGCGGTAGAGACTAACTCCTTCCCGTAACAGGGATGTCACAACTGAATCCGAAGTGATAATCGCACTTTGAAACGGATTCGCTTGCGAAAGCGAGAGGCGTTGGGTGACCATTGAGTCATGACCGGCAACTACGAGCAGCTGCAGCGCGACGCCAAGGACCATCTCTGGATGCACTTCACGCGGCATTCGAGCTATGCAGAGGCCGACGTGCCGATCATCGCCAGGGGTGAGGGCGCCTACATCTACGACATCGAGGGCAACCGCTACCTCGACGGTCTCGCGGGGCTCTTCGTCTCCCAGGTCGGCCACGGGCGCGCGGAGCTCGCCGACGCCGGCGCGGAGCAGGCCAAGCAGCTGGCCTTCCACCCGCTGTGGTCCTACGCGCACGAGCCGGCGATCGAGCTCGCTGCCCGGCTGGCCTCACTCGCCCCCGGCGACCTGAACCGGGTCTTCTTCACCAACTCCGGCTCCGAGGCCGTCGAGACCGCGTGGAAACTCGCCAAGAACTACTTCAAGCTCAAGGGAAAGCCGGGCAAGCACAAGGTGATCGGGCGCAACATCGCCTACCACGGCACCACCCACGGGGCGCTGTCGATCACCGGCCTGGCCGACATCAAGGCGCCGTTCGAGCCGCTGGTCCCCTCGACCTTCCGGGTGCCGAACACCAACATCTACCGGGCCTCGGAGATCACCGGCGGGCTGATGGACGGGAGCGACCCGGAGGCGTTCGGACGCTGGTGCGCCGACCAGATCGAGGTCGTGATCCGCGCCGAGGGCCCCGACACCGTCGCCGCGGTCTTCCTGGAGCCGGTGCAGAACTCGGGCGGCTGCTTCCCGCCTCCCCCTGGCTACTTCCAGCGGGTGCGGGAGATCTGCGACGAGTACGACGTGCTGCTCGTCTCCGACGAGGTCATCTGCGCCTACGGGCGGCTGGGCACGATGTTCGGCTGCGAGCGGTTCGACTACGTGCCCGACATGATCACCACGGCCAAGGGGCTGACCTCGGGGTACGCGCCCCTGGGTGCCACGATCATCTCCGACCGGCTGATGGAGCCGTTCCTGACCGGTGAGGAGACCTTCTACCACGGCTACACCTTCGGCGGTCACCCCGTCTCCACCGCGGTGGCGATGGCCAACCTCGACCTCTTCGAGGCCGAGGACCTGCTCGGCAACGTACGCCGCAACGAGGACGCCTTCCTGGCCACGCTGTCGAAGCTGAAGGACCTGCCGGTCGTCGGCGACGTACGCGGCACCGGCTACTTCTACGGCATCGAGCTGGTCAAGAACCGCGCGACCAAGGAGACCTTCACCGAGGAGGAGTGCGAGCGGATCCTCTACGGGTTCGTCTCCAAGGCGCTGTGGTCCGAGGGCCTTTACTGCCGCGCCGACGACCGCGGCGAGCCGGTCATCCAGCTCTCGCCGCCCCTCACGGTGGGCCAGGCCGAGTTCGACGAGATGGAGCAGATCCTGCGCCGGGTGCTGGAGAAGGCCTCTACGATGCTGTGATCTGCCCGTCGTGGATCCGGGGCCACGGCGACTGCTCCTCGAGGGCATAGGCGAGCTCGAGAAGCGTCCGCTCGTCGCCGTACGCCGCGGAGAGTTGGACCCCGATCGGCAGCCCCTCCTCGCTGAGCCCCATCGGCAGCGAGATCGCCGGTGCACCGGTGATGTTCTGCAGCGGGGTGAACGCGACGTGGCGAAGGAGCCGGTCGACGAGGTCCTCGAACGGCACGTTCGGGGACAGATGACCCAGCGGCGGGGTGACACCGGCGACGACCGGGCACAGGACCACGTCGTGGTGGTCGAAGACGGAGGCGTACGCCGCCGCGGCCCGCCGCAGGCGGAGCAGTGCGGTCGGCGTCCGGCGCCAGCCGCCGGAGGCGAAGGCGCGACGCAGGCCGTCGGTGAGGCCGTCGAGGCGGCCCTGGTCGAGCGTACGGTCGATGGTCAGGCGGCCCAGGTTGCCGGCGAGGAAGGCGAGCAGACCCCAGTAGCTGAGGAAGTCGTCGCCGAAGCGCGCGTCGACGGGGATCGGGACCGGCTCGACGCTGTGGCCCTGCTCCTCCAGCAGGGTCGCAGTGCGTTCCACGGCCGCCTTCGTCGGCGTGTCCACAACGGCATCGGTCACCGACTCCATGATCAACGCGACCCGGAGCCGCCGACGCGCGGGGCCCTCGACGAGCCCGAGGGGCGGCAGCGCCGGGTTGCGCCAGTGCCGCTCGAGCGCGGCGTGGAAGGTCGCGGTGTCGCGGACCGTACGCGTCACCACCCCTTCGCTGACCATGTTGATCGGGAGGGTGCGGGCCATCTCGCCGTCGATGTGCCGGCCGCGGCTGGGCTTGAGCCCGACCAGTCCGGCGGCCGCGGCCGGGATCCGGATGGAGCCACCGCCGTCGTTGGCGTGCGCGAGCGGCACGGCGCCGGCGGCGACCAGCGCCGCTGCGCCGCCGGAGGATGCGCCGACGGAGTGGCGCGTGTTCCAGGGGTTGGGAGTCGGCGGCCCGCTTCGGAACTCGGTGGTCGCGTTCAGCCCGAACTCGGGCATCCGGCTCTTGCCCAGCACCGTCACCCCGGCACTGAGGAACTGGGTCGTGTAGCGCCCGTCGTGTGCGGCCGGACGCGCGCGGAACGCCTCCGACCCGTGGTTCGTCGGCATCCCGAGCAGGTCGGTGTTGTCCTTGAGCAGGGTCGGCACACCATGGAGCAGGCCGGTGTCGGCCCCCGCGCGACGGGGCGCGTCGTAGGCCTCGTACGCCAGCGCGTGCAGCCCCGGGGCCACCTGTCGCAGCCGGGCGACCGCCGCCGCCTCGACCTCAGCCGTGCTCAGCTCCCCCGCCCGGATGAGGTGGGCGAGCTCGACGGCGTCGTGGTCGCCGAGGGCGTCGTCGGTGAAGGCGTGTACGCGGGCCGGTGCGGTCATGTCGGACAGCGTGCTGGATCGGCTCCCAAAAGTCTAGAAGATCTTCCAGACTTCTTGCCGGCTCGCGTGAAACACTCTGCCCATGAAGCGACGGCACGGTGACAGCGCCAGGCAGCGACGCGACGCCCTCGTCCGCGCCACGATCGAGGTGGCCGCCGAGAAGGGCATGGCCGGGGTCTCCCATCGGGCCGTGACCGAGCGCGCCGGGCTGCCGCTGGCCACCGTCGGCTACTTCTTCGACTCGATCACGGACCTGGCGGCCGAAGCGATGCGCACGGGCGTGGCCGAGGACGTCGCCCGGCTGCGTACGCTCGCCGACGAGCTCGCCGCGACGGAGTCCGGCACCGACGCGATGGCCGAGGCGTTCGCCGCGGCGCTGATGTCCCCGCCGGCCGACTCACTCGCCTTCCTCGAGGGGTTGCTCCATGCCGCCCGCGAGCCGCAGTTCCGCCCGGTGGTGGCCGAGGCGCTCACCACCGGCCGTGCCGTCGCGGACCGCGCGGCGACCGTGGCGGGCGCGACCCGGACCGACCCCGACTCCCTGCTCGCCCTCGTGCACGGCTACCTGCTGCACGCCCTCGCGGCGCCCGACCTGGTCGACCCCGATGCCCTGCTCCGTGGGCTCCGTGCGCTCGTCATCGGCACCCTGGTCGAGAGCGGCGAGGTCTCCGTCGCCCTCCGCCTCGCAGGCCGCGGCTCAGCCGAGGACGCGTACCTCGCTACCTAGGACCGCCCCGTCCTGCAGGGTCAGGTGGTCGCCGGACCAGAAGCGACCCGGGTCGTAGTAGTTGGTCGGGCGCTCGTCGTCGAGCAGACCCATCTCCTGGTAGGTGGCAGCGACGACCTCGGCACAGAAGACCTGTTCGAGCCCGGCCTTCGAGCGCACCCTCCCCCGCGCCCAGCGTCCGGCCAGGGCAGCGGTTGAGGGGAACGGGGTGCCGTCGAGCCGGGCGATCGTCCGCAGCAGCGCGTCCTCGCGCGGGCGGTCGATGTCGGCGGTCAGCTGGCGCAGCCAGACCTGCTGCTCGTAGCGGCCGGCCCACTGCTCGACCGCGGCACGCAGATCGTGGAGCTGTACGCCACGGTGGTGGGTGCCGGTATAGAGATCGAGCAGCCCCTTGCCGAGCTCGGCATGCCACATCAGCGGCGGCAGGTCATCGAGCACCACCGCCATCCCGACATGGTTGACCGGGGCGTTGCTGAGCATCCGGATCGCCCGGTCGGCGACCGAACGCCCGCGGAAGAGCCACAGATCACCGGTCCGGGTCTGGTCCACGGCGTCGGCAAGGGAGATAGTGGTGTCATCAGACATCGTGAGCAGGGGGTCCTATGAGTTTCGGCAGTGCACGCGTGTGGAAGATCGTGGGAATGGCCGGCCTGGCCGGGGTCACCGCGACAGGCGTCATCATCGCGCGCAACCACCGCCAGCGTACGCAGCGCACGCCGGAGGAGATCCATGCGAAGCTCCGCGAGCGGGTCGCGGCGGCGCAGGACGCTGCTTGAGCCCGGTGCAGGGATACCCGGTTAACCGGGTATCCCTGCACTTATCAGGCAATGCAACACCCGAGAAGCGCAGGAATTGCCTGTACACCGTGACGGATGAGGTTCGAGTGACTCGCCGCTAGGAGTCGAAGCCGAGCCCGAGCCGGTCCATCGTCCGCAGGAACAGGTCGCGGCGCCCGCCGTTGGCGTCGGCCTTCCCTAGCGAGCGGACCATCATCGAGATGCCGGCGTACCGGGCAGGCTCAGGAGGGAACGGCAGCGGCTTCGAGCGCACCATCTCCAGCGACGTACGTTCCGTCTGCTCGCCGCTGAGGAGGTCGAGCATGACCTGGGCGCCGAAGCGGGTGGCTCCGACGCCGAGACCGGTGTAGCCGAGGGCGTAGGCGACGCGGCCGGCGTACGCCTTGCCGAAGAAGGCCGAGAAGCGGGTGCAGGTGTCGATGATCCCGGCCCAGCGGTGGGTGAAGCGCAGTCCCTCGAGCTGCGGGAAGGTCTCGAAGAAGTGGCCAGCCAGCTTGTCGTGGGTGGCACCGGTCTCCAGCTCCGGGGAGATCTTCGAGCCGAAGTGGTAGATCGCATCGTAGCCGCCCCACAGGATGCGGTTGTCCCTGGTCAGGCGGTAGTAGTGGAAGTGGTTGGCCGAGTCGCTGACGCCCTGCCGGTTCGCCCAGCCGATGGCGTCCATCTGCGCGGCGGAGAGCGGCTCGGTCATGAGTACGTAGTCGTAGACCGGCACGGTCATCATCCGCAGCCGCCGCAGCAGCGGCGGGAAGGCGTTGGTGGCCAATGCCACCCGCCCGGCCCGGACCGACCCCGCGATCGTCGAGACCCGCATCCCCGAACCGTCACGCTCGAGACCTGTGACCGCGGAGCCCTCGTGGATCACCACACCGGCGTCCAGACAGGCCTGCCGCAATCCCCAGGCCAGCCGCGCCGGCTCGATCGTGGCCGTGTCACCGACCACCTCCAGGCCACCGAGGTAGGTCGGCGAGCGGAGCTCGTCCCGCACCGCGGTCTCGTCCAGCATTCGGTGCTTGATGCCGTGCTCGGTCAGCGCGGTCGACCACTCGGCGAGGTCGTTGACCTCGTGCGGGCGGGTGGCGACGTTCAGCGCACCAGTGAGCTGCCAGTCGCAGTCGATGCCGTGATCCTGGACAGTCGCCGCCATCTCGTCGAGATTCTGCTGGCCGAGCCGGTCCAGTGTCGCGAGCTCGTCGGGCCAGCGCTCCAGACCGTTCCAGAAGCCATGGGTCAACGACGCCTCGGCGAAGCCGCCGTTGCGGCCCGATGCCTGGTCCCCGCACTGGCCGGCCTCCAGCAGCACCACCGACCACGACGGAAACCGCTCACGGGCCAACAGCGCTGTCCACAGCCCCGAGTATCCGCCTCCGACTACCACCAGATCCGCCGACGCCACCCCGAGCAGAGGCGGCAGCGGCGCTGGCTTCGCAGGGTCGTCCAGCCAGTAGACGGCGGGCTTCGCATCGGTCAGCGAGACATGGTTCACGACGCCCACTATGACAACTTCAAAGCCCTTCAGCCACACACAATGTACGGAATCATGGAAATTGTTCGTTACACACGACGGATTTCGTTGCATCTGGCCACGGCAAACAGGTTGACTGGGCGCCATGACCACTCGCAAGCGCAACGGGGGCGCTCACCTCGACGAGGTCAACAAGCTGATCATCGAGCAGCTCCAGCAGGACGGGCGGCGCAGCTATGCCGCGATCGGCAAGGAGGTCGGTCTGAGCGAGGCCGCGGTGCGGCAGCGCGTGCAGCGCCTCGTCGACAGCGGCGTCATGCAGGTCGTCGCGGTCACTGACCCGCTCGAGCTCGGCTTCGCGCGGCAGGCCATGATCGGCGTACGCACCTCGGGACCGATCGAGGGGATCGCCGACGAGCTCGGCAAGCTCGACGAGGTCGACTACATCGTCATCACCGCCGGCTCCTACGACCTGCTCGTGGAGGTCGTCGCCGAGAGCGACGAGGCCCTGCTCAACCTCGTCTCCAGCAAGATCCGCGCCATCGAGGGCGTGGTGAGCACCGAGACGTTCATGTACCTCCACCTGCACAAGCAGACCTACGCCTGGGGCGTCAGGTGAGCGAGTATCCCGAGATCAGCCTGTGGCACGAGACCGCCGGCGACACCTGGGAGCCGCGGCCGGCGCTGATGGGCGACATCGAGGTCGATGTCGCCATCGTGGGTGCGGGCTACACCGGCCTGTGGACGGCCTACTACCTGGCCGAGGCGAGGCCCGACCTGAAGATCGCGATCCTCGAGGCCGAGGTCGCCGGGTTCGGAGCCTCGGGCCGCAACGGCGGCTGGTGCTCGGCCCTCTTCCCCGCCTCGCTCGACAAGGTGGCCGCGGGCTCGAGCCGGGAGGCCGCTCTCGCCCAGGACCGGGCGATGCGGGCGACCGTCGACGAGGTCATCCGGGTCGCCGATGCCGAGGGCATCGAGGCCGACATCGCCAAGGGCGGCACGGTCGTCGTGGCCCGTACGCCCGCCCAGCTCGAGCGCGCCCGCGACGAGGTCGAGCACGCCCGCTCCTGGGGGCTCGGTGACGCCGAGATCTCCCTGCTGGACCAGCCCGCTGCCCAGAAGCGGCTCGCCGCGACCAGCACCCTCGGTGCGACCTACACCCCCGACTGCGCCGCACTCCACCCCGCCAAGCTCGTCCGCGGCCTGGCCCGCGCCGTCGAGGCCCGCGGCGTCACGATCTACGAGCAGACCCGGGTCACGTCGATCGGTCCGCACCAGGTGAGGACGGACAGCGACGTGGTCACCGCCGATGTCGTCGTACGCGCCACCGAGGGCTACACCCCGACGCTGGCCGGCCTCGAGCGCGAGGTCATCCCGGTGCGCTCCCTCATCATCGCCACCGAACCGCTCTCGGACCTGGTCTGGTCGAGCATCGGCTTGGAGGAGCGCGAGACGTTCTCCGACGGCCGGCACTTGCTGATCTATGGGCAGCGCACCGCGGACGACCGGCTGGTCTTCGGCGGCCGGGGCGCCCCGTACTCCTTCGGGTCGAAGATCACTCACGCGGACGCCTCCGACATGCGCACCCACCGTCGCCTGCTGGCGACCCTGATCGAGATGTTCCCGGCCGTACGCGGCCACAAGGTCACCCACCGATGGGGCGGCGTTCTCGGCATCTCGCGCGACTGGCACGCCTCGGTCGGCTACGACCCCGCCAGCGGCCTCGCGCACGCCGGCGGCTACGTCGGCGACGGCGTCGCGACCACCAACCTCGCCGGCCGTACGCTGCGCGACCTGGTCCTCGGCACCGAGACCGATCTCACCGCACTCCCCTGGGTCGGTCACGTCTCACCGCGCTGGGAGCCGGAGCCGCTGCGCTGGCTCGGCGTCAACGCCGGCCTGCGCGCGATGACCATGGCCGACGCCGAGGAGACCGCCACAGGCAAGGGCTCCCTGGTCGCCCGGGCCGTCGCTCCGCTCGTCGGCGGTCACTGACTCGTTCTGGGCGAGGCTTAGGCTGCGGCTGTCGGTCTCGGGATCTCGGAGGAATCATGGCTGTCTCGCCCGGTGCCAAGAAGGCGCTCATCGCTGTTGGTGTATTGACCGTCGCTGGGGTGCTGCTCGTCGGGATCGGCCACTGGCGAGCCCACGATCTGGTCGCCGGCGACGTCGTGTGGCACACGGAGGTCGACCGCGCGGCCGGCGAGGCAGTTGTCGTACGCGGCCGGATCTACACCTACGAAGACGACCAGCTCATGATTCGCGACCTGGGGACCGGGAAGGTCATCGCCGAGGAACTCCAGGACGGGAACTGGGCTCACGTCGGGGATGGCGGCCACGTAGCAACTGTCGGGGTCGAGCAGATCGCGATGTACGACCGCAACGGCAAGCTGGCGTGGCAGCAGGCCACGGACGACCTCTACCATCCGATCGCCATCAGCCTCGACGGGCAGCTCGACGCCGTCGTATGCGAAGAGAAGGCGTGCTCCACGGTTCACTTCGACGCCTCGGGACAGGAGACCACTCGCACTCCGCGGCTCTCGCCGGACCTCGCTACCCCCGTGTACGTAGGCTCCGGCACCTTCGAGGACACGCACGTGCGGCGAGTCCCGACGATCGCGACCGACATCGACCCGAAGACCCACTCCGTTCGGCAGCTACGTGACGGCAAACCCTTGGGCGCTCCGATCACGCTCCTCGATGACCACACGGCGGCGCAGGTCGGCGATCTCCTCGTCGGCGTCTCTCGCGAGAACGGCACCTGCACCTTCACCGCAACCAGAGCAGGCACCCGGGCTTGGACGAGCACCACGCCGTGCCCGGAGCTCGGCTTCCCCGAGGTCGACGTGTTCGCGGACCGCATCTATCTCAACAGTCGCTCCGGCGACGCCTATGACATCGTCACCACGGACCTCGAGGGGCGGCGAGCCTCCAGCTTCCGGGTCAGTACCGGACCGATCGAGGAGTCGGACAGAACCCAACTGTCGCCGACCCCGGCCGCAGTCGTGCTCACGGTGACCGACCAGATCTCGGCGTACTCCCCGACGACCGGGAAGCGCCTGTGGACCGAGGACCTGAACCGAGCGTCCCACGATGTCCTCGAGAAGACGAAGAAGGTCTACCCCGGCGTCGAGGTCAGCGGCCCGGTCATCGATCGCTTTGGGAACGACCCGCGACCGGTGGCGCAGCTCGCGGTCGGGCGGGACCTGCCGGCCTACACGCACACCTTCATCGACTCCGAGTCCGGCAAGGAGTCGGCGAAGCTCGCCGCACCGTACGGCTCTGTCGCCCACGGTCTCGAGGACGGCCGGGTCCTCGTCCTCGGGCGGGACGACGTGTGGCTCGTCTCGTCAGATCCCGAATAAACCTGTTGCATACGCCGGTCGCGGTCCTCCACCATGGAGCGCGACCGGCGTCCTCGTCCACGAGGCGCCCCTGATCGAGAGGAGCAGACCATGACTGTCGTTGTCCTGTGCCTGCCCACAGACCACATCTCTCGTATCAGGAGCACCCGAAGTGACTCAGGAGAACATCTCCGCTGATCCTCTCCAGAGGATCGACCCCAATTTCGTCTTCGACTTCCAGGCCTACGACGACCTGGACGACGGACAACGCTGGTCCACCTGGCTCTCCGTGGAGCCGCTCTCCCGTGGACCGGAGCCTCGCCCGGACTGGGTGGTGACCTCTCAGGGCGCCATCGACACCGAGCTCGGCATCCTCAAGACCGGCAAGGAGGCCGACGCCTTCCTGGTCGTACGGGGCGACCCGCTCTTCCCGGAGCTAGAGGCGCTGATGGTCGCCAAGCGCTACCGCGACGCCGACCATCGCACCTTCCACCGGGCCGCGAGCTACACCGAGGGCCGTTCGGTCAAGCGCTCTCGTGACGAGCGTGCGCTGAAGAAGGGCTCGACCTTCGGCCGCGAGGTCGCCAAGGCCGAGTGGGCCAACGCCGAGTGGAACGCCCTCGTACGCTGCTGGAACCTCGGCCTCCCGGTCCCCTATCCGGTGCAGATCGACGGGACCGAGATCCTGATGGAGTGGATCGCGGTCGACGACGGCAACGGCGAGCTCGAGACGGCGCCGCGGCTCGCCCAGACCCGGCCGGAGCACCACGTCCTCGAGATGTGGTGGGACGGGCTCGTCGACGCACTGGCCACGATGGTGCAGGCCGGCCTGGTCCACGGTGACCTCTCGCCGTACAACATCCTGGCCCAGCAGGACCGGCTCGTGATTATCGATCTCCCCCAGATCATCGACCTGGTCGGCAACCCGCTGGGTTTCGACTTCCTGCTCCGCGACATCACCAACGTCGCGAAGTGGTTCCAGGCCCGTGGCCTGGAGGTCGACGAGCAGGAGGTCTACGCCGACCTGATGGCGCACGCCTTCTGAGCCCGCCGTGTGCTGCCAAGAGTACGCGATGACGCACTCCTGGCAGCACAGCGCGGCGGTTCAGCCACTGAAGGAGCAGACCTTGGGGGCTCCTTTGAAGAAGAGGTGACCCAGGATCGAGTTGCCGAGAAACTGCGTACGCATCGTGACGCCCGAGGGATGCTCCAGATCGGCGGAGTCGAAGTCGCGGTTGGCGCCGGAGACCATGCCGTTCCGATTCTCCCGCTTGCTGATCCGCCATCCGTGGTCGGCGAGGTAGTCGAGGATCTCGACATATCCGGCGGCTCCCGCCTCGCTCACCTCATCGTAAGCAACCTCCTCGGTCGCCTCCCACACGAACCAGGCACCAACCTGGACCAGATGGTGGTCCGACTCGTCGACGCGGCACTCGTCCACCGCGGCATCCTGCGGCCAGCGGAGCCCGTCAGGCGTCGGGATGGAGTTGACCTGTTCGAGGTGGGGTTCGAGCTTGTCACGCCAGACCTCGAGCGCCTTCTGGTCCGTGACGACCGCGCCCTCCGCTTGTCTGCTCTCATCCACGCTCGCCCGGATGACAAGCCCTGCGAGCAGTAGGAGGGTGCAGAGGATCGCGATGCCGATCCCCACTTCCACGAGCACGCCGCGCGCCGCCACCGCGCGAAGAAGGCGCATCTAGCGGGCCAGGCCGCGCATCAGGGTGGCGACGACGTCCTCCAGCATTCGCTGGGACTGCTCGGGCGTCACGAAACCGGAGCCGACGAAGGTGGCCAGGCCCTGGATCGCGGCCAGGACGGTGACGCCGATGACCTCGGGGTCACCGTCGACGACCTCGCCACGGGCCTGGCCCTCGGTGAGCAGGGCGGTGGGGTGGGCGAAGGCGGCGGCGACGGCCTCGGCGATCTCGGCGCCGGAGGTCTCGCTGTGCTTGCGTGCGAACATCACCGAGAGCAGTGCCGGGTTGTCGGTGGCGAACTCCAGGTAGGCCGAGGCGAAGGTCACCAGGTCATCGGTCAGCGAGCCGCGGGTGGCCAACGCGGTGTCCATCACCTCGCCCAGCCGCCGGAATCCGGCGACCGCGAGCGCGTCGAAGAGCGCGTTCTTGTCGCGGAAGTGGGCGCTCGGCGCAGCATGGCTCACGCCCAGATCGCGGGCGATGCCGCGCAGCGAGAGCGCGTCGGTGCCCGACTCGCGCAGCACCTCCTCCGCACGGCGGAGCACCGCGGCGCGCAGGTCGCCGTGGTGGTAGCGGGTCATCGTCTCGGTCATCAGGCACACCTTATCGAGATTTGACCGATATTGGCATTGTCAAGATTCTTGGCACCGCCTAGATTGGAGTCATGACCGAACAGAAGTGGACTTCCGAATGGCTGCCGTCCTTCGACGGCCGCACCATCATCGTCACCGGCGCGACCAGCGGCCTGGGCCGCGTCGTCGCCACCCAGCTGGGCGCGAAGGGCGCCCGCGTCGTCCTGGCCGTACGCAACGTCGCCGCCGGCGAGGAGGTGGCCGCGACGATCGGCGGCAGGGCCGAGGTGCGGGCGCTCGACCTGGCCGACCTCAGCTCGGTGCGGCACTTCGCCGAGGAGTGGGAGGGTGAGATCGACGTACTCATCAACAACGCCGGGATCATGATGGTGCCCAAGCGCCTCACGACCGACGGCTACGAGAGCCAGTTCGCCACCAACCACCTGGGACACTTCGCGCTCACCAACCTGCTGCTCCCCCACATCACCGACCGCGTCGTGACCGTCGCCTCCTCGGCCCACCGCTGGGGCGGCTTCGACCTCGACGACCTCAACTGGGAGCGGCGCGACTACCGGACGGAGCGGGCTTACGGGCAGTCGAAGATCTCCAACCTGCTCTTCACCCTCGAGCTCCAGCGGCGCCTGGAGGGCACCGGGCTCCGCGCGTACGCCGCCCACCCGGGCTACGCCGCGACCAACCTGCAGGGCCACACCGGCAACCTGGTCAAGCACGCTCTCATGGCGATCGGCAACCGGGTCGTCGCGCAGTCCGCGGAGGCGGGCGCCCTCCCGACCCTGTACGCAGCCAGCCAGGACCTGCCGTCGGGAAGCTACGTCGGACCGGACGGGCTCGGCGAGTACCGCGGCAGCCCGACGCTCGTCGGCCGCACCGCGGTCGCCTCCGACCCCGAGCTCGCCCGCAAGCTGTGGACCGAGTCCGAGAGCCTGACCGGAGTCTCCTGGCCACTGTGAGTCGGTAGGTTTCTCGGTATGAAGCATCACCGCGGACGGCATGTCGACATCGAGTCGGTGGAGGAGCTCGACGGGCATCTGGCGGCGGGGGCGGGGAGCCTCAAGGGATGGCGGCTGCGGTCGCTGGACCTGAGCTCGCGTTCGGAGACCCTGCGGGAGACCGAGCTGGCCGGCGCCACCTTCCTCGGGTGCACCTTCGCACCCGGGGACGGCGACTACGCCGAGGACGAGGGCGCGCTGGTGATGCCGGTGATCCCCGAGACACCCGTCGACGTCTACCGGTCCCGGCTCTACACCGCCGAGGACCTCTACGACGACCCGGTCTATGCGCGGAGCCTGGATGCGAGGGCGTACGCCTGGCTGCAGCAGCCGCTCGACGCCGACGACGAGCTCGCGATCACCCTCCACGACCACGCGATCGACGCCGCGCTCGAGGCATGGGTGCGGGCGCGACGCGACGAGGGGACGCGGATCGTCGGGATGATGGGCGGGCACGCGCTGCGGCGCGGCGAGGAGGGCTACGCGACCGCCGCCCGCCTCGCCCAGCACCTGGCGAACCGCCATGTCGTCGCCACCGGCGGCGGCCCGGGAGCCATGGAGGCCGCCAACCTGGGCGCCTTCCTCGCGGGTGCGCCGAAGACGGCGCTCGACGACGCGCTCGCGGCGCTGGCCACGGTGCCGTCGTTCCGGCCCTCGATCCGGTCTTGGGCGCAGGTGGCTCTGGACGTACGAAACCAGTTCGACGGCAAGCCCGGAAGGTCGCTGGGGATCCCGACCTGGCACTACGGGCACGAGCCGCCCAACGTGTTCGCCGGGGCGATCGCGAAGTACTTCCGCAACGCCACCCGCGAGGCGGTGCTGCTGGAGGTCTGCGACGGCGGGATCGTCTTCCTCCCCGGTGCCGGCGGCACCGTGCAGGAGGTCTTCCAGGACGCCTGCGAGAACTACTACGCCGACGCGAGCGCGGTCGCGCCGATGGTGCTGGTCGGGCGCAGCTACTGGACCGAGGAGCTGCCGGTCTGGCCGCTCCTGCAGGCCCTGGCCCGTGGCCGCGCGATGGAGGGCCACGTCCACCTCGTCGACACCGACGAGGAGGTCCTCGACGTCATCGCAGTCGGCGCGCCCGGATGACGTCGCGGTAGTGGTCGACCAGGGCGGCGTTCACCGCGCCCCAGGACTTGTGCGCGACGCTCTTGCGGGCCGCGCGCCCCATCCGCAGCCGCAGCTGCGGGTCGTTGTGGAGCAGCGCGACGTGAGAGGCGAGGTCGTCGCGGCTGCCGGGCTCGTAGAAGAACCCGGTGACACCGTCGGCGACCAGGTCCAGCGGCCCGCCCGAGCGTGGCGCGACGACCGGGACCCCGGAGGCGAGAGCCTCCTGGACCGCCTGGCAGAACGTCTCGTGAGAGCCGGTGTGCGCGAACACGTCGAGAGAGGCGTACGCAGCCCCGAGCTCCTCCCCCTGCAGCACGCCCATGAAGGTCGCGTTCGGGAGCAGGTGCCGCAGTTCGCGCTCCTGCGGGCCGCCACCGACGAGCACGACCTTGTACGCCGGGTTGTGCGCGAGCGGAGCCAGCAGGTGCAGCTCCTTCTCCTGGGCGAGGCGGCCGACGTACCCGACGATGGTCTCCCCGTTGGGCGCGAGCTGGGCGCGCAGGTCGTGGTCGATGCGGCTCGGGTGGAACAGCTCGACGTCGACGCCTCGCGGCCACAGCCCGGTGCGCTGTACGCCGAGACCCTCGAGCTGGGTGAGGGCCGACGAGCTCGGCGCCAGGGTGCGGTCGGCGGCCGAGTGCGCCTGACGGGTGAGCATCGCCGCGGCCTGCGGGCCGCCGACTGCCTTGTACTTGTCCCAGAAGCCGACCAGGTCGGTCTGGTAGATCGCCACGCTCGGGATCCCGAGCTCCTTGGCCACCAGCACCGCCTGCCGCCCGAGCAGCGCGGGTGAGGCGACGTGGATGACATCGGGGCTGAACCGGCGCATCACCGCGCGCAGCTTGCGCCGCGTCTCCAGGCCGACGCGGAAGTCCTTGTAGACCCAGAACGTCGCACCACGGGTGCGGGTCACCGGGAACCCGGCGTACTCGGTGGGCCCGGTGGGGGCCACGACCTCGACGGTGTGGCCGTCGACCGCAAGATGCTCCAGCACGCGGCGTACGGAGTTGGTCACGCCGTTGACCTGGGGCAGAAACGACTCCGTGACGATGAGGACGCGGAGCGGCTCTGAGTTGGCGGCGACCAGCGGGACCCGATCGAGGCTGATGCTCATGTTCCTGATCGTGAGCGCCGTCCGGCAACGTGACCCCCGACTTGGTTGACGGGTCGGTGAACCTCCCGTGGCCAGAACTCCGTACCGGGCGACAGCTGGTCCGGGCGGTGTCATCAGCGGAAACGTGGCGTGACTCTCAGAAATTTCGGGCTTGCCGCCCGCCCGCTCACTTTGCCACGATCGCGGCATGACCACCGATGAGGAGCACATCCGGCCCGAAGGCGTCGACGACCTCACCGTCGAGGCGCTCGGCTCCATCAGCGAGGCACTCGAAGCGATCGAGATCGCCCGCGGTCATCTGTACGCAATGCATCGCATCACCGGCACGGCCGACCTCACCCTCGGCAAGGGTGTCCAGCAGCTGCGCGAGGCCGGCCACACCGACCTGGCGGACAGGTTCGAGCGGGAGCTCGTCGGACGCAACGTGCTCTATGGCAGGTGGACGTTCCAGATCGTCGAGGAGTACGACGACGGCTACTACGCCACTTTCAAGCGGCTCGAGAAGGAGGCTCGCGACACTCTCGTCGAGGGCAAGCGGCACCTCTACGAGTCGGAGATGAAGGAAGTACGCCGCACCCAAGGCCGACACGGCCACGAGCAGCGGCCCGCGACAGGGGCTTGAGCCGGCCGATCGTACAGCCGCCTCGCGCTAGGACACCGACTGAGCGGCGAGCTGGCCGCAGGCCCCGTCGATCTCGCGGCCGCGGGTGTCGCGGACGGTGGTGGAGATGCCCTTGGCCTCGAGGCGGCGTACGAACTCGCGCTCGTCCTCCGGGTCGGAGGCGGTCCACTTGGAGCCGGGGGTCGGGTTCAGGGGGCACAACATTAGTTCAGGTGCACCCTCGCCGCCGCTGCCCTCTCGCCTCACGACGTCACCAACGGCGCCGGCCCTGAAACTTCCGCAACGATCACGTCCAGTGACTGCTAGAACAGTTGCATGAGCGAGGATCCCCAGCCTTCCCGGTTCATGCAGGTGAGCCCTGAGGCGATGCGAATCCTAGCTGTCGGAGAGTCGGATCGTTACGAGTTCAAGCGCGACATCGATGCAGTTACGCCGAAGTTGCTCGCGGCTCTGGCGAACTGGGTGTCGCTCGATCCGACGCGCGATGCCGCTCACCTCCTGGTCGGGGTCGCCGAAGTCGAAGACAAGTCCACTGGGCTCGTCTACGGCGTGCCCTTCGGGCTGCCGAAGGGACTCGACAGGGCCGTCGCGCGTATCCAGGACATGGCGAGCAAGACCCGGCCGATCCCAGTCGACGTCCACATCGTCGAGGAGGGCGTCGAAGAACCCAAACCATTCCTTCGCATCGAGATCCGTCCGACCATGGCGCCGCACTTCGACGACGAAGGGCGGCGCCAAACGAGGCAAGGTCGGTCGACGCGTGCACTTACCGATGACGAGCTACTCGGCATCTACCTTGATCGGGAGGCGGGAAGTTTCGCGACGCGTTTCCGACAAACCACGACGGAGTTGCAGTCGGCGGTCGGCTCGGTCGGTAGCCAGATCGATCAGATCGCCGATGCCATTGAGAAGAACATCGCCGATCCGATCGCACGAATGACTGCGACCACGGTCGAAGCCACGGATGCCGCTCACTATGCGGCTTCCTCCGCCGACTCGGCCGCGACCGCAGCAGACTGGGCGTCATACGAGGTCCAGGATGTCCAGCGCCTGGTCAAGGATCTCCACGACGTGGTCGAGCAGATCCACGACGAGGAACCTCAGAGCCTCGCTTCCCGCGTTATCCGATCGCGCCGGCAGGTTTGGTGGGCATTCACCGTGGATACCTTCGACCACACCTCCCCGCGCGCGACGCGCATCGCAGAGCAACTGCGCGATCTCCTTCAGGGCGACGTCGCCATCGACGCAGCTCGCAACGCATGGGAGCTTTGCCTCTGGGAGGATTACCTCGATAGCCGCAAAGCCAGAAACAAGGGCCGTGGAACGCAAAAGTGGTGGGACGGCGTGGTGAAGGAAGTGCGTGAACTGTTGGAGAGCCCGACGTATCGGCCACCAACCTTGCCTGACCTCCGGACAGCGCTCCAGACCAACATCGATCAAGAGGTCGACGATCCCGAAAGTGTGACGAACCAGTTCCGGGCTCTCATTCAATGATGGCTAAATCCCATGCGCCGCACGGGAATCGTAAGGGGCGACTTGACGATAGCCTTCGCAGCCTGGGCCGAAATGGTTGCTACAGCACCCGCCTACGGGGCGTTCCTGTGGTCGCGCTGGGGACACTCGAAGCCTCGTACTTGTCGATGATTTTCTCGAGGCGCTCGATAGCCCGCTCCCATTTGGTCTGGCGGGCGTACGCCAGCACCAGATCACGGTCGTACGCGTCGGCCGCCTGGAGGTCGTCGAGGTAACCGCGGACGACTCGATCGGAGATGTTGTCTGTCCAGCCCTTGTAGCCCTCGTGAACGATGCCCTCCAGTGCCCTCCGGGCATTGGCATCGAGCTGGGCGGTCATCACTTCATCGGTCACGACGTTGTACGCACCCGCGACCTTCGCCCAAGCCTCCATCTCTCCGGGGATCCACTCGACCAGCACGATGGTGCAGTTCTCGACGTGCTGGAGCTGCTCCATCGTCTTAAACCGCGGGCACCAGGCAAGCACGACACCGCCATCACGGATGCGACCACTCCGCTCGGTGACGATGGTCAGCTTGGCGAGTTCGGCATGGTGGCTCGCACCACTCTTCAGGGGCGAAAGCACCGTGAGCGGAACCCCGTGCGCTCGGGCGACAGCCAGGCCGAGCTTCTTGCCAAGTGCCAAGGTGTCCTTGACCTCGCCACGTGGCACGTAGGTATAGCGGTGCTCGAGCACCTTGGCGAGAAGATCTGACACGCTCTGGATCCCTTCTTGAAAGTACCCCCAGATCTGAGGGTAGAGGGCACCACCGACAATTTGCTGCGCCAGAACCGGCACACGTGCTCGGCGCCGAGCGGGCGGCGTCAGATTGATAGAGCACAACCTGAATTCAGATGTACCTTAAACCCATGGCGAAAGTTGCGGTCGGATACTGCCGAATTAGCGAGGACCCCGAGGGGCAGGCAATTGGCGTCGGTCGACAGCGGCAGGACAACGCAACCCTTGCCAAGCGCGAGGGCTTCGAGCTGGTCCAGTCGTACGAAGACAACGACATTGGCGCGTCGACTCTTAGCAAGAAGAAGCGACCCGCCTTCGAAGAGATGATGGAGCGTGCCTGGAAGGGTGAGTTTGACGCGATCATCGCGTACTCCAACTCACGGCTGACCCGGCGGCCGTTGGAGCTCGAGAACTTCATCAATCTCTTCAACCACCGCATCCGCATGGAGCGGCCGCTGCGCATCATCACGATGGTGTCGGGTGAGGACGACCTCGCGACGGCGGATGGCCGAATGGTCGCGCGCTTCAAGGCCGCCGCCGATGCAGGCGAGGCAGAGCGCACCGCCGAGCGAATCGCCCGGGCCCGAAAGGCGAAGCGCGACAAGGGCGAGGCGCACTCGGCATTTCGGCCGTTCGGCTGGCAAGAGGATCGAGCGACACTCGACCCCGAGGAAGCGCAGCACGCGCGCGACGCTGTCGCGATGCTCATCGAGGGCGCGTCCCTTCACGAGATCTGCCGCAACTTCAACGCTGCTGGTCTCCAGACCACCCGGGGCAACAGGTGGACCTACCAGACCGCGTTCACGTACTTCCACAACCCGCGGCTCGCGGGCTACGTCGGCCAGGCCGGCGACTTCTACCTGCACTCGCTCACCGGGGAGCCGGTGCGCGGGCAATGGGAGCCTCTCATCAGCCTGGACGTATTCGAGAGGCTTTGCGCGCGACTCGACCGCAATAAGGCGGCTGGCACCCAGGTGCGCGACCGAGACAACAAGGCGCTGCTGAGCGGCGTACTTCGATGCGGTATCTGCAACTCCCGCATGCACGCCGTCTCGGGCCGCGGAGGGAAGCTCCGCCCTGATGGTTCACGGACCAAGCGATACAACGCCGCTTATCGATGCGGACTGATGACGAGCAGCCTGGGAGCCGAAAACAGGCACTACATGGTCATCGATCGCGCGCAGACTGAGGAGACGGTCGTCGATCTTGCCCTGGGTTACATGTCGCAGATCAGCCTTGCAACCCAGCCAGCACTGGCCGCATGGCCACGCGAGGCCGAACTGAAAGCCAAGGACGAACGCGCCAAAGCGCTGCTCGCCGCGTTCGAGCGCGGGCAGATGTCCGAAGCCCGAGTCTTCCCCGTGGTCGAGCGCCTCGACGCCGAGATCGCCGTCTTGAAGCGGGAGCGCAGGCAGTGGCTCGCCGAGACCTCGGGGCCAAAGCCAGAGCAGATGTCGCGGGCCGAGTGGGACGCGCTACCTCCACACAAGCAGCGCGGGTACATCGAGCGCCTGTTTTCTGCCATCGTCGTCACGCGCTCTCAGGCAACTGGTCAACCTCGGTTCGACCCCGACCGGCTTCGTCCGGTGTGGCGCGAAGTGCACTGAGCGACGCGATCAGCGACCGCGAGGGAGCGGGCGCGGCGGCGAGCTGCTTGCGCACCCACTCCTCCCGGGCTGCGGCGGCGTCGTTGCTCATCTCGGCTCGACCTCTCATTGAACGGCGGTCTGGATTCAGGGGCTGGACCAGTGGGTGTTGCTCTATAGGGCGAGGGCGGGAATCAAACCCGGAAACCCGGAAACCCGGAGTTGTGGATCTGACCTGGGGAAACATCGCCGGGTTAGTGATCGTTCACCTTGGCTCCAAACCCGGAAACCCGGTGATTTGCCGGGTTTCCGGGTTTGCAACCGTTAACCCGGAGGGCAAACCCGGAAGTTAAATCCCCTGGTCAGAGGCGGTTTCCCGGGTTTCCGGGTTTGCCGGGTTTGGTTCTGAGGTCTCAGAGAAGTTTTGGTTCCTCGTCGGGCTCGCTGTCGGACTGGTTGGCGGGCTTCTTCTGGTCTCCTTCGCGCTCGATCCAGTAGGTGCGGGAGTTGGAGGCCGGGTCGATCTCGGAGCGCAGGACGATGTCTCCGCGCCACCTGCCGATCTGTCCGGAGAGTCGCTTTCCGAGGGCTTTGACCGAGAGCGGTCGTCCGGTGCTGGTGGTGGGGAATGTGCCGTCCCAGGGATCCGGTCCTACATCTGGTTCAGCGCTTCTCCGGAGCATGGTCGCGCCGACAGGCTGAGGCGTCGGGCCCTCACCTGGTACGTGCACCTTGGGCACGACGTTTTCCCACTGGAGCAGGAAAGCGCGCCATTCGGCGTGGTCGTCGTCGAGGTCGCGGGATTCCTCGGCGTTGGCCAGGAATCCGGGCACGCCGTGGTGGGCGAGGAATCCGCCGAGGTGTTGGGCCCACTTGGTGAACTGCCGCATGGCGGGCACGTCGTAGGAGGGTTTCGCGCCCGCGTGGGTCCAGTCGAGGATCAGGATGAGCAGATGGCGCAGCACGGTAGCCTGATTGGCGGGGTCGAGGATCCAGGAGTCGAGGTGCGGGATCCCGAACCCGGTGCGCGCCTCAGGGCGCGGGCAGTCGGGGTCCAGGCGCACCCACACGGCACGCGAGGCCATGTCGCCACCGGTGCGGAGGTTGTTGCCGGTGGCCAGCCAGAGACGGTCGTTCTCGGCGATGGTGGCGGAGTTGGTGCCCAGACGGCGGTCGGTCCAGGTGCGTTCGGTGACCAGGCGGGCGAGCACGGCGGAGTCGATCGTGCAGCCCTCGACCAGGTTGTCGAAGACGACGACTCCGGCCTGATCGCCCAGGACGGTAGTGATCGACTTGCGCAGCTCTTCCTCGGAGTCGGTCCAAGTCAACACCCGCTGCCCGACCAGCAGGCCGACACAGGAAGTGAGGATGGTCTTGCCGGATCCGGGCATGGTCGCGTCGACCACGCCGAACGGGCACAGGGCGCGGTTCATCGGCCGCAGGATCGGCGTCGCGAGCAGGGCTAGGTAGTTGGCTTTGTCGGCGGGCGTACGCCAGGGGAAGTCACGCAGGAACGTGTTCAGCAGAAACTCGCGCGACTCGGCGACCTGCTCAGGGGTGGGGGCCTCAGGGATCGGCCCGCACTGGATCCGGCCCGCGAGGTAGTAGCCGGTCGCGGGGTCGTAGCCGGGCTCTTGCAGCAGGGTCCCATCGGGGCGCAGGACCGGGGTGGAGATGACCTTGCGTAGCACCGGGAGCCCGGCCCAGGTCTGGCGGGCCAGGACCGCGCCGAGGACGGCGGCCGAGGGGGTGACTTCCTCGTCATAGGTCCCACTGCCACCGCGTTCCATGCGCGTGGCGTAGACCTCGACCTCTTCGGCCAGTAGCCGGGCCAGCAGCGGCGGCCGGAGCGTGGTCGGCCGGACGGGGAGGGTCACGTCCTCGTCTCCGGCGGCGACCTCGGCAGTCCCAGAGACACGTTCCAGGACGACCGGGGACCCTTCGTGGACGTAGGTCTCGGGCAGGCACCCGGCGTCGATCTCGCGGGCCAGCTCGCGGATGGTGTGCGGGTCGGAGCCGACCTTGATCCGGTGACTCCGGCCGCCCGCGACCGCCCGCAGCTTCGGGCCGGTGTGCTCGTTGGTGTGCCCCTGGTCGACGTCGTCGTGGTTGGCGGCGGTAGTCAAGGTGATCTCCTTCGTCTCGGGTGGCCTGAGAGGTGACGCGGCCGGACTCATGCGGCGCTCCGGGTGGCGGCGCGGCGGAAGCCGGACAGGATCGTGTTCTCGGCGTCGTGGGGCGTGTACGCGCCAGCGGCGATGTGCCCAGCGGCGGCGGACATGAGGCGATCGAGTGCGGCGTGCTCGGTGATCAGTCCGCGTGCGACCAACTTCCCGACCGTGGCGGCGGCGACGTAGAGCGCGGCGTTTCGGCCACCTTCGGTCGCGTCCTCGAGTCCCGCCACACCGTTCGTGATGTCGCCGTTAATCGCGATGTCGAAGACCCGGTTGACGTACGCATCCGGTTTGCGCAGTGAGTCACCAGACCCGATCGGGCGCAGCGGCTGGGCCGGGGTCCTAGGACCGCCCTGAGAGCGGTCCTGTGACGTGCTGGCGACGGGTCGGCGGTCGTGGGTGAGCAGGTCGACCAGGAACATCGGGAGCGGTGCGGCCGGGCGGTCGTTGGTGATCTCGTACGCGTTCGGGCCGATGCTGGTTGGCGGAGCTACGACGTAGCCACCGTGGGCGCGGGTGTCGATCAGCCAGCCGATCTTTCCGGCCGTGTTGCCGTACGCGGCATCGGCCGGCGCAGCGTAGTAGAGGTGGATTCCACCGGAAACGGTGCGCACGGTGTAGGTCGGGGCGATGGTGCCTCCGTGGACTCCGGCGAGGTGGTCGAGCACGTCCTCGCCCGTGGTGATCTCGAATGACTTCCACGGCTCGGGGATCTCGGTACGGGGCTTGTGGGTGTCGAGGTCGACCACGACCAGGCGCGAGGGGCCGCAGGCGATCCCGACTCCGTAGGTGGGGTTGCTGGACCATGCTCGGGTGATCCAGTCGGGGCGTGTGGTCGCGCGTTGTTCCCAGCCGGTGTGACCGGTGCGGCACCACGGGTCGGTGCCGTCGCAGTCAGTGGCGCGGTGGCCGGGGGTCGCGGGCCGCTTGGTGTCGGGCTGGAGGGGGAAGACATGCCAGCCACGGGCGGCGTAGGCGAGGGCGGTTGTCAGGGTGTCAGGCTGCGTCATCGATCTCTCCTGTCTCGGTGTCGTGCTGGTCGGGCGGGGTGTGGCGGTCGGGTCGGGCGAGGGCGAGCATGAAGCCCTGCAAGGTGGGTCGTGGATGCTCTGCGGCGTACTCGGCGAGTTCGGTTGGGTAGCCGAGGGATGCGGCCTCGGCTGCGAGGAACCAGGCGTGTGTGGCGTTGTAGAACTCGCTGGTGATCAGGTCGCGCCACCAGTGGCGACGGCGCTGCACATAGCGACGACGCGGACGGGGGCCAGGACGGTGGCTCATGAGGCTCCCGCAACCCTGTTGGTCCAGCGGTAGACGGTCCGATCGGAGACGGCCAGGAGTCCGGCCACCTCGGGCACGGGCAGCCCGGCCGCGCGCAGCTCGATCGCGGCGCAGGCGGAGTGGACCTGGTCGCCGTCGTCCTCACCCAACAGTTCATCGCAGATCGCGCACAGGCCGGTGCGGTCCCCGGTCTCGTCTTCCTCGTCGATGTCAGGGATGACAGTCAGCGTCGGGGCAGCACTGACATCCGGGGTGACATCCGGGCCGATAGTCGGAGTGGGAGAGGCGATCGCGTGAGGCTGGTTGTCATGGTCGGTGTCAGCCCCGATGTCAGGGGTGGTGTCAGGGGTGGTGGTCGACTGGTCACCGAGCAGCTCGCGGTAGGCGATCGCCCCGGCGGCGTGCTTCTCAGCGGAGGTCGTGAGGCGCTTGGCGGCCTTGTTCTCGGCGCGCTCGACGGTCACCTTGATCTCGGCCAGAGCGTGCGTGCGGGCAGCGAGGCGGGCGGACTCGCGGTAGCCGGTGATGGTCTCCATGTGGGCCTCGTGGCGGGCCTCGATCGTCGCCAGGGCGCGCTGGTCGCGGATCTCGGCGGTACGGGCCCGGATGGTCGCGGCGGTCTCCGGAGAAACGGTGACCTGGTCGCGGATCCCGTCAGCGACCAGCAGAAGGGCAGCCAGCGCCGGGATAGCCGACCAGGGGCCCATGTGCCCCACAGCGGCCAGCAGGACCGTAGAGACGGCCACAGCGACCGCCGTAGCGGCACCGAACCCGTAGGCGGCGGCACGCTGGCCGGACTTGTAGGCGGCGATCGTGGTGTGACCCAGGGCGGCCCACACGACGTCGGCAGCCAGGGCCACGGCAACCCCGACAGCCGGTGCGGCGCTACCTGCGGCGGGGATCATGGCGGCGACCTGTGGGGCGATGGTCGAGGCGACCTGCACGAACCCGACGAAGGTCATGCCGTAGCCGACGAGGGCGAGACCAGAGGGGCGGCCTGCCGGGCGGCCTGACTGGCGGACGGTTTCGGTGGTTGTGTGGCCGTGGGGGCGGCCTTCGGTGTAGTTGGCGTGGGTGTTCATGAGCATGAATTCCTGTTCTGACGAGGTGTTTTAGGCATGGGTCGGGTAGGGACTTGGGCCGATCGGGGCCCAGGGCGAGGGGCGCGGGCCTGTTACCAGCCGGGCTTGTTTGGCTTGGTGTCTCGACTCGGGAGGACGGTGGTGGTGGCCTCGGCGTGGATGCGGCGGGCGTGGTGGTAGAGCACGCGCCCGGCGCGGAGGTGGGATCCGACGCTCTTGCAGCGGCGGCAGGGCCGGAGCTTGGTGCGTCCGAACGTGGTGGTCGTGGTGCGGTGGCCGGTGCCGTCGCAGCGGCGGCAGCGGGTGAACGGGACCGCGGCGCAGATCGAGGCGTAGATCCCAGCAGCGGCCAGGGCGAGCACGACGGCGGCGGTAGCGAGCGTGAGCGGTGTCATCGGTTTGTCTCCTGGAAGGGTTCCCGGGGTGGCGGCTCGGAGGTCGCTACCCGCTACTTTCGAACGTGTGTGCAGGTCAGGGCGGGGTTTGGTGGTAGCGGGGTGGGTAGCGGCCTCGCTACCGGTAGGTGGTGCGCTACCTCCCGCGCTACCTCGGTGGCCGGGGCTAGCTCTCACCGCCCTTCTCGGCGTCACGCTCTGCACGCAGTGTGTTGAGGTCAGCGCGGCGGTAGCCCTTGCGAACCTCGCCGGTGATCTTGACGTTGACCGAGGCGAGTCCGGCGGTGCGTGCCATGTCCGAGAGCGCAGCCGCGGTCAGGTGCGGGTACCCCTCGGGCCAGGACTCGGCCAGGGCCTCGGCGGCGGTGTCCCAGTGCTGGCCGTTGGAGGCGGCGACCTTGCCCAGGTCGGCGAGCAGGTCCCGGGCCGGGGCGGTCTCGATCGGAGCGCCGACGACCTTCCCGCCACGCAGCGAGGTGGCGCGGGCAACCATGCCTGCCCAGACCTCGTCGTCGGGGAACTGGGAGCGGACCGCGACCGGGGCAGCACCGCCGGTCATGCAACCCCACCCGGCGTCGAACACGGGCCGGTAGACGGTGCCGGTCAGACCGCGCTTGTAGGCGCCGGTGCCCAGGATCATGTCGTTCTCGACCTGACCCGCGACCGAGAGACACCACCGGTTGGTGACACAGCGAGTGATGCCCGGCGGCAGGCTGGACTTGTCGGGGATCTGGGTCGCGAGGATCACCGAGACACCCAGGGCACGAAGGCGCTTGATCGCGCGTTCGATGTTCCCGGCCGCGTCAGCGGAGTACAGGAACAGCTCGTGCGCCTCATCGATCAGGACACACACCGGGTGGAGTCCCGACCCGGGCTTGGCGGCGAGTTCGGGCGTGACCTTGCCCTGCGGGGCCTCGCCCCGCTTACGAGCGGCCAGGATCCGGCGGCCGCGCTTCTCGGCCTCGGTGACCAGCCAGCGGCCCAGGGCAACACCCTGGTCCAGCGCCTCATCGTCCACGCCACACACGTAGGTGGAGCAGAGGTCTTCGAGGTCGAGGAAGTCGCCGGTGCCCTTGAACTCGCAGATCTTCAACTCACACGTCGGGTCGAGCATGGCGATCCCGACCAGCGCACGCGCCGCATACGACTTACCGGAACCCGGCTGGCCACCGAGAAGATAGGAGCGCTGGAACATGGTCGTCTCGACCGGGCGGCCACGCTCGTCGGTGCCGAACTCGGCCGACTCGAAGAACGAGGTCGAGACGGTGTCACCAGCCAGGGACCACATCGGCTGTCCGGTCTTCGAGGCCGGGTGGTAGCCGACCCACAGGTCGAGCTGGCCCGGGTGGTCGGGGCCGGCGGCGGGCCAGACCTGATCGACCGGGAGCCGCAGCGCAGCCGCGAGCGCGTCGCGCTTCTCCAGGACCTTGACCGCGGTGACTCCTTCGGGGAGGTTGAGGCGGGCGAGCCAGCCGGGGCCGTCACGGTGGATGCCGGGGTGGCAGAACTCGACCTGTTCCGGGGCCGTGATCCCGCGTACGGCGAGGGCGACCAGGGCGTTGCGGACCAGGTCGCCGGTCAGCTTGGTGAACTTCCGGCCAGAGGCGACACCACCCAGGATGGGCTTGTCGGCCGGGCGACCCAGGCGAGCAAACAGCAGCACCAGGCCCACCACGGCGGCCCACAGAACCGGGCCGGTCAGCAGACCGGTGGCAACCAGGATCGTGGCCAGGATGGCCAGCGTGACCGAGGCGATCGAGAGCGCCCACATCCGGCCGCGTGCCTCCCGGGCACGGACCTTGTTCAGGGCCTGCCAGGTGTAGGCGTCGTTGGCGGCGGCGGCCTTCTGCCGCAGCTCGTAGTTGCCGTCCTCAGCACGTACCCACCGCGTCACGCGACCGGTGACACGTCCCGCGCCGACCAGCGAGTAACCAAGAGTCTTGGTGGCGTAGAGCGGCGTTCGCACGGCATGGAACGCGGTGTAGTAGCGAGCCGTCGACACTGCCTGAACCACAGCAGCCTTGCGGGCCTGGGACGAGCGCAGCCACGGCGGGATCACCGGGGCACGATCGCCAGTGGCGCGGTCGCGTGCGGCCCAGGTCAGCGATGACGGCAGGTCGTCCGGCTCGCCGGTCTCGGCCGACTCGTCGTCTTCGGTCGTGGCTGGGGTCGTGTGGTCGAGGTGATCGATGACGGCGACGACGGTCCCGTCGACCACGTCGACACGTTCCGCGTCGGTGCCCCGGTCGAACGGGATCACCTCGCCGAACTCGCCGGTGTCTTCGGGCCGGTCGGCCTGGTCGGCGGCGAGGCCGATGTCGTTGCTCTGATACTCAGTCATTCGCTCGTTCCTTCCTAGGTCTCATCTGGCCTGGTTCAGCAGGTGGGTCAGGCGGTGATGCACGATCGCGAGCAGCCGGTGTTTCGGCATCGATGGCTCGCTCTGTTCGGCGTCCAGCAGGGCCACGACGGCGGCCAGTCCCTGGATCAGCAGTCCGAGGCGTTCCTGCATCAGGTACAGCTCGCGGCGCAGCTGCGCGCACGCTCCACAGGGCGCATCGCTCATGTGGTCCTCTCGGGCCACGGATAGTGCGCACCGGCTGCGTGCGCAGTCGCAGCGATCACCAGCCGCAATGCGGTCCGGTCAAGGCCGGGCAGCACGTCGTTGAGGCAGACCGTGTGGTCGTAGTCGGCCAGGGAGAGCGCGATGTTGAGCAGGCGACGCTCACCCCCGGACAGATAGCCTCCGTCCGCGCTGTCGGCGTCGATCCACGCGGCACCGGGCTCGACCCGGATCCACGAACCATTCAGCAAGCGACCGCCCCAGGCACGGACCAGCAACTCGACAGCAGCCTCGACAGGAAGGGAGCCCTTCGCCCAGCGACGCAGACCGGCGGCGATCTCGGGCTTGCTCGTCGGAATCTTCGCGAGGTCGCTCATGCTGCGGCCTCCGAAACGGTCCACACGCGCTCGGTGGTCGACATCTTCACGAACACCGTGGTCTCGTTACTGCCAGCCGGGACCCGGCCAGACCAGTCGTGACGAACCAGCAGCCCGATCGCATCAGCCACGTAGGCCCGGGCATCCTCGGTCAGGTAGAGCGCATCGGCGATCAGCTGCGCCGCGACAAGCCCGGCAGGCTCGATCTCCAGCAGCACAGCAGACCGACGCTCCGGGGCCCCATGAGCGAGGCGAACGTCCGTAGTCGCGCTCACCTTGAAGCCGTGCACGTCCACGTTCGGGACGCACTCGAGAATGTTCGCGGCCCAGGTCAGATCCCACGACTTCGCGGTACTCATCGCGCACCGCCAACAGCGCCGGTGATCGTCTGAATCGCAGACGCCGAAGCAGTCTCCAAACCAGACAGGATCGGGCCACCGATCGAGGTCGAGGCCAGCGACAGACCCAGCAGCATGCCCAACAGGACGACACCAGGGGTGGCCGGTCCCCACTTGACCGCGACGAAAGCCACGATCGCGAAGATGATGAACAAAGGTGCGGTAACCATGATTGGTTCCTCCGAGAAATCAAGCGACAGCCGCGACAGCGGCCGATTCGGTAGTCGTGCCGAGCGGGGCGAGCCGGACAACCACCGGCCCGTCGTGGTTGAGCTGCTGAACGAGTGCAGACAGCACCCCATGCAGGGCGCGACGGCGGGCGCGCTCAGCGAGTGCATCGCCAGGGCCGGAAGCGGCCATACGGCACTCCGCTTCCACCAGAGCGAGGTCTGCCGCGATCAGCGGCCACTCCCCCTCGATGGCGGCGAGTTCGACATTTGTCGGTTCGTCGTGCAGTGGCATTAGGTCCCCTTGGATCTGTGTCGGTATCGGGCCTCTTGGGCCGGTAGACCCATTCAGCCGCAGAACACCGGGACGCCTTCACCACACGAAAGGGACATATGGGGACATTTGACGGTGTACCATGGTGTCCATGACCAACCACCGCATCCGCTCCGCTCTCTCCGCCCGAGGCATGACCGGCTCGCAGCTCGCAGGCGCCGTTGGCGTCGACCCGAAGAGCGTTGAGCGCTGGATGACACAGGGCCGTGTTCCCCATCGAGGCACTCGAGCACGCGTGGCGGAGGCTCTCGGTTACGACGAGACCTACCTGTGGCCACAGCTCCTGTTGGAGTCGCGCTCGTCGTCCGCTGCGCAATCAGAACTGGTGCAGCTCTGGCCGACGCGCGAGAGCGTCCCAGGTGACGTCTGGCGCTCCCTGCTGTCACGCGCGAAGCACCGCATTGACTTTCTCGCCTACTCCGGGGGCTTCCTCGTCGAGGCGTTCGGCCTTGTCGCCGAACTAGAGCGGCTCAGCGAGACCGGCGGCACCGGACGTGTGCTCGTAGGCGATCCCGCGAGCGACGCAGTGCGCCGCCGTGGTGAGGCGGAGGGACTTCCTACACTCCCCGCCCGCGCCGCCTCAACCCTCGACTATCTCTCGCCCGTGCGGACTCTCGACGGGATCGAGATCCGGACGCATGATGCACCGCTCTACGTCTCGATCTACCGATTCGATGACGAGATCCTGGTCAATACCCACACGCACGGCGCGATGGCGAAGGACTCCCCCGTCTTCCACTATCAGCGGACCCGCGAAGGCCACATGTTCGCCTACTACGCGTCAGCGTTCGACCGCGTGTGGGCAGAAGGCTCCCCCGCCTGAGGCCGTAGCGTTAGCCACATGGGCCGACGAATCGACTGGTACGACGATCCGAACGCACCGGAGGTCAACAGCGTCAAGCCGAGCGCGGGTGCGTTCGTTCAGGACGACCGAGGGCACGTGCTGTTGATCCGACGCGACGACAACGGCAACTGGTCAATGCCCGGGGGCGCGATGGACCCGGGCGAATCACTCAGTGAATGTGCGGTCCGGGAGACCGTCGAGGAGACCGGTGTGATGATCCATGTGACCGGCCTCGTCGGCATCTGGACCGATCCGCTTCACCGCATCGAGTACACGTCAGACGGCGAGGTCCGCCAGGAGTTCACCGTGATCTACGCGGGTCGATGGGCAGCGGGCGACCCAAGAACAAGCAAAGAGAGCCTGAGCGTCGAATGGGTATCACCCCATCAGATACCGGATCTCCAGATGGACCGAAGCCAGCGTATGCGTCTCGACTTCGCCCTCAACGAGGAGTGGCCACACATCGACAAGGTTCGCGTTGATGTCACGCCGGACGAGGAACTCCCGCAAGCCGATCCTGCACCCGTGATACCGATCCGAGGATCTCAGGACGAGCCTTCCGAATAAACCGCGTCACGAGGTGATCAGGTCCATATCGGACCTCGATCTCATCCAGCCGATCTGAGGCTGCGACAGGGTCACCGGCTGGGCCATTCGTCATGTCGCAAAAGCAGATCGCATCCTCGTAGTCGGCCGGCGGCCGCTCGAAGTCGTTGAGGGCATCACTCAGATCGCGCTCAGCCGCCTCCAGGAGCGCACAGGAGTGGTGGGCAACCATCGAGACGATCAGCGGATCCCAACCCTGGCGAGCCAAGTACCGCGCTCCGTCGATCGCGTGCATACCAGTGTCGATGAGCTCCGGTGCGTAACCGATGTCGTGAAGCCACGCGGCCGCCGGAAAGCTCAGCCTGTCTAAGGCAAGCGCATCAGCGACACCTTCGGCACATCGACCGACCGCCTGCAAATGCATCCACCGTCGCCCGAGTGGCTCGACAAGTCGTTGAGCTTCGGCCCTAGCCGCATCCAGATTCGTAGCCATCGCCGATCGACACTAGCGGGTGGCACGTAAGCAGCACAGCCCTGGCCAGCAGAACTGGCCAGACCGTGGCGCATCAGCGGCGCCGTCGAACACCTCGTCGAACTTGCTCCTCGATCTCAGCCCGTGCCTCTTCGCGTGCAAGCGAGCGCAACTGCGACTCAAGACCCGGCTTGCCGGATGGCGTCGGCATCCTGCGCGGCGGGTCACCCGTGATCACCGTTGCCCGCTGCTCAGCGATGTGATTGTCGCGCCATCGGATCTGTGGGTCGGGAAACTTCTCCCCCAATTTACGGTCGTACAGGATTCGGTATGTCTGATAGACGCCAAGGTATGGAATCTCCGAACGGCTCTCATCTGCGGTCTCGTCAAGTATTACCTTGACTCGCTTGGCAGGCCCGGGACCGTGGTTAGTGATCATAACGGTATCCCGCGTCAGCCATTCAGCCGTCAGATTCGCTCGCCCCCAGGAGCGCCATTGGTAGACGGCGACAGAGGCGCTAACGATCAACGAAGCCAACGCGACCCATGTGCTCGCGGAGATCGAGGCCACGATTACGCGCTCTTTCTGGCTCCGTCAGGTCGTCCTATCACGCGCCACCCGATCACGATGTTCCCTGCATCATGTTCAGGCGCGTCCAAGCCTCAGGATCCTGAACGACGCGAAGTAGTTCCACGTCATGACGCGCACCGAGCGTGCGCAACTCCGCCTCTACTTCCTCTTGCATCGGAGATCGCGCGAGGATCAGCCGGCTGACGAGGGCAGTCAGCGGCCGGCCGATCGCCTCGCGATAATTGAACCCGATCAATTGCATGATGCTAAGCATCTCCACAGAAAGGATCGACTTCATCGCCGTCATGGCATCGCGCATTTCCTTCTGCTCCTTCGTATCTGCGCTGCCGTCATCGGCAAGGCCAACGAGTTCCTCAATTACGGGGATGAGCTTGTCGGTGATGTACGTGATGTCGTCCTCTGAGATCCGCTGAGCAGTGACAGCCTCTTCGTAGCCTCTCGCGATGCTGATCAACTGGTTCCGCTCGTCGATTAGATCGTTGACGATCTCGATCAACTCCTGGATCTGATCTTCCTGTTGCTTTCCCTTACGTGAAGCTTGGATGCGGGTCGAGATCGACGCTGCACTGTTCTTCAAGGCGATCTGAGCGAGTTGACTCCCCAGCGCCATCAATTCAGGTTCCACAACTGGTCACCGTACGCCCGCGGCGACTCGGTATGCACCGTATTCGCGGCGACTCACCCAGATTTGGCCATGTTGATTGTGCTTGGATCAACTGGGCTCGGTCAGTACGGCGGCTCTTGGTGCGGTGACCTTCGGCGTTCTTCGACCGCCTCGGCAAGATCGCGGCGCGCTTGCTGTCGGCCAAACTCCTCGAGCTTCTGCAGGCGTATCCATGCGGCGGTGACGCCGTCTCTGTAGCCGCGCTGCTCGGGCGATCCGGGCGCGAGACCGTCCTCGTAGCGCAGCAGGATGTCTCGGCTGACGCTGACAAGGTGCTTCTGACCGAGGTCGTACGCGTCTCGGTAAGCCCTGGTCGCCTCACTATGCGGTGCGTACGGGGTCGGTGGGTACTCGCGCTCACGGCGCGGGGGCTGCTGCGGGTATGGCAAAGGGGTCGGCTCCAAACTGGTTGGCTCGACCCCTTAGGCCGCCTACTCTACGCCGCGCAACCTCGGACGCACTGGTTGGCCCCCAGAGTGATCAGCGTTTGGCTCGCCGTTCCTTTGGCGGGTGAAGCTCGATCGGTGGCAGCTCGGTCGGTACATCGAGATCCAAGGCAACACCAGCAAGCATCGAACGGAGGGCCATCGCACCGTGGTCATAGACCAAAGGTGCAGCCCATGGCCCGAAACGTTCGAGGACTGTCTCACCGAAGGACGCCGGTGGATCCTCAGGTTCACCACGCAGCAGGAATGGCATCAACACGGTGACGGCTGCGAAGCCTTCATTGCTGTCAACCACTACATCGCCTGAGAAGGCCAGGTGCGGAGCCTCCTCACGGTACTGAACATGGAGACTCAGACTGACGTACTGCTCGCCCTCCTCCAGATCCGGGCCGTTCGTCCGCGGGGCAGGCGAGACAGTCGAGCGCGCAATGATGAGACCCTGCGGGAAGATGTCCGGCCAGTCTTCGTCAAACTCGTGCTCTACGACGCCCCCGGCGTCAGGTGCGTACGCGGGCATGTCGGAGCCTGCCCTTCTTGCGTGCCGGAAGCTCCACCTGATCTTCCCCCCATGCGAAGTCAGCGTGGGGGTAGTGATTGGAGTCGTCGCCATCCTCGGGCTGAAGCAGCTTGCGGCTCACATCCTGCAGGATCGCTGCTCGCGAGGATGGATCCCGTGCACTAACGACGGTGTGCTCAATGACAACTTCTAGTGCCATGGCGTAGCGCCGCAGAGTCGACTGCTTTAGATCTCGCGTGCCCGACTCGATCCGCGAGACCGTGGCTTGGTCGGTGTCCATGCGCTCCGCGACGTCGCCCTGACTCAGTTGGAGCGACCGTCGCCTGTTGACGAGCACGGCGAGCAGGTCGTCGTCTTCCTCGCGTATCCGACGAGCGAGTACAGCAAGCGGGTCGCTCGCATCGAGCCCCAGAAGCTCGTCCAAGTCGCTCATGCAGTGTCCCTCCTCGTTGGCTCTATGTCGTTAACGCCATAGTTCCCTCAAGGTTATTGTGCACCCTAACGGAAGCCCCTGTTCGCGAATCTCAACAGGAGGTCACTCGAATCGCGGGCGTGCTGATCCTGATCCTTGACGCCGATTGGCCCCGGCCTCTTCGCTAGCAGCCTGAGGGCTACCAGGTTGCTTGCCAGAGCCTTCGGCTCGCTGTAGTAGATCCGGACGTGCATGAGGCCGCCCGCGAAGCGCCAGTCGGGCAACTTGATTTCGAACACGTCGGGAGCGACGCTCATCCAAGCCCAGTGGTCCTTGTCCTGGGGGATCCGGCCCTCTTCGGCGAGGCGCATCCACGACCTGACCTCCTGTTTGAAGGTGGCCTTGGCATGCGCCGACGGGATCTTGCTCAAGAGCGCTTGGAGATCGGCGGTGAAGGGCTTCGAGCCATCCTCATCTGTCGCCAGTTCCCACTTAAATCCGCCCTTTTGGCCGCATGCTCGATCGCCTCGTGGCGTGTGGGTTGTCACCCGTCCGCGGCTCATGGTCCCCCGACCTGTCGTTCTCCTGGACGACAAGTCGTCTCCAGCAGATCAAGGTTACCGGAACGTGATGTTTCTCGCGCTCCTGTCACTCACCTCGTTCTCCGGAGTCTCCCGGAAATGCGTCCTGCCTTGGCTCCCTGCGCTCCGTGTCAGGAGTCGAGCTGGGCGGCCAACTGGCCACATGCAGCATCGATCTCCCGGCCGCGGGTGTCGCGGACGGTGGTGGAGATGCCCTTGGCCTCTAGACGGCGGACGAACTCGCGCTCATCCTCGATCGTGGAGGGCTGCCACTTGGTCGCACCTTTAGTCGGGTTGAGCGGGATCAGGTTGACGTGGACCCAGCCCCAGTCGCCGTAGGAGTTGAGGACGTCGGCGAGCATGTCGGCGCGCCAGCCCTGGTCGTTGATGCCGCGCATCATCGCGTACTCGATGGAGACCCGACGCTTGGTCACGCGGGCGTAGTTCCAGGCGGCGTCGACGGTCTCGGCGACCGAGAAGCGGGTGTTGATCGGGACGAGCTCGTTGCGCAGCTCGTCGTCGGGTGCGTGCAGCGAGAGGGCGAGGGTGACCGGGATGCCCTCCTCGGTGAGCTGCTTGATCCGGGGTACAAGGCCGACGGTGGAGACGGTCACATGGCGCGCCGAGAGACCCAGGCCCTCGGGCGCCGGCGAGGTGAGGCGGCGTACCGCGCCCATCAGCGCCTTGTAGTTGGCCATCGGCTCGCCCATGCCCATGAAGACCACGTTGGAGAGACGACCGGGGCCGCCGGGGATCTCGCCGCTGGCCATCTGCCGGGCCGCGACGACGACCTGGTGGACGATCTCGGCGGTCGACATGTTGCGCTCGAGACCGCCCTGGCCGGTGGCGCAGAACGGGCATGCCATGCCGCAGCCGGCCTGGGAGGAGATACAGACCGTGGCGCGGTCGGTGTAGCGCATCAGCACCGACTCGACGAGTGCGCCGTCGAAGAGCTTCCACAGCGTCTTGCGGGTGGTGCCCTTGTCGGCCTCCTGCTGACTGATCGGCGTCATCAGGTCGGGCAGGAAGGTGTCGACCAGCTCCTGGCGCTGGCCGGCGGGAAGGTCCGTCATCTTCTCAGGGTCGTCGACCAGCCGCTCGAAGTAGTGCACCGAGAGCTGCTTGGCCCGGAACCCCGGAAGCCCGGCCTCCTTCGCCGCGTCCTGACGGCCGGCCAGGTCGAGGTCGGCCAGGTGGCGCGGCGGCTTCCCGCGGCCCTTGGGCGGCGCCATCACCAGGGGCAGGCGGCGCCCCTCCATCGCGGCGGCCTCGGCCTCAGGGCTGTGCGGGGCCGGTACGTTCGCAGGGTCGGGCTCGGTCACGCATCCATTGTCCCACCGGGGTGCGGCGTACGGCTAAACCTGGATCCGAACCGGGCGGTCAGCCCGTCTTCAGCAGGATCCAGAACACCAGCGAGCCGACTCCGACCACCACCAGCACGGTGAGGATGATCCCCAGCCAGACGAACTCGGCCAGACGGCGGGTCTTGCGTGGGATGAGGAGGGCCAGGGGCACCAGCAGGGTCAGCGCCACCCACGGGAACAGCTCCTCGGCCCGCTCCTGACCGACCACCCAGGTCAGCAGCGCGCCCCAGGTGCCGGGCACGAGGATCGCGTACGCCAGGCCGATGTAGAAGCCGACCAGGGCCGCCACGGTCGGGTGCGAGTCGTGCAGCCATGCAGACAGGCCACTGGACCCCGAGGAGTCCTCCTCCGGGCCGTGATCTGCCTCGACGTCTGGATCGGGGTCCACGTCGAGGTCCGCGGGACGCTGGCTCACTCTTCAACCGTAGCGCCGAACGACGACTTCCTTTGGTAAAGAATCGCTGCCCCAACGAACTCTGGGTGATTGCGGCCGATCAGGCGTCGACGGTGATCAGGTCCGGGAAGGCGAGGTCTCGCCACCGGGCGAGATCTGGCGGCGTGCCGGTCAGCTCGCTCACCAGGACTGTCCAGGCCGTGCCGTGGCCGATGAGCACGGCGTCTTCGCCCGCGTGGGCCGAGAGGATTCCGGCAACGGCCTTCGTCACGCGTGAGCGGCACTCCTCGAGCGGCTCCCAGCCGTCGTACGCAGGCACCGTCGGCTCCGCGAACGCCCGCTCGACCGTGGCGTGGAAGTCGTCGACCCAGGCCTTGCCGCGACGGTGCTCACGGAGACCATCGACCACGCCGACGTCGCCGTCGGTGAGGAGCTGGGCGGTCTGCTGTGCCTTCGGCTCGGGCGAGGAGTACCACGCGGCGCTGACCGGGAGCCGGTCACGCAGCGCCCAGACGTCGTCGAACCCGGCCGGGTCGAGCTCCCAGTGCTCCGCGGCGACGCCGCGCACCTGGATGGGTCGTCCGTGGCGTACGAGGAAGAGCATCCGGCTGGAACCCGCTCAGAAGACGGCGTAGTGGAGGATCAGCCAGACCGGGGCGACGGTCGCCAGGAGCGAGTCGAGGCGATCCATGAGGCCGCCGTGGCCGGGGATGATCTGACTCATGTCCTTGATGCCGAGGTCGCGCTTGATGACCGACTCGACCAGGTCGCCGAGGACGGCCATCACGCAGGCGACCACGCCGAGCGCGACACCGACCCACCAGGCGCCGTCGAGCAGCCATACGACCAGGCCGACGCCGGTCGCGACGGTGAAGACCACCGAGCCGGCGAAGCCCTCCCACGACTTCTTCGGGGAGATCACCGGCGCCATCGGGTGCTTGCCGAAGAGGACCCCGGCCACGTAGCCGCCGATGTCGGACATGATCGTGAGCAGGACCCAGACGATGATACCGCGTACGCCGTCGTCCGAGAGGCCGCCCGAGGTCCAGCCGCCGCCCTCGCGGAGCATGAGCGCGACGAACGAGCCCAGGAACGGCAGGTAGAACAGGGTGAGGACGGAGGCTGCTGAGGTGCGTACGTAGCCGTCGACCCCACGCCGCAGCACCCACAGCATGATCACCAGAGCGGTCACCGCGGTGGCCGTCACCAGCGCGTCGGAGCCCAGGAAGTAGGCGACCAGGACCATCACCGTGCCGCCGATCATCAGCGGCTGCTCGGGGACGTCCATGTCCTTGGCCATCAGACCCCGGTGGAGCTCCCAGACCGCGGCCACGACACAGCCGACGACGATCAGCATGAACGCCGTCTTCACGAACATCAGGCTCAGCGCGATGGCAACCAGGAGGACGACGGCAGAGCCGATCGCCGCGGGCAGGTTGCGGCCGGCGCGGCCGTAGTCCTTCTTCGGCGGCTCGGAAGCTGACGGAGAAGGAGACGGCGGCGTCTGGCTCACAAGGGATTCCTTCATGCTCAGGTCTTTCCTCTGGATCCCGACCGCGCCGCTTGTGGGGCTCGACTGCGTCGCTGGCTGGATCTCGACACGCGGTCGCCGCTTCGCAAGCTCAGCGGCGCGCTCGCTCGATCTTTTCGCGTTGCGACCCTGCTCGCTTCGCTCGCAGGGTCACAGGCTCAAACCTCGAGCAGCTCGGCTTCCTTGGACTTGAGCAGCTCGTCGATCGCGTCGGTGTGCTTCTTGGTGAGGCCGTCGAGGCGCTTCTCGGCACCGGTGACGTCGTCCTTGCTGGCCTCGCCGTCCTTCTCGAGCTTCTCGAGACCCTGCTTGGCCTTCTGGCGCACCTGACGCACGGAGACGCGGCCCTGCTCGGCCTTCTCCTTGGCGAGCTTGATGTATTCCTTGCGGCGCTCCTCGGTCAGCTCCGGGAAGACCGCGCGCAGGATCTTGCCGTCGTTGGACGGGTTGACGCCGAGGTCGGAGTCGCGGATCGCCTTCTCTACGTTGGCCATCGCGCCGATGTCGAACGGGGCGATGTTGATGATCCGCGGCTCGGGGCTGGTGAACGAGGCGAGCTGCTGGATCGGCGTCGGAGTGCCGTAGTAGTCGACCAGGATCTTGCTGAACATCTGCGGAGTGGCACGGCCAGCACGGATGGTGGAGAAGTCCTCACGCGTGGAGTCCACCGACTTCACCATCTTGCTGTCGGCCTCGTTGAGGATGTCGTTGATCACCGGATGCTCCTGTGCGCTCGTAAGTGTTGTGTTGTGGGTGGCGTGTGGGCTCGTGCCGCTCAGCCAGCGGTGACGAGCGTACCGATCTTCTCACCCTGGACGATCCGGTAGACCGCCCCCTCGTCCTCCGCGCCGTAGACCACGATGGGCATCTTGTTCTCCATGCAGAGGGCGAACGCGGTGGCGTCGGCGATCTTGAGCTGCTTCTGCAGCGCCTCACCGAAAGTGATCTCATCGTACTTCGTCGCCGTCGGGTCCTTCTTCGGGTCGGCGGTGTAGATCCCGTCGACGCCGTTCTTGGCCATCAGGACGACCTCAGCGTGGACCTCGAGGGCGCGCTGGGCGGCGACGGTGTCGGTGGAGAAGTAGGGCATGCCGGAGCCGGCGCCGAAGATCACGACACGGCCCTTCTCGAGGTGACGCATGGCCTTGCGCGGGATGTAGGGCTCGGCGACCTGGCCCATCGTGATCGCGGTCTGCACCCGGGTGTCGACGCCTTCCTTCTCGAGGAAGTCCTGCAGCGCGAGGCAGTTCATGACGGTGCCGAGCATGCCCATGTAGTCGGCGCGGGACCGGTCCATGCCCGCCTGCTGGAGCTCGGAGCCGCGGAAGAAGTTGCCACCGCCGACGACGATCGCGATCTGCACGCCGGAGGCGGCGACGGCGGAGATCTCCTTGGCGATCGAGGCGACCACGATGGGGTCGACGCCGACCTCGCCACCGCCGAAGTTCTCTCCGGACAGCTTGATCAGGATGCGCTGGTAGCGGGTCATGCCGTGGCCTTTCCTGGGGCGACGTCTTGCGGGGTGGTGCATGTGGGGATGGCGTACGAAAGGGCCGGTCCGATGATCACCATTCGGTTCATCGGACCGGCCCCTTTCGTCGTACGTTGCTGCTCAACCTAACTGATCGCGCGCCGTTGGCGCGGAGTCAGGCTCGGTTCAGGCGCCGACGTCGAAGCGGGCGAACTGCTTCACCTGCGTGTTGGCGGCGTCGAGGACCTGCTTGACGGACTTCTTCGACTCGAAGACCGACTCCTGGTCGAGCAGGACGATCTCCTTGAAGAACGCCTTGATCCGGCCTTCGACGATCTTGGCGACGGCAGCCTCGGGCTTGCCCTCCTCGAGCGTCTTCTTGGTGAGGACGTCCTTCTCGGCGTCGACCACGTCGGCCGGCACCTCGTCGGAGGTGAGGTACTGCGCCTTGAGCGCGGCAGCCTGCTGGGCGGCCTGCTTCGCGGCCGCCTCGTCACCCTCGTAGGCGACCAGGACGCCGAGGCTCGGCGGCAGGTCGGAGGCCTTCTTGTGCAGGTAGACCGTGGTCTCACCCTCGAAGTAGGCGACCTGGCCGAGCTCGATCTTCTCGCCGATGGTGCGGGCGAGCTCCTCGACGGTCTCGCCGACGGTCTTGTCGCCGAGCGAGATGGCCTTGAGGGCCTCGAGGTCGTTGACCTTGTTGGCGTCGGCGGCCTCGACGATCTGCTGGGCAGCAGCGACGAAGCTCTCGTTCTTGGCGACGAAGTCGGTCTCCGAGAGGAGGCTGACCAGAGCGTTGCCGGAGGCGGCGACGAGGCCGGCCGAGGTGGTGCGCTCCGCGGCCCGGGCGGCGGCCTTGGCCGTGCCCTTGACGCGAAGGATCTCAACAGCCTTGTCGAAGTTGCCGTCAGCCTCGTCGAGCGCCTTCTTGCAGTCCATCATGCCGGCCTGGGTCAGCTCACGGAGCTTCTTGACGTCGGCAGCGGTGTAAGCCATGCGTGTCTTCCTCTGACTTGTTAAGTGGCTTTGGGTGGACGATGAGGCTCAGGCCTCGGCCGGGGCCTCGGCCGAGGCCTCGGGGGTCTCGGCGGGGGTCTCCTCGGCCGGAGCCTCGGTGGTCTCAGCGGCCTCGGCGGCGGGGGTCTCCTCGGCCGCGGGGGTCTCCTCGGCCTTGGCCTCCTCGACGGCCGGGGTCGCCAGGAGCTCGCGCTCCCACTCGGCCAGGGGCTCGTCGGCGGTGGTGGCGCCCTCGGTGCCCTCGGTCTTGCCACCAGAGCGGGCGATGAGGCCCTCGGCAACAGCGTCGGCGACCACGCGGGTCAACAGGCCAACGGCGCGGATGGCGTCGTCGTTCCCCGGGATCGGGAAGTCGACCAGGTCGGGGTCGCAGTTGGAGTCCAGAATGGCGACGATCGGGATCCGCAGCTTGCGGGCCTCCTCGACTGCCAGGTGCTCCTTGTTCGTGTCGACGATCCACACGGCGGACGGCGTACGGCCCATCTCGCGGATGCCACCGAGGGTCTTGTCGAGCTTGTCGCGCTCCCGCTTCATCTGCAGGAGCTCCTTCTTCGTGCGACCCGAGCCGGCGACGTCGTCGAAGTTGACCTCGTCGAGCTCCTTGAGACGGTTGATCCGCTGGTGCACGGTCTGGAAGTTGGTGAGCATGCCACCCAGCCAGCGCTGGTTGACGTAAGGCATCCCGACGCGCGTCGCCTGCTCGGCGATGGCCTCCTGGGCCTGCTTCTTGGTGCCCACGAACATGATCGTGCCGCCCTTGGCCACGGTCTCCTTGACGAAGGCGAAGCTGCGGTCGATGTAGGCCAGCGACTGCTGAAGGTCGATGATGTAGATGCCGTTGCGGTCGGTGAGGATGAACCGCTTCATCTTCGGGTTCCAGCGACGGGTCTGGTGTCCGAAGTGGACGCCGCTCTCGAGGAGCTGGCGCATGGTCACGACTGCCATGATGTTTTTTCTCCTAGGTGGTGGCCCGCGTGTGCACCGCTGGTGGCTCGACCTTGCGTTTCTCGAGGTCGGGCGGGTGTTGGCGCGAGCCGGTCGGTTTTCAGTTTCGCGCCCATCAGTGCTGATGGGCCCTGACGCTTGCACGCGGTCCGACCTGAGCGTTCTGCTCGGGACTGAGGGCCGCGCCCGCGGGCGACCGGCGTCTCGGAGCGAGGCACCGTCGCGGTCTGCTGGCGTGCGAAGTCAGCCCACAGGGGGCTGCCGGTCCAAGACTAGCCGCCGACCCGGGTCTCGGGCCAATCCTCCATGACCGGCTCCGGCGCGGGCCGATCAGTGTCCACAGGGGTGTCTCGGGACGGGGTTATCCACAGGACGTACGCCGCTCGTTGTGCGGGTCCTCGATCCGGGGTTGTCTGCTCGTCATGACCTCGTACCGCCTCTCCGACCGGGCCCGTGCCCTCGTCGCGGCCCTGTTCCTCGTCGTCCTCATCGCCCCGGCAAGCCCAGCCCTCGGAACGCCACGTGCCGAGGTGGCGTCGTCCGGCGCCTCGCTGGGTGGGGCAGTGGGTCACGACGAGGGTCCGAGCCCGGTCGGAGAGACCGACGAGGTCCCCCAGGGCGAATGGCCGCTGGCGCCCCAGCCGGAGGTCGTGCGCCGCTTCGACCCGCCAGATGCTCCGTGGGGTGCGGGTCACCGCGGCGTGGACCTGGCCGGATCGCCGGGCGCGATCGTACGCGCCGCGATGGCCGGGACGGTCGCGTTCGTCGGAGTGATCGCAGGCAAGGCGGTGGTGAGCGTCGACCACGGAACCACACGGACCACCTATGAGCCAGTCGTGGCCACCGTGGCCGTCGGCGATCCGGTCGCGGCCGGAGCGCCGTTGGGCCGGCTCGGTATCGCCGGCTCCCACTGCTTCCCCGCCGCCTGCCTGCACTGGGGCTGGATCCGTCACGCCGACGATGTCTACCTCGACCCGCTCCTGCTCGTCGACGCCCCGCGGCCGGTCCGGCTCCTCCCCCTCTGGCGCGGCGACCCGATCCGGTAGGCCGAATCCGCAGTTGTGGCGGGCTGAAACCGTAGTTGTGGGCGACGAAGCTCGACTTTCGTCGCCCACAACTCACTTCTCGTCCCGCCACAACTACACACTCGGCCGACGCGGGTGCCGTCTCGGCGGGTCAGGCGCGGGGGTGGGCCTGACGGTAGGCCTTGCGGAGCCGGTCGCTGCTGACGTGGGTGTAGATCTGGGTGGTGGCCAGGCTGGCGTGCCCGAGGAGCTCTTGGACCGAGCGCAGGTCGGCACCACCCTCGAGGAGGTGGGTGGCAGTGCTGTGGCGCAGGCCGTGGGGGCCGAGGTCGGGGGCGCCGGGGACGTCGGCGAGGCGGCGGTGGACGAGGGTGCGTACGGCACGCTGGTCGAGCCGGCCGCCGCGAGCCCCGAGAAACAGGGCCGGCCCGGAGGAGTCGGTGACCAGCTGCGGACGGCCCCGGACGACCCAACGGTCGAGCGCCCGGACCGCGGGGCCGCCGAAGGGCACCATCCGCTCCTTGCGTCCCTTGCCGAGCACCCGGATGACGCGGCGTTCGTAGTCGACATCGTCCAGGTCGAGGCCGACGAGCTCACCGACGCGGGCACCGGTCGCATAGAGCATCTCCAGCACGGCGATGTCGCGCATCCCGACCGGCGTGCCGTCCTCAGCCGCGGTGATGGCGGCGGCGATGAGGGACTCGACCTCGTCGGGGCGCAGTACGGGCGGGAGGGTCCGATGGGCCTTGGGCGAGCCGAGCGCGGCACCGGCGTCGACCTGCGCCCGACCGGTCCGGACCAGCCATCCGCAGAAGACCCGGGCCGCGGTGGCCCTCCGGGCCAGGGTCGTACGTGAGTGGCCGGTCGTCTGCTGCTTGGCCAGCCAGCTGCGCAGCGTGCGCAGGTCGATCGCCTCGGGCTCGGTGCGGCCCATGCGGCCGGCGTGGTCGAGCAGGCTGCGGATGTCGCCCAGGTAGGCCCGGACCGTGTGGTCGGAGAGCCCGCGTTCGGCGCTGAGGTGTCGCTCGTAGTCCCCGAGCAGCGCGGCGTAGACCTCGGGGAGCTCCGCTTCCGCGGCCTCGCCTTCCGGGTCCCCCTCGGGTTCAGCGCTCACCCGAGCCAGGATAGGTGACGGGCCAGGGCGTGTCTGGCAACTCGGCCGGCGCATCCGAGTTGCTAGACACGCCCTAATCAGGTGCGAGCCGCGCCCGGGGCTAGCTGCCACCCGTCGGGGAACCGCTCGGCGAGACCGAGCGCCTCGAGTCGCGACAGCGCGGTGCCGGCCGTCTTCGGGTGCAGGCATGCCGACCTCGCGATGGCGAGCTGTGAGGAGGGGCTGCTCACCGGGACCGCATCGAGGACCTGCTTCTCGACGGAGGTCAGCGAGTCGCGGCGGCGCACGGGGCCACGGGGTTCCTCGGGGACCGCCTCCCCCATGTCGCCGACGAGCTCGCGTACGTCGAGACCGTCGGTCACCAGGACGCCTTTGCCGCTGCGTACGAGCTCATGGGTGCCGACCGAGGTCATCGCGCCCACCTGACCGGGCACCGCCATTACGGGTGTGTTGATGCAGTAGGCCCAGTGGGAGGTGTTGAGGGAGCCGCTGCGCGCTGCCGCCTCGACGACCACGGTGCCCCGGGCGAGTGCGGCGATGATCCGGTTGCGGGAGAGGAATCGATAGCGGGTGACCGGGAACCCGGGCGCGATCTCCGAGATCACCGCTCCGCTCTCGGCGATCGCGTCGATCAGGCGCCGGTTGCGGAGCGGGTAAGGAACGTCGACGCCACCCGCGAGAACGGCGACGGTGCTCCCCGGTGGGCCGGTGAGGGCGCCTCGGTGTGCGGCCGCATCGATGCCGACCGCAGCCCCGGAGACGGTCACGAAGTCGTTGACCGCGAGGTCGGCCGCGATCCGCGCCGCGGCGTCGGCACCGTAGGAGGTCGCGTCCCGGGACCCGACGATCGCGACCGACCGGTCGAGATCGCTGAGCAGGAGCGGTCCCCGCACCCACAGGCCGAGTGGGGTGCCGGTGCGGTATTGAAGATGCTCCTGACCGGCGAGCCGCTCGACCTGGGTGGGCCACTCCTCGTCGCCGGGGATGACGTAGCGGAACCCGGCGTTGGCTGCCCGCTCCAGGTCGCGGTCGGGGTGGATCTGGGCGAGCCGCAGCCTGGCTTCGAGGCCGTCGTCGCCGAGGCCGGGATCCTCCTCGGCGAAGCGTCGGTAGACCTCGGTCGCGGTGGATCCCACCATGCAGGTGTCGAGCAGCGGGGTGCCGGGCTCGATCAGCTGGGTCAGCGCGATCCGGGCCAGGCGCTCGCGCTCGAGGTCGGTGAAGCTCGGTGCGACGGGCGCCGCGGTCATGCCGACCTCCCCTCGAACGCCGACACCGTGAGCGAGCCGCCGTTGCGCAGCGCGAGCGCCGTCTCGGTCTCGGTGACGCCCGGCCAGTCGACCCCGGCGAGGTCGGCAACCGTCCACGCGAGGCGATGCACGCGCACCGCGCCACGACGGGTCAGGGCGCCGGAGAAGATGCGTGAGTCGATGAGCGCCTCGGCCGATGGCGGCAGCGGCCAGTTGTCGCGCAGCGCGATCCCGCTGGCCTGGCCATTCAACCGCCACCCGAAGTCGGCGTAGCGCTCGCGTTGACGGCGCCTGGCCGCCGTGACCCGTTCGCGGATGTCGGCGCTGTTCTCCGAGCCCCACGGGTCATGGTTCTGCTCGGACATCGGTCGCAGCGTGCGGATGATGTCGATGCGGTCGGTGATCGGTCCGGAGACCTTCCGCTCGTAGGACTGGCGCTCATTGGCGCGGCAGATGCAGCCGTCCTTGGTGATCGAGGCGTCGAAGTTGCCGCACGGACACGGATTGGCGGCGAGCACGACGAGGGTACGAGCCGGGAGCGTCACCGACTCCTCGCCTCGCGACACCGTGATGTCGCCGCTCTCGAGCGGCTCGCGCAGGCACTCGATGACGTCGCTCTTGAACAACGGGAACTCGTCGAGGAAGAGGACGCCGGCGTGCGACAGCGAGACCTGGCCCGGGCGGACCCGGCCGGTGCCACCGCCGACGATGCCGGGTTTGGAGGCGTCGTGGTGGGGAGCCGCGAACGGCGGCCGGGTCAGGAGCCCCCGGTCGACGTCGAGCACCCCGGCCAGCGACTGCACCGCCATCACCTCCAGCGACTCCTCACGCGAGAGATCGGGCAGGATCGTCGGGATCCGCTCGGCGATCGAGGTCTTGCCGCAGCCCTTCGGCCCCTTGAGCAGCAGGTGGTGTCCACCGGCGGCCGCGACCTCGACCGCGAAGCGGGTCTCGGGCATGCCGCGAAGATCGGACATGTCCATGTCGTCGAGCCTGCGGTCACCCCGCCACCCGAGCAGGCTGCCGCCCGTGCCGGTCGCAACCGGCGGCGCGTCGGGCACCGGCTCGCCACGCAGCTCTGCAACCACCTGGCCCAGCGACCGGAACCCCAGGACCTCCATCCCTGGCACCATCCGCGCCTCGCCCACCTGCGGCTCCGGCACGACCACCCGAGCGATCCCGGCGTGGGAGGCGGCGAGCACCATCGGAAGCACACCGGAGGTCGGCCGCAGCCCGCCGTCGAGCGCCAGCTCCCCGATGAAGACCGTGCGTTCCAGCCCGATCGTCTCGAGCTCGCCACCGGCCGCGAGGATCGCCAACGCCATCGAGAGGTCGTAGTGCGAGCCGCCCTTCGGCAGGTCGGCCGGTGAGAGCAGCACCGTGATCCGCTTGGTCGCGGGCCACTCGAGATCCGAGTTGATGATCGCCATCCGGACCCGGTCGCGCCCCTCGGCCAGCACGCTGTCGGCACGACCGACCAGCGTGAGCCCGACCAGGCCGGGCGAGACGTCGGCCTGCACGTCGACCAAGTGGCCGACAGCGCCCCGAAGGGCGACGCCATGAGCTCGCGCGTATCCCATCACAGGCCCCTGACGTGCTCGACCAGCGCCGAGCCACGGGGCGCGTGCATCACCGCGACCAGATCGATCCGGATCCCCGGAGCTCGCACGTCGTGCTGCTCCAGCCAGGCGATCGCCAACCGCTTCAGCCGGTCGAGCTTGGTCTTGTCGACCGCCTCGTGCGGCGTACCGCACCCGTCATGGCTGCGGGTCTTCACCTCGCAGACGACGAGGGTGTCGCCCTCGCGCAGGACCAGGTCGATCTCCCCGTCAGCGCATCTCCAGTTGCGGTCGAGCACGGTCATGCCCGCCTCGACCAGATGCCTCTCGGCGACCGATTCGCCGTAGTTTCCCAGCGCGATCCGCGCCGGCGCCGTTGAACTCATCATGGACCTCCTGCCCTTCGGCTTCGAGGTCCAGACTCATCGCGAGCACCGACAATCCGGGCTGGTTCCGGGGGGCCTGGGGATAACCCCGGATCGAGATCGCCCTGTGGACGGTAACTGGCCCGAGATCAGCCGTACGTCAGTCCAGCGGCTGGTCGATGTCGGTCGGATTGAGCGTCTCGACGTTGACGTCCTTGAAGGTGAGCACCTTGACCGCCTTCGCGAACCTGGCCGGCCGATACATGTCCCACACCCAGACGTCGTTCATCGACACCTCGAAGTAGACATCCCCCGAGTCCGTACGCGCTCGCACGTCGACCTGGTTGCACAGGTAGAAGCGGCGGTCGGTCTCGACGACGTACTTGAAGATGCCGACCACGTCGCGATACTCGCGGTAGAGGGTCAGCTCCATCTCGGTCTCGTACTTCTCGAGATCCTCCGCGCTCATGCCGCCACCTCCGTGGAGGAAAGCGAAGAATACGCACGCGGCGGCCTGAGGTCATTGGTCGCTCGCTGGCGCTCGCTCATGTCTAGGACTCTAGAGCCAACACCGGCGAAGAGCCGGGAAGACTCCACGAGCGACGGTGATATGCCGACGGTCCCAGGCGCTCCAGCGCCGCGATGTGGGCGGGCGCGGAGTAGCCCTTGTTGTCGGCCCAGGCGTAGTCGGGATATTCGTCGTGGAGCGCGACCATCAGCGCGTCGCGCGAGGTCTTCGCCAGGATCGAGGCGGCGGCGACGGCGGCGCACTTCATGTCGGCCTTGATCATCGTCGTCACCGGCGGCACCTCGACCTCCTCCACCATCTGGGAGACCTCACCGAAGAGGCCCTCCTGCACGGGCGGGGTCAGATAGTTGTGGTTGCCGTCGAGCAGCAGCGCGTCGGGACGTACGTCCAGGGCACTCAACGCTCGCTGACCGGCCAGCCGCATCGCGGCCATGATCCCGACCTCGTCGATCTCGGAGGCCAGCGCGTGCCCGACAGCCGAGTCGACGGCCCAGCGGCGCACCTTCGGCGCGAGCATCTCGCGAGCCTCGGGAGTGAGCAGCTTGGAGTCGCGTACGCCCTGCGGCGCTGTGCGGGTCGCCGCGGAGATCACCACGATCCCGATCGAGACCGGTCCACAGAGCGCGCCGCGCCCCACCTCGTCGACGGCACCGAGATGGGTGACGCCCTCGCGCAGCAAGGACCGCTCGACTCGCAGGGTTGGCGCAATGCTCACTGTGCCGGCACGTCCTCGAAGCTCTCGGGCCGGTGGATCCACTTCGCCCGGTCCAGCGGCCAGCCCAGCGCGACGACCTTGCCGACCACGTTGTCCTCGGGCACCCAGGGCACCAGCGCGCAGTCGGTCTCGTTGGCCGTGCACATGTGGACGGTCGAGTCGGCCGAGTTGGCCCGGTTGTCGCCCATCACGAACAGCGAACCCTCGGGCACCGGTCCGGCCTCCCAGTGGCGGTTGCCGGGCATCGGCCCGAAGCACTCGCCCTCCTTGTTGGGGCGGCCGCACTTGGTCTGGGAGGGCCGAGCGTACGGCTCGTCGATCGGGACGCCGTTGACGATCAGCCGACCCTGCTTGTCGCAGCACTCGATGACGTCGCCGGGGACACCGATGACACGCTTCACCAGGTGGCCGCCCTCGGGGTAGAGACCGATGACCGCGAGCGCCTTGCCGAAGAGATTGCTGGGGCCGGCCGACTCGTCGACACCGAGCCAGGAGCCCGGGTCGGAGAAGACCACGACATCGCCGCGCTGCGGCGTGCCCGCGAGCCAGTAGGACGGCTTCTCGACCAGCACCCGGTCGTCGGTCGCCACCGACGGGCCGCCCTGCAGGCCGGGCTCCATGGACTCCGAGGGGATGTAGAAGGCCTGCACGAACAGGGCCTTCACGACGATCGCGACCAGCACGGCCAGCACGACCAGGACGATGCCCTCCTGCCAGGCCGACAGGCGGGGCTTGTGCTCCTCCTCGCGGCGCGGGCCGTTGGCCGGGCCCGGCTGCTCAGAGGCCCAACGCGGGGCCTGAGGAGAAGACGAGAACGACCGCGATCCCCCCATCTCGGGCCCGTCCCAGCGGGCCTGGGGCCCTACGCCGACGGAAGGATCGCGGTCGTTCGAAGTCACGCGGTGAGTCTAGAGACTCCCTCCACAACGAGCCTCATCGACTCGCAATGCTCAGGAAACCCTCAGACCTCCCGGCTCACGCCTCGCGGCGCTCCTTGATCTTCGCCTTCTTGCCGCGCAGGTTGCGCAGGTAGTAGAGCTTCGCGCGACGGACGTCACCACGGGTGACGACCTCGATCTGCTCGAAGATCGGGGAGTGCAGCGGGAAGGTGCGCTCGACACCCACGCCGAAGGAGACCTTGCGGACGGTGAAGGTGCGGCCGATGCCGGAACCGTGGACACGGATCACGACGCCCTGGAAGACCTGGACGCGGGACCGGTTGCCCTCGACGACCTTCACGTGCACCTTGACGGTGTCACCGGCGCGGAACTCCGGCAGGTCGTCGCGCTTGGCGACGTTGCCGACCTCAGCGAGTACGTTGCTCATCATTTTCTCCTCACGCTCGCCACAGGCCGATCGCGGTCATCCATGCCCTGGTCAGGGCGATCTTTGGCGGTGGTCCAGCCACGCTGGCCGGCGGCGTACGGTTCCCCCTGTGGCAGGAGCCCGTCGCGACACCTCCGGGTGTCATCTTCGGAGCGTGCTTCGGCCGACTGGACCGGCCCACAAGTCTGCCACAGCGCCGCGGAACGCCGGGAATCGAGACGTACGCGGCGGCCCCTGCAAGGATTCCCCCGTGACCGACACCGACTGGCCACCGCACACCTACGTGACGCGCCCCTACAAGCAGCGGATCCCGCGCGGTCCGCGCGTCGACCGGCTGCTCCGCGAGGTCACGGTGGCACTGCCGCCGCACATCGCCGACCTCGACCTGGCGCTGGAGCGGCCGGTGGCGGCGATGACGACCGCCAGTGCGGGCGCGCTGCGCCATCTCGACCTGGTCCACGGCCGGACGCTGGACGGGCTCAACCACCTGCAGCTGCGCACCGAGGCGATCGACTCCTCCAAGATCGAGCACGTGGAGGCCAGCCTGGCCGACTACGGTCGGGCCCTGCTCGGCATCGGTGCCAATTCCTCGGCGACCTCGATGGCATCCGCGACCCAGGCGATGCAGCGGCTGATCAGCGAGGCCGACACGACCCGGAAGATCACCTCCGACGCGATCCTGCGCGCCCACCGGGACCTGTTCGTACGCCATCCCGACGAGGCGGCCAACGCCGGCAGGTTCCGCGTCGTGCAGAACTGGGTCGGCGGCTCCGACTACGCGCCCCGCGACACCCTCCACGTGCCACCTCCACCGGAGACGGTCGTCGACTACATCGAGGACCTGGTTGCCTTCGCCAACCGCGACGACCTCTCCCCCATCGCCCAGGCGGCGATCGTGCACGCCCAGTTCGAGTCGATCCACCCCTTCATCGACGGCAACGGCCGTATCGGGCGGGCGCTCATCCACGCCGTGCTCCGACGACGCCGCGCCTCGCGCCACCTGGCCGTCCCGATCGCCTCGGCGCTCGTCGCGCACCGCGACCGCTACTTCGCGGCCCTCAACGACTACCGGGCCGGCACCGCGTCCACGATCATCGCCATGCTCGCCGCCTCGACGACCATCGCAACGTCGGAGTCGTGGAAGACGGCCGAGGCGCTGGAGAGCATCCGCCGCGGCTGGGGCGAGGCGGCCGGCGACCCACGACCCGGGTCTGCTGCGTACCGCCTTCTCGATCTGCTCACCGAGGAGCCCATCCTCAACGCCGAGCTGGTCACCAAGAGCCTCGGGTACGAGGACCCCACCGAGACGATCGACGGCTTGGAGCGAGCCGGGATCCTCACCCGCACCAAGCGCACCCGCCGCTCCCCCGTCTGGGTGGCGCCGGCGGTGCTGGCCGAGGTCGAGGATCTCAGCACCCGCATCCAGGACCAGGCCCGGCAGCTTCCCTACGGCCCTCGCTGAGATACGCCGCGAGGCCCGCCCCGGCGAACCGGGACGGGCCTCGCGGCCGAAGCGATGACTCAGGCGAGCTCGGAGTAGCCCGGCTCGTGGAGAACGGTGTCGATACCGGCGACCTCGTCCTCCTCCTTGGCGCGGAAGCCGATGGTCTTCTCGATCGCGAAGCCGATGATGAAGGCCACCACGAACGAGAAGGCGATCACGGTGATCGAGGAGAGGAACTGGGCTCCGAGCAGCTTGAAGCTGCCACCGAAGACGAGGCTGCCACCGGTGAGCGACTCCATGCCGAAGATGCCGACCCACAGGCAGCCGATGAAACCGGCGACGAGGTGGATGCCGACGACGTCGAGCGTGTCGTCGAAGCCGAGCTTGAACTTGAGCTCGACGGCCAGGGCACAGATGGCACCGGCGACGAGGCCGAGGACGAGGGCCCAGACCGGGCTCACGAACGCACAGGCGGGCGTGATGGCGACCAGGCCGGTGACGATGCCGGACGCGGCGCCGACGGCCGTGGGCTTGCCGTCCTTGAACTGCTCGACGACGATCCAGCCGATCAGAGCAGCGGCCGGGGCAATGATCGTGTTGATGAAGATCAGCGAGGTCTGGCCCTCGTCGGCACCGAAGACACCGGTGTTGAAGCCGAACCAGCCGAACCACAGGATCGCGGCACCGATCAGCACGAGCGGTACGTTGTGAGCGACCGTCTCCTCCTTGGAGAAGCCGACCTTGCGTCGACCGAGCACGAGCGCCAGGGCGAGCGCCGCGGCGCCAGCCGACTGGTGGATCACCGTGCCGCCGGCCCAGTCGAGGGCACCGCCCAGGCCGTAGACGTTGTTGGCGAGCCAGCCGTAGAAGTTGCCCTCGCCGTCCACGCCCCAGATCCAGCGGAAGGTCGGGAACACCACGAAGGTGGCGAAGAAGACCGCGAAGATCATCCACGGCCAGAAGCGCGCACGGTCGGCGACCGCCCCCGAGACCAGGGCGACGGTGATGATGCAGAAGGCGACCAGGAAGGCGTGTGCGCCGAACAGGTTGCCCGCGTCACCGCTGCCCGCGGAGGTCACGAGGTCGGTCATGCCGAAGTCCTCGAAGGGGTTACCGAACAGCTTGCTGCCACCGCTGGTGCCGTTGCCAGCGATGCCGGTGCCGCCGTAGAGGACATAGAGGATCGTCACGACGGCGATCGAGCCGAAGCTCAGCATCATCATCGAGACGACGGACTTGGCCTTCACCAGACCGCCGTAGAAGAAGGCGAGGCCGGGGGTCATGAACATGACCAGGGCCGCGCACAGGAGTTGCCATGCAAGTTCGACAGACATTCAGTGCCTCATTGATTGAGTCTCGGGATGTGGCTGTGACGTCACGCGAGCCACGTCGCTCGTCGTACGTATTGCCCGGCATCGTTGCGACGCAACGTTTCAGAGACAGATGCCTTGTGTTACAGAAAAGTAACAGAGTCTTGGGTTGCCGATCCGTTACCGACGAGACGCATGTGTCTTCGTCATGATGACTGCGCCTCGCGGAGCCTCGAGGTCGCGGCGCAACCGGAACCCCGACTTCTTGTAGATCTTCTGGTTCCGCTCGCTCTTGGCTCCGGTGAAAAGCGCGTACGTCGTGGCGGTCGCCGGGGCCACGGCCTGGATGTGGTCCAGCAGCTGACGCCCGAGACCTCGCCCCTGGAGGTCCGGGGCGGTCATCAGCCGTCCGATCTCCCAGACGTCGCCCTCGAGCCGGGCACGGACCGAGCCGACCAACCGGCCGGCGGAGCGGACCACGTACATGTCGTGCGTCTCCAGAGCGCGCGCGGTGTCCTCGAGCGACTCGTGCAGCGGTGGGATCTCGACGCCGGGGTTGTCGTGCATCTCCTGCACCCAGCAGGCGAGCTGCAGCGTGTGCAGCTCGGGGACATCAGCGCGTACGGCGGGCACGATCTCCCACTCCGTGGCTGCTTGGGATGCGTGGAGCAGGTCGGGGCGGCGTACGGAGGTCCGGGCCACCGCCTGGTCGTGGCGCCACTGCGCGATGCGCTTGTGGTCGCCGCTGAGCAGCACCTTCGGGACCTCGAGGTCACGCCAGGAGGCGGGCTTGGTGTAGACCGGGTACTCCAGCAGGCCGTCCTCGTGGGACTCCTCCACGAGCGACTCGGCGTTGCCCATGAACCCGGGGAGCAGGCGTACGACGGCCTCGGTGATCGCCATGGCGGCCACCTCTCCCCCGTTGAGCACGTAGTCGCCCAGGGAGATCTCGCGGACCTCGGCGCGGGTCGCGGCATGGTCGAGCACGCGCTGGTCGATGCCCTCGTAGCGGCCGAGCAGGAAGACCAGCCTCTCCCGGGTCGACAGATCGCGAGCCAGGGCCTGGGTGAACGGCTCACCGCTCGGCGTCGTCACGATCACGGTCGCGCCGTCGATCGCCAGCTCGTCGAAGGCCTCACCGAACGGCTCGGGCTTCATCACCATCCCGGCGCCACCGCCGTAAGGCGTGTCGTCGACGGTGCGGTGGCGGTCGTGGGCCCAGTCGCGTACGTCGTGGACGTGCATCTCCAGCAGCCCCGACTCGATCGCCTTGCCCGGCAGGCTCAGCCGGAGCGGCGCGAGGTAGTCGGGGAAGATGGTGAGGTAGTCGAGCCTCACGTGGCGTCGCCCTCGTCCTCGGCGAACGGCGTGACCAAGCCGGGGCGGTCGGCGATGACGACCTTCTTCTCGGAGAGGTCGACGACCGGCACCAGCGCCTTCACGAACGGCACCAGCGCGTCGCGCCGGTCCGGGGTACGGATCGTCAGCAGGTCCTGGGCTCCCCCATGGACCAGCGCCTTCACCGTGCCCAGCTCGCGGCCGTCCTCGTCGAAGGCGGTCAGGCCGACGAGCTGATGGTCGTAGTACTCGTCGGGGTCCTCGGGAGTCTCCTCGGCCGGGACGTCGGCGAAGAGCAGCGTCCCACGAGCGGCCTCGGCCTCGTTGCGGTCGGTGATCTCCTCGAAGGCGACCTGGAGCACCTGCCCGTGCCACCGGGCGCCCTCCACGGTCAGCTGCTTGGCGGCGTACGCCGATCCCTTCGGCGGCTGGGCCCGCAGCACCGTGCCCTCGGCGAACCTCCGGTCGGGCTCGTCGGTCCGCACCTCGACAGTCACGAACCCTCGGATGCCATGCGGCTTGCCGATCCGTCCGACCAGCACCTCGATCAACTCCACAGGAGTGAGATTAGGGGCTGTGGGGTTCCGGGCAGGAATCACCGGTTAACCGGTGATTCCTGCACTTCTCAGGCGTTGCATTGCCAGAGAAGTGCAGGTTTACCCGGTTAACCGGGTAAACCAACGGGCGCCACCCCGAAGGAGTGACGCCCGTTGTGCGTTGATGCAGCCGTGCTCAGCGACCGCCGTCGACATCGACGAAGTCGATCCGCGCGCCGGCCTTGCCGGCCAGCGCTGAGATGACCGTACGGAACGCGGTGGCGGTGCGGCCGCCGCGGCCGATCACCTTGCCGAGGTCGTCGGGGTGGACCCGGACCTCGAGGACGGAGCCGCGACGAAGCTGCTTGTCGCGCACGCTCACCTCGTCCGGGTTGTCGACGACTCCTCGGACGAGGTGCTCGAGAGCTTCGGCGAGCATGCTGCTCAGGCCTCGGCCTCGGCGGCCGGGGTCTCCTCGGCCTTCGGCTCCTCAGCCTTGGGCTCCTCGGCCTTGGGCTCCTCAGCCTTCGGCTCCTCAGCCTTCTTGGCGGACTTCTTCGTCACGGCCTCGGCACCGGCGGAGGCGTGAGCCTCGGCGAGGGCCTTGTTGAAGAGCTCGAGCTTGTCGGGCTTCGGCGGGGCGACGCGGAGGGTGCCCTCGGCGCCCGGGAGGCCCTTGAACTTCTGCCAGTCGCCGGTCACCTTGAGGATCGCCTCAAGAGCCGGGGTCGGCTGGGCGCCGACACCGAGCCAGTACTGGGCGCGCTCGGAGTCGACCTGGATGAAGCTCGGCTCCTCCTTGGGACGGTAGAGACCGATCTCCTCGATGACAGCGCCATCGCGCTTCTTGCGCGAGTCGACGATGACGATGCGGTACTGCGGAACCCGGATCTTGCCCAGGCGCTTCAAGCGGATCTTGACAGCCACTGTTGGTGGTATTCCTTTGGAATCGAATATGGGTGAAGAGGCCCGTGTCGGTGTGGGGACACCCGTCAGGCAACTTCGGCGGGCACTGTTGCGCTGGGTGAGAGGGTCCCTGCGCACAGGACACACAACTCAGTTTGCCAGAGGTGGCCGGGAGCGGCGAAATCTCAGGCGTAGACCTTCCCCCGGAGTACGACGGCGGCCGGCCGGGCGAGGACGGTGAGGTCGTCGAGGGGGTTGGTGTCGTAGACGACGAAGTCGGCGGGATCGCCCTCGGCGAGGCCGGGGTTGTGGCCGAGCCACTCCCGGGCGCGCCAGGAGGCGGCGCCGAGGACGACGTCGGCGGGGAGGCCCAGCCGGTGCATCGCGAGCACCTCCTGAGGGAGTACGCCGTGCAGCTGGTCCCCCGCGCCGTCAGAACCTGCGTAGAGAGCGACCCCCGCCTCGTACGCGCTCATGATCGTCTCGCGACGGCGGGCGTAGAGATCCTCCATGGTGGCGGCGTACGTCGGGAACTTGGGTGCTGCGGCGGCGGCCAGGTCGGGGAAGATCTCGAGCTGGGCGACGGTGGGGACCAGTGCGGTGCCCTGTTCGGCCATGGCCTCGACGAGATCCGGGGTCAGGCCCGTGCCGTGCTCGATGCAGTCGATCCCGGCCTCGATCAGGCCGGGCAGCACCTCGTGGCCGAAGCAGTGAGCCGTGACCCGCGCGTCGTTGTCGTGGGCGACCTTGATCGCCTCGGCGAACGACTCCGCCGGGAAGGACGACTTCAGGTCTCCCTCGGCACGGTCGATCCAGTCGCCGACGAGCTTGACCCAGCCGTCACCGGAGCGCGCCTGCCGCTCGACGGCCTCGGCCAGGCCGTCGGGCTCGACCTCGTCGGCGTAGTTGCGCATGTAGCGCTTCGTACGTCCGATGTGGCGGCCCGCGCGGATCAGCCGGGGCAGGTCCTCGCGGGACTGGACCCAGCGGGTGTCGGCGGCGGAGCCGGCGTCGCGCAGGAGCAGCGCGCCGGCGTCGCGGTCGGCGATCGCCTGAGCCTCGGCGGTCTCCTGATCGACGGCCCCGTCGGGACCGAGTCCGATGTGGCAGTGGGCGTCGACGAGACCGGGCACGATCCAGCCCGAGGCGCCGGTCTCCGCCCCCGACGGCCGCTCGTAGGTGATGCGGCCGTCGAGGACGTACAGGTCCCGCACCTCTCCATCGGGAAGGACCGGGCCGGAGAAGCGCAGAGCAGTCATGTGACGCAGGTTACCTAGTTGCCCGGCACCTTCACGCCGGCGGCCTCGAGGATCGGGAAGTGCTGGGCGAGCGGGATGACCTGACCGGTGACGACGTTGTTGTCGTCCCACCCGATGGAGGTCGGTACGCCGACGAGCTCACCGTCGTCGTTGACCGCGGCGCCACCGGAGTTGCCGCTGGAGATCCGGGCGGTGACGTCGAAGACCGCCCGATCCTCCCCTTCGAAGGAGAGGATCGTCGCCACGTTGCCCTCGGCGACGGTCGGCGGCTGGAAGAGCACGCCCTCCTTGTCCGCGAAGCTCTCCTTCGGCAGCATCGGGAAGCCGATCGTGGCGATGAAGTCGCCGCGGTCGACCGCGTTGGAGTCGCCGAGCGAGATCGTCGGCAGGTCCAGCGAGGACGGGTTCACCGCGTTGCCCTCGCCGTCGGCGACGATCTGCACGACCGCGCTGTCGACCTCGCCGTCGGACTCGATGACCTTGGCGATGTAGTCGGGCTCACCGACCTTGTAACCCTCGGCCGGGTCGGTCATGTGGATGTTGACGAACTCGGGCGAGACCTCGCCCTTGGCGGCGTACTCGGGGATCTTCGCCGGGTCGGCGACGTGGGCGTTGGTGAGGATCTTGCCGTCCGCGGTGACGATCGACCCGGATCCCATCGCGATGGTGTCCTCGGTCGGTGCGTACGTGATCCAGACGGCGGCCCGCTGCGCGCTGTTGAGCTCGTCCTTGGTCAGGCCGGTGTCCTGGGCGGCCGACTCGCCGCCGGGCACGACGAACATCGCGACCACCAGTCCGATGACCACGACCGCGGCCGCGGCGCCGATCCCGCCCCACAGCAGCAGCTTGTTGCGGCGCTTGGCGGCGGCACGGGCGACCTCGACCTCGGCGGCGTAGATCGGGATGACCTTGAGAATCTCTCCCGCGACGGGGTGGCCGAGGCGGATCTCGGTCTCCTCGTCGATCTCCTCCCTGACCAGCGGCTTCCCCTTGAGGAACGACCCGGTCTGGGAGCCGTTCTCGAAGGTCCAGCCGCCAGGGACGGCCACCAGCCGGGCGTGCTGGCGCGAGACGCCCTGGTCCTCCAGCACGACCGAGTTGTCGGCCGCGCGGCCGATGGTCACCGTGACCGGGTGGCGGAAGCGGTGCTCCTTGCCCTCGGCGACCAGCAGCAGGTCGGGTCCGGTCGGTGCGGTCGGCGGCTGGCCGGGAGCGACCGGCCGCGCCATCCCGGGCGCGACCTTATCCCGAAGTTACGGAGGTAAATTGCCGAGTTCCTTCAGCATAGTTCTCTCAAGCGCCTTGGTATACTCTACCAGTCCACCTGTGTCGGTT